>NZ_QUEC01000018.1:0-83822 GCF_003478095.1 Clostridium sp. AF34-10BH
TCATGACACAAGAAAAGCTCCCTCACAGGAAGGAGCTTTGTCTACAGTCTGAAGAGCCCACATTAACTTGTGGGCTCTTGATTTCCATTGTATTTTTTACGGTATTCAGACGGAGAATAATGCGTTATTTTGTTAAAAACGCGATTAAAGTTAGAAATACTTTGAAATCCGGATTGATAAGCTATTTCCGTAATTGGCAGGGCTTCCTCACATAACAGTCGGGTAGCTCGCTGAATACGTTCGTTCGATAGATAATCATTAAATGTCATATGTGTATATTCTTTAAATAACCGTGAAAAATAAAAATGACTAAATCCAAAAATATCGGATATATCCTTTTGAGACAGATCTTTTTCACAGTTTTGAGAAATATAAGTGCATGCATTTTGTATTTTAATATAATTTTGGCTACTGCAATTGGAGGTAATCTGACTTGTATTTATATTATTATAAATATATTTACCTAAAGCCATCAGCATTGAATAAATCTGTATAGTACAAGCTGTTTCGGTAAAAGGGTCATGTGATTTAAAAATATGATAGGCTTCTTTCATGTGATAGGTTAATATTTCGTTTAATTCTGTCATATCCTCGCGGCCTATTTTGTGATAGGTTTTAAAATGCCTATAGTTAATCATTAGGTCATGACAGTTATAAATAAAGTTATCACCAAATTGAAGCAAGAGAGAACTATTTGAAGTTACAGATATATTGCTGTGCATTTCACCCGGCCAGATTAAGAGGAGATCCCCGGTGTCAAGGTGGTATTGCTCGTTTCCGACAGAGTAACTGCCATTATTATCAGTTGCGATAATAAACTCCGCAAATTCGTGCCAATGTTCAGGAAATGATCTTGGCGCACCCATGTAGGAAAATTTGACGTTATAATCAAGATCTGTAATTATGTTTTCCATTTTTTCAGAAGATTGCATACAAAGCCTCCTTTTGCTTATTCAATAGCAATTTATAAGCAATTACAATAACAATAATTTAAAACAAATTATCCGTAAATTTAGGAAAAGTTATACGATATAATATACAAATATACTACTATTTTTAGGCGATACAGTCAATATGTTTGTTAATTTTGTTACAAAATTATATTATTCAGTCAATGAGAATGAAATAAATGACAAAAAATAATAAGTACATAACAAAATATTATAAGCAAAAAATGCTAATTAGAGATAGAATACACTTACATACAAAACAAGCTTGTTAAATATGATGACGCAACTATTAATCGCTTTTTAATGAATTGAAGAGAGGGTACATTTATGGAAAAGAAAAAAGCATTAGCAGCGGTGATGGCGACAATGTTAATTGCATCTAGCCTGACTGCCTGCGGAGGCACCAAAGATACTGAAAATATGGATGCTTCTCAAACATCATCAGCTCAGACACAGGCCGTCAGCCTTGACGGAGACAAGACAACCACAGTAAAAACTGTAAAAATGGGAGATAATGATGTTGAAGTAGAAGTGACGGATATTGGGAAAACCGGTACCTTTACATTCTGGTCGGCATATACGGGTGACTCTGCTATATGGGAGCAGAAGAGAGTTGATGCATTCAACGAAGCCTATGCAGATCTTGGAATAAAGTGTGATTTACAGTTTGTACCTGATGGCGCAGGAATAAATAATGGTAAGCTCCTTAGCGCAATAGCAGGTGGAACTGCTCCTGATCTGATCGTGACAGACAATTCTATATCGTGTTATCAGTATGCGGCAGAAGGATCCTTTATGGGACTTGATGCAGTGTTAGACGAAATTGACTTGGATGTGTCTTCCTTTTTTGAAGGTTGCAAGGATGTCATGTATTATAATGACGTCTGCTATCTGATTCCTCAGGATACCAATGTTATCATGCTATATTATAATCCAGAAATTGCAAAAGAGTGCGGTTTGGATCCTGAAAATCCACCTAAGACCATTGAAGAACTGGATAGCTGGTCTGATGCGATGACAGTGAAAGCTGCTGACGGATCCTATAACAGGCTTGGAATTGTGCCGTGGCTTGATTCCGGAAATGAGGCATTTATCCTGCCGTATCTGTTTGGCGCGGATCCTTATGATAAAACAACTGGAAAAGTGGATTTAACTTCGGATAAAATGCTGAATTATATGGCTTGGATTCAGGGATATGCTAAAAAATATGATCCGGAAAAAATCAATGCCTTTACTTCTGGATTGGGACAGATGTTCTCCCCCGATCATCCGTTTATGACTGGAAAAGTAGGCATGACTATTACCGGAAACTGGTTTTCCGAGGCTTTAAAGGAGTATGCACCCGATGTGCCATACGAAGTATGTGCAGTTCCTGTCCCCGAAGGTGGACGCGCAAACAGTACAACGTTTGGAACCAATGTCTTTGCGATTCCTGCAGGAACAGACCCTGATAAAGCACAGTTAGCTGCACTGTTTATTAAATTTGCTGAACAGGGAAGTATCAATGAAGATAATTTCTCTGTGTGGAGATCCATTCCGGTTATCGATGCGGCATTTGATGATGTCAGCTTGACAAAAAATGGTGATGAAATGTATGCACTAGAACGTAAAATTGCAAACTCTCCTGAAAATGGAATTCCGGCACTTTGTTCTGTATCTGCAGAACTGTCGAATCAGTTTATTGCACTGAGACAGAACATGATATATAATCCGGATGCTGATGCAAAGGCTGCTTTACAGACTCTTCAGGATCAAATGCAGGCAACAATGGATGCGAAGTAAATAACAAGTGATTTCAGGCAGGATAAGGTATTGCTTTATCCTGTCTGAATAAGAGGAAACAATATGAAGAAAAATATGCGTCTTTACAAAATGGGAGTCTTCTTCCGAAAATTTATATTATATTTCATCCTTTTGTTCTTCGCACTGCTTTGGCTTATTCCTTTTTTCTTCCTTGTAATGGGATCGTTTAAAAGCACCAGCGAACTTTTTCAGGTACCGTTCAGATGGCTGCCAAAGCACTTTGACTTTGATAACTACATAAATATGTTTCAGCAGATTCCTTTTTTACGGTATTTAAAAAACACATTAATAATTGTCTTTTTCAGTGTAGTAGGAGCTTTGATTTCTAATTCTTTGATAGCATATGGATTTTCAAGATTACGCTGGCCCGGAAGAGATAAAGTGTTTATGATTGTACTTGCCACAATGATTCTTCCGTATCAGGTAACAATGATCCCTTTGTATTTAATGTTCACCAAAATGCATTGGGTAGGAACATTCCTTCCGCTGATTGTTCCGCAATTTTTTGGAAATGCATTTTATATATTTTTATTACGGCAATTCCTTACGGGAGTACCAAAAGAAATTACAGAGTCTTCGCGTATTGATGGAGCAAATGAATTTGAAATTTTCTTAAAAGTAATTATGCCAATCTCAAAACCTGCATTAGCATCTGTAGCAATTATGGCATTTATCAGAGCGTGGAATGATTTCCTTGGACCGTTAGTATTCTTGGGAAGTGATAGATTGTATACCTTATCACTTGCGGCATCAATGCTAAAGTCTAATTATGATCCCAACTGGGATTTACTGTTACCGTTAGGGGTTGTGATGGTACTTCCGGTCTTGCTTCTGTTTTTTGTACTTCAGAAGTATTTTATCCAGGGTATAACCATGAGCGGAATCAAAGGATAGGAGGCCGTTATGAAGAAAACAGTCAAAACGGAATTTAGCGAATATAAAAACTCGAGAATGAGAAGGGCTGAAGCAAAAAATGGTATTTTGTTTGTGCTTCCCTGGATTATAGGATTTTTAGGATTCACTCTGTACCCGATATTAAGCTCTTTATATTACTCTTTTTGTGACTATAGCGTTATTAAAGAGCCGGTATTTACGGGAGTAAAAAACTATGTCACCCTTTTTCATGACCAGACGTTTATTAAAGCATGTAAGAATACAGCGTACATGATGTTAATCGGGGTGCCGGTGACCACTTTTTTTGCTGTTGCAGTATCTGTAATTCTTAATAGCAAAAAATTAAGACATACTGGCTGGATGAGAGTTGTGTTCTTTATTCCAACGCTTGTACCTACCGTAGTGGCTTGTCTGCTTTGGATTTGGGTTATGCAGCCAGAAACTGGAGTTGTCAATACGCTATTAGGATATATCGGTATTAAAGGTCCCGGTTGGCTTGCAAGTCCTACATGGGCAAAGCCTGCATTTATCATGATGATGATATGGACCTGTGGAAATGCTATCATAATTTATTTGGCAGGTTTGCAGGATATTTCAGAAACATTGTATGAAGCGGCTGAAATCGATGGGGCAAGTTTTTTTAGGGAGACTATTTCCATTACGCTACCCTTGCTGAAGCCTACCATTTTATATAACATGGTTACTCTAGTGATTGGCGTCTTTCAGTGGTTTGCAGAGCCATACATTATGACACAGGGCGGACCCAATAATGCAACAATGTTTTATTCGCTTTATCTGTATCAGAATGCATTCACCTATTTTAAAATGGGATATGCGTCTGCACAGGCATGGATTATGCTGGTTGTAGCATTTGCGATTATTCTTATATTATTTAAGTTCTTAAAATTTGGAGAGTCAAATAATTCATAAATCAGACTGTGAAAGGTGAGTTGGGAGACATATGAAGATTGGTATTATGGGCTGCGGAGTGATCAGTAAACAGTATATTCAGGACATTCAGAGATTATACCGGGAACTGGAAATCTGTATGGTTGCGGATGTTCACTCAGATGTAGCAGAAAGGACTGCCCAACAGTATAATATTCTACGGTGGGGAACTCCGGATGAATTGTTGAACGATACAGAGACGGAGCTTATTATAAATCTGACACCGCCCAAGATGCATACAGAAGTAAATCGTAAAATACTGTTGGCAGGTAAACATGTATATTGTGAGAAACCGTTTGCTTTGACATTGGAAGAAGCACGGGAAATACAAGAACTGGCAAGAAAAAAAGGTTTGGCAGTGGGATGCGCACCGGATACCTTTTTGGGTAGTTCACTCAGTACTTGCAAGAAATTAATCAATGATGGGTGGATTGGAAAACCCTTATATGTAAATGCCAATATGATGAGTGCAGGAGTGGAAACATGGCATCCAAGACCTGAAGCATTTTATGAAGAAGGTGGAGGACCCTTATATGATATGGCACCATACTATTTATCTGCGTTAGTAAAACTTTTTGGATCTGTCAGGAAAGTGTACGCAAATGCGAAGAAAGGATTTGCTGAAAGAACAGTGTATACCAGTGAACGGTTTGGTTGCAAAATTCCGGTAGAAACACCTACTCATTTCGCAGTGATTGCTGATTTAAAAAATGGGATGCTTGCTAATATGAACTTTAGTTTTGATATTTCCAAAAGTACCATGCCGCACATGGAGATATATGGGACAGATGGAACCTTAGAAGCACCGGATCCTAATATGACCGGAGGGGTTCCGAAGGTATATCGAAGGGAACAAATGCTTGCAGAATGCTTTGGCGGACAGGATCAAAATGACGGAGGCTTTTGCACACTTCCCGAATTATATCAGGATGTGGGCAATTTCGTACGAGGAGCAGGTGTGGTAGATCTTGTTCATAAATTAGATAATAATGAGAAAGAGGATGCACAGCTGGCAGTTCATGTTGTGGATATTATTACAAGCATTATTAAATCTGCAGAAACAGGACTACCTCAAGTGTTAGAGACGGAATATGAAGAAAGGTAATGAGTTATGAGATTGGGGATCTCCACTGCATTGAAACATACAACACCTAAAGAATGGGCAGAAAAAATGGAACTGTTGGGATGCAAAGCTGTCGTTTTTCCTGTTGACTGTACTGCATCAGATCTATTAGTTGCAGATTACATGAATGAAGCAAAAAAACATGATCTGTTGATCGCAGAGGTGGGAATCTGGAAAAATGTTTTTGCTGTCAATCCAAAAGAAAGAGAAGAAGCTCGGGAATATGCACGAAGGCAGCTAAGGCTTGCAGATGAAATCGGTGCGGTCTGCTGTGTCAACGTTGCTGGAACCTTTGGCGGACCGATTTGGGATGGAGGATATCCTGAAAACTTTTCTACGGAAGCATGGAGTGAACTGGTCAGTTATACAAAAAAACTGATTGATGAGGTACGACCTCATCGGGTCAAATATAGTATTGAACCCATGCCATGGATGTATCCAACCGGCCCGGATGAGTATTTAAGATTAGAGAAGGATATAAATAGAGAAGAATTTGGGATTCATTTTGATTTTGTCAATATGATTAATTCCCCACAGCGATATTTTCACATCAATGAATTTATGCAAGAGTGTTTTGACAAGATTGGGGATCGAATATTGAGTTGTCACCTAAAGGATATAAGACTTAAAAGAGAATTGACTTTTCAATTGGAAGAAACCAACTGTGGAAATGGCATATTGGATATTGAACAATTAATTCAACATCTTCAGAACTATAATCACGATATGCCAGTAATTATTGAACATCTAGACACAGACGAAGAGTACTTAAAAAGTCTAACCTATGTGAAGAAACGATTACAAGATGCAAATGTAGTGTTTTAGGAGGATAAAAATGAAGATTGTGATTGTCGGAGCCGGGAGAGGTCTGGGACATGTATTGGCACAAATGTTGGCGGAAAAAGGTCATACTGTTGTCGCAGGGCTTAGAAGATTGGATGACACTATCTCTGAAAGAGAGAATCTAATTTATCTGCAGATGGATGCTACAGATGAAGGACAGATAAGGGATGCAGTACAATGGACAAAGCATCATGTGGGGGAAATAGATGCGGTTGTATACGTAGCAGGTATTTTACTTCAATCTGATCGCACAGAGACTCTGCTGACAGAAAGCTTAGATGATATTCGGAAACAGATAGAAGTAAATGCGCTTGGATTGATCACGGTATTTAGAGATTTTTTACCTGTTATCAAAAAGTCAGGATTGTTTATTGGAGTAACATCAGAAGGAGGCAGCTTTGCGAATGAAGGTAGCTTGTTCCCGGCATATGGGGTTTCTAAGACAACTGCCAATAAAATCATTCAGACATTGCGGGTGACAGTTGGCGAAAGCATAAATGTATATGCCGTGCACCCTGGGAGAATGAATACAGATATGGGAAGAACTACAGCACAGATAGAACCTGAAGAAGCTGCTATCGGATTTTGCAATATTCTTGAAGGAACAACGCATATAGAAAAGGATCAATGGTTTATTGATTATCGTGGTAATGCAATGCCTTTATAAATGGATGACAATATACGAGGAGGAAAGAATATGTCAATTGGAACAAAAAAGCTTGTACACATCGCATTTGTGGTGAGGGATCTTGACAAGGTAGTAGATGCTTGGACAAAAATACTTGGTATTGAAAGACCAAGAATATGGAATATACCGGGACCTGATGTTGCTCCGGTATTAACGAATGGACATCCGGAGATTTATACAAATTGCAGAATTAGTGTAATTCAATTGGAAAATGTTACTTTGGAGCTTACTCAGCCAGGAGATGAACCCAGCCCATGGAAGACATTCTTGGAAAAGCATGGGGAGGGAATGATGCATATGGCATTCCTGACTCCGGATGAGGAAGAGGCGTTCCGCACAATCAAGGAAGCATGCGGAACAGATGGATATTATCATATAGGTTATTATCCCGATCAGAGTTATTCATTTGTTGACACTTTTGACAGCTTAAAAACAGAGCTGAATATTAAGGTGGACAGAGACAACAGTGAAGTAATGAATAAAATTCGGGCCCAAATAACAAAAAACAATTAAGGAGGATAAGCTAGAAATGGATGTTAAGAAAATTGTCAGTCAGTCTAAATTTGCACAAGTAGGATTTGTGGTAAACGATATTGAGAAAGCAAAAAAGCAGTTTGCTTTGTTGTTTGGATGTGAAATACCCCCTACATGTGATTGCGGCACATTTGATGTGACACAGACACAGATTTATGGGAAACCGGCACCGGATGCGGCATGCGTCATGGCATTTTTTGATATGACCCCTGGTGTTCAGCTGGAATTGATTCAGCCCAATGAAGAACCTTCTGTATGGAGGGATTACCTTAATACCTATGGAGAAGGAATCCATCACATTGCATTCCAAGTGGATGATGCAGACGAAGTAGCTAAACGTTTGCAGGAGGAGATGGGTGCTACCTTTGAGCAGGAGGGCAATTACGGTGATGGAAGCGGAAAATATATTTATTTACTCTGCGAAGAAACGTTAAAATGTAGATTGGAATTATTACAGAGTTTTAATAAGTAATCAATTAGTTTGTTTTGTCCCTATTAATGAGTGTTTGTTAAGTATTGTTGTGTATGTGAGATCTTGTGCAGTGTCATTTCTGCACAAGATTTTGCTTTTTAAATGTATTTATGGAATTATGAATAAAACAGGTAGTCTCGAAAAATTCAATGTAGGTTCACTGAAATTGCGGATTTTACATATATGATGTATGATTATTAACAGAACATAAAAGATACATTTAAAGGAGTGAGTTTGTAAAATAAGAATTGCAAAAGTGAGAAGAGGATACCACAAATCATTGTTTTGATGATTCGGTGGTATCCTCTTTGTGGATTTCAGAATTTGTTTCTCAGCTTTCGGTATTCTCTCGGTGAATATCCTTTCAGCTTGTGAAAAAGCCGACTGAAATATAGCTGGTTATCATATCCGACGATTTTAGAGATTTCATTGATGGAATAGGTTGTTGCATCAAGTAGCATCTGAGCATTGTTGATCCGGGTTTCTACGATGAATTGCATTGGTGTGGAACCGGTGTATTTTTTGAAATTCCGGATAAACCAGCTGACACTCATTCCTCGTGAGGCTGCGTAATCCTCTATGTTGATGTTCTGATTATAATTTTCGCTGAAATAGGTCACTGCAGTGTTCATTTCCTGATCCAGGTATTCGCTTTTCAGAATATGTTCCCGTGTCAGTTCTCGGTGGAAATTGATTAGCAGATGACGAAGCAGAAGAACAAGCATTTCCTCATAGTCGTTTTGACAGTGTTGAAGCTCTATGATAATACTCTTGAAAATCCGTTCATATTCCATAGATGTGCCGATTTGGAAAACTCGTTCTTTATCCGGAAATCCATACTGACGCAAGATATTTTTTACATTGCTACCTGTAAAATGAATCCAGTATACTTCTGTCTTATCTTCTCCATAATATTCATATTTCTGAAGTTCCTTCGGTCTGTACAGCACAATATTACCGGCGGGAACAATCGTTTCGTTATCTACATTGTCAAAATGAAAATGCCCACAACCAGCAGTGATATAGATGATCTGATAATCCAGGCGTCCCTTTGGACGGTAGGTTGGCAATTTTGGATAGCTGGAAAGGCGATAAGTGCCACAGCTTCCTACAATCAGTGGACGACTTTTGTTTTTGAAATCCATGTGGGAGTGATTCAGATAACCAGTATTCATATACATAGAGCAGCACCTCTTTTCACACTTTTTATTATTGTATCATTTAGTGCATATTTTATCCAATCAAATTCATAGACATATTTTGCAGAATAAGATAAGCTATATATAACATAACAAAGGAATGCAAGCATATAAGTAAAGTATTAAGGTTTATTTTAAAAAAGCAAAAAACAAAAAAGTATATGTATTGAAGGAGAGCTATTTATGATTGTACCACGTTATTATGAAAACTTAAACGTACTGCACGAAAACACAATGCCAGCCAGAGCCTATTATATTCCAGCATCCAAAAGAATGGATAATTTGGTGGAACACAGGGAAGAATCAGACCGTATGCAGTTATTAAACGGAACTTGGAAATTCCAGTATTTTACCAGCATCTATAATATTAAGGATTCTTTCTTTGAGAAGAATTATGATACAGAAAATTTTGATGAGATTCAGGTTCCAAGTGTATGGCAGATGGCAGGATATGATACACATCAGTATACAAACATCCGGTATCCGTTTCCATTTGATCCACCATATGTGCCGCAGGATATTCCGTGTGGAGCCTATGTACATAATTTTGAGTACAGTAGAGATGAGAAAGCATCAAAAGCTTTTTTGAACTTTGAAGGAGTAGACAGTTGCTTTTATGTATGGATCAATGGTTCTTATGTAGGATACAGCCAGGTTTCCCATATGACCAGTGAGTTTGATGTTACAGATGTACTTCAGGATGGAACAAATACGGTGGCAGTGTTGGTAATGAAGTGGTGTGATGGTTCTTATTTGGAAGATCAGGACAAATTCCGTATGAGTGGTATTTTCCGGGATGTGTACATTTTGAAACGTCCAGAGCAGGCAATCAGCGATTATCATATAAAATCAAAGATTGAGGATATACTTGCAAAGGTAGAACTTGATGTGAAATTCTACTCTCCAACAAATGTAAAAATTTCGATTGAAGATAAAAATGGAGCAGTTGTAGCACTAGGAAGTATTGACGAAGAAGGAACAGCTGTATTAGAAATCGCAAGTCCGGAACTTTGGAATACAGAGAATCCATATCTGTATAAACTGATCCTTGAAACAGAAAATGAAGTAATTGTGGATCACATTGCATTAAGAAAGGTAGAGATTAAAGACCAGGTCATTTATCTAAATGGACAGAAGATTAAATTCCGTGGAGTCAATCGACATGATTCCGATCCGGTTACGGGATTTACAATCAGTCTGGAACAGATTACAACCGATCTTACGTTAATGAAGCAGCATAATTTTAATGCGATCCGTTCCAGCCACTATCCGAACGCACCATTTTTCTATGAAATGTGTGACAAGTATGGATTCATGGTGATAGATGAAGCAGATATTGAAGCTCATGGTCCATTTATGATTTACAGAAAAGAAGACACCGATTACAATCGGTTCAAGCGATGGAACGAGAAGATTGCAGATGATCCGGTATGGGAAGAGGCAATCGTTGATCGTGTAAAACTCATGGTGGAACGTGACAAAAACCGTTTCTGTATTGTTATGTGGTCAATGGGAAATGAGAGTGCTTATGGCTGCAACTTTGAAAAAGCACTAGAATGGACAAAGAATTATGATCCAGACCGCATCACACAATATGAGAGTGCAAGATACCGTAATTATGATGAAACATATGATTACAGCAATCTGGATGTGTACAGCCGGATGTACCCGGCACTTTCCGAAATTCAGGAATATCTGGACAAGGACGGAAGCAAGCCATTCCTTCTGGTCGAGTACTGCCACAGCATGGGAAATGGACCTGGAGATTTTGAAGATTATTTCCAAATGATTCAGGACAACGATAAAATGTGTGGTGGTTTTGTCTGGGAATGGTGTGACCATGCGATTGCTCATGGTACTGCCGAGAATGGAAAGACAATCTATGCTTATGGAGGAGATCATGGAGAAGAGATCCATGACGGCAATTTCTGTATGGATGGATTGGTATATCCGGACAGAACTGTACACACAGGACTGTTGGAATACAAGAATGTATATCGTCCTGTAAGAGTTGTTTCCTATGATAAAGAAAGTGGAGAGCTGGTGCTTCACAACTACATGGATTTTGATGACCTGAAAGATTATGTGAAAATCAGCTATGAACTGACACAGGATGGTCTTGTGATCAGCAAAGACATACTTTCGGAATTTTCTGTGGTACCACACGGGGAAGGAAAAACAAACCTGAAGATCAGTGTGCCAGAGAATGGGAAATGTTATTTAAAACTTATTTACCATCTGAAAAAAGAATTGCCACTGTTGGATGAAGACCATATTCTTGGATTTGATGAAATTGAGGTAAGTAAAGATGATGCAAAATGTAAACTTGCAGAGAAATGGATGCAAAAGACAGCAGTGGACTCTGAATTACAGGTAAATGAAAATGATACACAGATTCACATCAAAGGTCGTGAATTTGCGTATACCATCGACCGACGTACTGCACTCTTTACAGAGATGAAATTTGCAGGAAGGGAATATTTGAACCATCCGATGGAATTAAATATCTGGAGAGCACCAACAGATAACGATATGTATATCAAAGCTGAATGGAAAAAAGCCCACTATGACAAGGCTTATACAAGAGCTTATACGACAGAGGTTGTGCAGGGAAAACATGGTGTGAAGATTGTAAGCCATGCTTCTGTTGTGGCAGAGACAGTGCAGAAGATTCTTGATGTGACGATTACATGGAAAATAGATGCTTCAGGAAAGATTGATGCAGACATAGAAGCAACAAAAGATGGAGAATTCCCAGATCTTCCGAGATTTGGTGTGAGAATGTTCCTGGATAAAAAACTTTCAGATGCCAGATACTTTGGAATGGGACCACAGGAGAGCTATCGTGACAAACATCAGGCAGCAAGCCACGGTCTGTACCGGGCAAATGTAAGAGATTTGCATGAGGATTATATCCGTCCACAGGAAAATGGAAGCCATTATGATTGTGGATATGTAGAACTTAACAACAGCCGATATGGAATTGTGGCATCCGCAGAAAAGGCATTTTCATTCAATGCTTCTTATTATACACAGGAAGAACTTGAGAAGAAAACGCATAATTATGAATTAGCAGAATCCGACAGTGTAGTTCTTTGTGTTGATTATGCATTAAATGGAATAGGCTCTAACAGTTGTGGTCCGGTTGTATTGGATCAGTATCGATTTAATGATGTATTATTCCGGTTCCGGTTTACACTGATACCGTATGTAAAGGGATAATAAAGTTTCATGTAACCCGTAAACAAGGAAAGAGAGTCTGATTGTAATGTAAAGTCCGAATATACAGAGCAATCAGACAAAACAGAGAAAAAATAGAATTAGATATCATACGGTTAGACATATTGAGATTCTAAGTGCAATGAATATGAGGAGCAAAAGAATTCTATGGAAGAAAAAAAGTATTTAAAATGGTATAACAAAATCGGATATGGTTCGGGTGATATCGCAGGAAATGTGGTCTATGCGTTCCTGACATCCTTCATGATGCCCTATCTGACAGACTCAGTAGGACTTGCTGCAGGTGTCGTAGGTACCCTGATTGCCGTATCAAAACTATTTGATGGTTTCACGGATATATTTTTTGGATCAATGATTGACAAAACACACAGTAAAATGGGAAAAGCGAAGCCATGGATGCTATACGGATATATTGGTTGTGCCATTACGCTGGTCTGCTGCTTTACAGTACCGGTCAGTTTGGGAACAACGGCTAAATATGCATGGTTCTTTATTTCATATACACTGTTAAATGGCGTGTTTTATACAGCAAACAATATTGCTTACTCAGCACTTACGTCACTGATTACAAAGAACAGCAAAGAGCGTGTACAGATGGGATCTTACCGTTTTATTTTTGCATTTTCAACAAGTCTTCTGATTCAGGCGATTACAGTTGGATTTGTAGATAAATGTGGTGGAGATGCTGCAGCATGGAGAACGGTTGCTATTATCTATGCAATCATTGGTCTGGTCGTAAATACGATTTCAGCACTTTCTGTTAAGGAACTTCCGGAGGAGGAACTTAATGAAGGAGAAGTAAAGAATAATAATGAAAAGTATGGAATGGTACAGGCATTCAAGCTTCTTGTCAAAAACAAATATTACATGATGATTTGTGGAACATATATTTTACAGCAGTTATATGGTGCCATGATTGGAGCTGGCATTTATTACATGACATGGGTACTGAAAAATAAGAATTTGTTTGGACAATTTGCATGGGCAGTAAATATTCCACTGATTATTGCCCTGATTTTTACACCGACATTAGTTGGTAAGTGGAAAGGCATATATAAACTGAACTTAAGAGGTTATGTCTTAGCAGTCATCGGTAGAGCACTTGTTGTTGTTGCCGGATATATGGGTAGTGTTCCGCTGATGATGGCGTTTACAGCTCTTGCAGCCTTAGGTCAGGGACCATGGCAGGGAGATATGAATGCTGTTATTGCATCCTGCTCTGAATACACTTATCTTACACAGGGAAAGAGAATTGATGGAACGATGTACTCTTGTACTTCTCTTGGTGTAAAAATCGGTGGAGGTATTGGAACCGCTGTTGTTGGATGGATGCTTGAGCTCAGTGGATATGTCGGAAAAAATGCAACTCAGCCACAGTCTGCACTTAATATGATGCAGTTCATGTATCTTTGGCTTCCGTTAATCTTTGATGTATTGATTATGTTTGCACTTTCAAGAATGAATGTTGAAGATGCAAATAAAAAACTGAAAGCAGAAAAAGGAATTGCTGCAGATGAAGTAACAGATAAATCGGACATGAATTAGATTTGTAATTCCTCCTTTCCTTATTTACAAGTTGATTATAAGATAGGTGTAAAAGAATTGCTTGCCAAATCGAAAGAAGATATAGACAAATGTTGCAAAGGGGAGTATTTCATGCAATTAAAATATGTTGACACAAAAGAGGAGATCATAGCAATAAATAGGAAGGCAAAACATATTGAACCACATCTTCATAATGCACTGGAGATTGTTTGTGTAACGAGTGGGACATTAGAGCTTGGTGTCGGACAGGAACTTTACCATATGGAAAAAGGAGATATAGGCTTTGTATTTCCAAATGTTATTCATCACTATCAGGTACTGACACCAGGGGTAAATACAGTGACTTATCTGATTGCATCGCCATTTACGATTGCCAAATTTGCAGATATCATGCAATCCATGGCTCCTGAATACCCAATCATCACAGCGGAAAAGGTTGAATCAGAGGTATATAGGGTTATAAATGCAATTTTAGAGACAGAACAGTCGGATATTACTGTTGCACAGGCATATCTTCAAATTGTGTTTGCGCGCTGCATAGGAAAACTGAATCTGGTAGAGAAAAGTCATGTGGGGAGCAAAGACCTTATTTACCAGACGGTTTCCTATGTATCAGCAAATTTCAAGAAAAAGTTATCATTGGAAGAAATGGCAAAAGACCTGGGTGTGAGTAAATATGTCTTATCCAGACTCTTTTCCAAAATCTTTCATAGAAATTTCAATCAGTATCTTAATGATGCAAGGTTGAACTATGCATGTCATCGCTTGGAAAATACGAGCGATTCTATTACAAATATTTGCCTGGATAGTGGATTTGAAAGCCAGAGGACATTTAACCGGGTATTCAAGGAAAGATATAAAATTTCGCCAAGTGACTATCGAAGTACATGTGTGAAGGATATGCAGTCATAAAATGTTCTGCAGATAGAAAAATTTACTTTGATTTCACACCGCTATGCATTTGATTTTATGCATGGATGATACAATGTTAAAATGGTCGTAGAAAACAGATTTTTCTGAAGTGAAAGAACAAGGCATACTCTAAAGAGAAAGAAAGGCAGGACATATATGAATATGGGAAAATCAGTAATTGATTTTAATGAGAAAAAAGGCTTTATCTGTGATATGGATGGTGTAATTTATCATGGCAATCAGATATTGCCAGGTGTTCCAGAATTCATTCAGTGGCTACATGATGAAAAGAAAGAATATTTATTTTTGACAAATAACAGTGGATATACACCTCGAGAATTAAATCAGAAACTGGCTAGGATGGGACTTGATGTGCCAGAAGAACATTTTTATACTAGTGCATTGGCAACAGCCGCATTTTTAAAAGAACAGGCGGCAGGATGTTCGGCATTTGTGATAGGAGAAGCCGGCCTGTTAAATGCACTTTATGATGTAGGTATCACAATGAATGATGTAAATCCGGATTATGTTGTTGTGGGAGAGGGACGCTCCTATTCATTGGATACATTAACAAAAGCAACGAATTTAGTTCTGAAAGGTGCAAAGCTGATCGGAGCAAACTCAGATGTTTCCGGACCGATTGAGAACGGCATTGCTCCTGCTTGCCGTGCATTGGTTGCACCGATAGAAATGGCAACAGGAACACAGGCATATTTCTGTGGAAAACCGAATCCACTGATGATGAGAACTGGATTAAATATGCTTGGATGTCATTCAGCAGAAGCAGTAATGGTTGGGGACCGTATGGATACAGATGTGATTTCAGGAATGGAAAGTGGTATGTCTACTGTATTGGTTCTCTCTGGATGTTCAACGAAGGACACACTCAAAACTTATGCTTATCTTCCGACAATGGTATTGAATGGAGTGGGAGATATCGCCAGTATAGCAAAAGCAAAAGAGAAATAGTGTTCGATAACTGGAAAACGTCATGCATCTCCACATCTTTTCCTTATCATGGAAATAGAACAGGGAATTTTACTTTCTTCTTATGAAATTCCAAAAGGAGAAGATAAAAATACATTTTCATATGATTCTATGAAGAATGTTGATTACTCTAAACTAGAAAAATCTGAAAAATTTACTCCAGCACTTTATCATGAAAAGGACGGAATCTGGGAAGGTGGCAGCACAAGCCAGTTCTCTCCGGTAATGACATTCAAACTTGGGGAGCGGAGTGTCATTGGCTGATGTTTGCACGGCCTTTTGGGGAAGTGGTATTATCAACATTGATGGAGTTAAATGGGACATGGTGCTGATTTTTGCAATCAGTGTGGTACTGCTTAGGAAAACAAAATGGAATCCTGTTTTTGTGATGATATTGGCTGGGGTATTAAAAGTATTAGTAGCACTTATATAAGAAAAATATAGGGAGGATGATATGCCGACAATCAGCGTACTGATAAAACCTGCATCAGGGATGTGCAACATGCAATGTGATTACTGTTTCTATTGTGATGAAATGAAAAAAAGGTCACAGGATTCGTATGGGTTTATGTCAGAACAAACACTAAAAAATGTTATTAGAAAGACTATGATTCATGCTGAAGGGTTAATAAGCTATGTATATCAAGGTGGTGAGCCTACTTTGCGTGGACTTACTTTTTTTGAAAAAGCTGTGGAATACCAGAGGCATTATAACAAGCATGGAATACGGGTGAATAATGCTTTGCAGACGAATGGATATCTGCTAGATGATGCATGGTGTAAATTTTTCAAAGAAAATCAATTTTTAATTGGGCTATCAATAGATGGTACAAAACAGCTTCATGATATGTACCGTCATGACAAAAATGGAAATCCTACATTTGATCGGATTAAGTCTGCGGCAGATCTTATGGATCAATATGGAGTGGATTACAATATTCTGACGGTAGTAACACAGAATACTGCTTATCATGCGACGGAAATATATAATTATTATAAGAGGCAGGGGTGGAAATATCAACAGTATATTGCATGTTTGGATCCGTTGGGGGAAATTAGGGGGGAAAGTTCATTTGCCTTAAAACCTGAACAATATGGACGGTTTTTAGTAGAGTTATTTAACTTATGGTACGAGGATTGGAAAAATGGAGAACATCCTTATATAAGACAATTTGAAAACTATATAGGAATTCTGCTTGGATATCAGCCGGAATCCTGCGAACAACGAGGAATCTGTGGTATACAGAATGTGGTGGAAGCCGATGGTAGTGTGTATCCGTGCGATTTTTATATGTTAGATGAATACAGACTAGGCAATTTTAATAGTGACCGTTTGGTAGAGATTGATGAAAAGCGAAAATCAATTGCATTTGTGGAGCAGTCGCAAAAGTCTGCAAAAGACTGCATAGAATGTAAGTTCCATACACTATGCAGAGGGGGCTGTCGAAGAAATAGGGAATTTGATGTTGCTAAAGGAGAATATGCAAATTATTATTGCGAAAGCTATCGTTTCTTTTTTGAACAATGCTTAGAGAAAATGATTCATATTGTTGAGACAATAAAAAGGTAGAAGGTAGAACTTATGAGAGGGGGAAACATTTTTCAATCCATCCACCCAATTACACAAAATCACAATTGTCTCGTAATTTATATTGCTATATGTACGCCACTTAACATTATACATTTTTCATGCGCTCCCTGAGTTGCTTTCTGGCTTCGGATACACTGAGGGTAGGAGCACCGTCTATGCGTTCCTGCTCGGCTTGTAAGACATTTGCATGTAGCTGCAGTGTCTGTTCCCTTTTTTCAAAGGCATCAATACTCATCAAGACAAGATCTCCTTCTCCCATCTTTGACACTTTATAGAGCCAAAGATGGGATTGTAGCATAGTAAAGCGACAGTGAAAATCGCAAAGCCGTGCCATGCGAGGACAGTTTAGTGCTAATGTTGTGTCACAAAAGACTATTGATTTTCCGGAGTATTTTTGCAACAATACATAGGTAATATTATGTTACGGTTTATGAAAAGGAAAAATATATGATTTTCATCATAATCCAACAATAAAAGCTGAATAGTTTGCGCTCGAAGCAAGTCCTGAAGTTGTGTTTTTTCCATTACTATAATCATATTCATGCCTTCCCCTATCAAAATCCGATTTGTTAACGCCTTATAATTATAATACAAGAGATATAAGGTTTTTGTAACGATATGAGCTAAAGATAGAGTAAACTAGATTTAGGTATTATATGAGGTAAAACTGATGTATAATATTTATAGATTACAACAATGTTAAGGAGGGAACGAATGAATTTAGAAATATATCAACAATTGTGTGCTGAATCAAAAATTCTCTGGACACAGCATTGTTTACAGCGAATGCAGGAAAGAGATATCAGTCGTGCCGACGTAAAAAATGGAATTGCAACCGGCGAAATCATAGAGGATTATCCAGATGATTTTCCTAATCCAAGCTGTCTGATTTTTGGATATAATGTAAATGGACGGATTTTGCATATTGTTGCAGGTTGTGATAATATAAATATATATATCATAACAGCGTACTATCCAGATACAAAGAAATTTGAAGATGATTTAAAGACACGAAGAAAGAGGTGATGGATATGTGTATGTATTGCAAAAATAGTACAACCGTAAATAGTACAACAACACACGTCGTAAATTATAAAAATTGCATTATTGTAATTAAGAATGTTCCATGCCTTGAATGTGAGCAGTGTGGAGAAAAATATTATACGGATGAAGTTGCTGAGCGACTTGAAACGATTGTAAATATGGCAAAGAAATTGATGCAGGAAATTGCAGTTATTGACTATCCACAGGTAGCATAATCTTCTATATCGGGAGAGGGTGCCGAGGCCCCTCTCTTTTCTTCTTTTTATCTTTTCTCTGTACTATTCAATCCATCGCATTTGGAGACTTTCTCCGAAAAAGTTCCGGAATAGACGTTCTAAAGTAATAATCTGCCAACCTTTGCCCAAAAAATCAGGACTCTTTACCCCATTATAAATCACAGTTCCATATTTTATTTCTTCAAGATCATAACAAACAAATTCATTTTCTGCCAGTGATGATTTTTTTAACAGATGGGATATCATGTATTCGACCAGACCTTCGTATCCGGTATAATCAGCTTTATACCATATACCTTCGTTTTCCCATTTTAACTGATTTCCTTTTGAAGACTGGCGGTCATTTGTCCGGATATTCTGTTCAAATTTCATTGAATTGGTATTTTTAGCATGATAAGATAAAGTCAGAAAGATAGTTTATAATGGTCGAAAAAACATGGCACAAAGAAAAGGAACTGCGACAGGCGGCAGGGGACGGTTATTTATAGTAAAATTAAACCATTGCCAGAACATGAAATAGCATGATAAACAGAGAAAATTATCAGGGAGAATGAGTACATGAAAGCAGCAATTATTTATGCATCGGTTCACCATGAAAATACCAAAAAGGTGGTGGAAGCAATCGCCGGTGAAAACGCGGTAGATCTGATCGATGCTACGAAGGAAAAAGAAAGAGATTTGTCAGGATATGACCTGATCGGCTTTGCCTCCGGGGTATATTATGGGAAATTTCATCAGACAGTACTAAATTTTGCTTCTGTCAATTTACCGGCAAATAAAGATGTTTTTCTGATCTGCACCTGTGGCGGCAGTGCGGCATTCCAGTCAATAGAAGAAGTCGTAAAAAGCAAGCAGGGGAAGATTGTCGGAAAATTTTCCTGTAAGGGGTATGATACCTTCGGTCCGTTCAAGCTGGTTGGAGGGATTGCAAAGGGACACCCCGATCATAAAGATCTGGCAGATGCGGTAACATTTTATAAAGGAATCATTCGGAGGTAGACAGAAATGGCAAAGGATCAAAGATTCGAGATAGTAAAATGAAAACTGAGGAAACCATAAAACTTATCAAATATGTCACCGGCTCCGTAGCTGCCGTACTGCTTGCAGCAGCCATGCAGCTTCAGTTTGCGTATGCCGCAGGAATTATCACTCTCCTGACGATCCAGGATACGAAGAAAGAAACTGTGCGGATAACAGCGAAGCGCATGATCATATTTGTGATCATGACGATCTATATAGAACTGGAGGACAAGACGGATTATACTGGAAGCTGCTTTGATGAACTGGATGCAATGCTTGTGAATCTGAAAAAAGAGGCATTACGATATATGAATAACCATCTGATCACAGAGGATGATTACTATTATGAATATATGCAGATGAGTTTGCAGAACAAAATAACGTGGAAACCCTGCTGTCGGAGTTAGAGAGATTACACCACCATTATGAACAGCAGCCGCTCCCGGTCACACGACAGGAATTTGAAAACCGGTCCATGCTGTATCATATCCTGGAAGACATGAAAGCGTTTCTTGACATCAAAAAAGACTTTATCACAGCAAGGTGATGTATTATAATGTAAAAACCAAATTAGATAAGAAAGTGGAGGAAAACATATATGTTAGAAGCAGGAAAAAAAGCACCCGATTTTGAATTGCCGGATCAGGACGGTGTAATGCATAAATTAAGTGATTATGCAGGCAAAAAAGTGATTTTATATTTTTATCCAAAGGATAACACACCCGGATGTACGAAACAGGCATGCGGTTTTTCAGAGAGATATCCGCAGTTTGCGGAAAAGGGTGCGGTCATTCTTGGAGTCAGTAAAGATTCCGTGGCTTCTCATAAGAGATTTGAAGAAAAATATGGTCTGGCATTTACACTTTTAGCTGATCCGGAACGTAAAGTTATTGAAGCCTATGATGTCTGGAAAGAAAAGAAAAACTATGGAAAAATATCTATGGGCGTGGTAAGGACCACATATCTTATCGATGAACAGGGAGTCATCATCAAGGCTAATGATAAAGTCAAAGCAGCAGATGACCCTGAAAATATGCTTAAGGAATTAGAAGGATGAAAATCATACTGTCTCCTGCAAAAAAGATGGTAAGCGATACGGACAGCCTTGCACCGGTTAATGTGCCAAAACATATGGATCAGACAGCAGAGATATTGAGTTTTATGAAGAGTCAGTCCAAAGAGGAGCTGAAAGCAGTCTGGAAATGTAACGATAAGATTGCCGAACAGAACTTTCACAGACTGGAAACTATGGATCTGTACCGTGGACTTACTCCGGCAGTATTATCCTATGAGGGAATCGCATTTCAGTATATGGCACCGGCTGTGTTTGAGGATAGACAGCTTGCATATGTACAAAAGCACTTGAGAATCCTGTCTGCGTTTTATGGGGTTTTGGAACCAATGGATGGGGTGACACCGTACCGGTTAGAAATGCAGGCAAAGGTCGGGATAGGAGATGCAAAAAATCTGTATGATTACTGGGGGGAGAGATTATATCGTTCAGTGATTGATGACAGCAGGGTTATCATTAATCTGGCATCAAAAGAATACTCAAAGTGCATAGAAAAGTATCTGACACCTAAGGATACCTATATTACGATCTCCTTTTGTGAGTTATCGGGAAATAAACTGGTAACGAAAGGGACATATGCCAAAATGGCCCGAGGGGAAATGGTTCGGTTCATGGCAGAAAGAGAAATTGAGAATCCTGCAGAGATACAAAAATTTGACAGACTTGGATATACTTTCAGAAGAGATTTGTCATCTGAATCGGAATATGTATTTGAACGAAAATGAACAGACTAAAAATATTATTGTGATGTTTGCGGATGGGAGTATGATGAAGACCGATATGTGAGAATATTAAAATTAAAAAATAGCAATTTGCACAATTTATTCACTATCTCATGGAAAAAATCAGTGCTTTTGCGAAGTTGCACAAGACTAACTGTATATGATATTATAGCAAAGCGATACGCAGTGCGAGAGGCATGGTATGTCTGATCAAAGCTGCGTATTTATTTTACTATTTAGTTAGTGATGGCTAACCTAGAAAAGAAAGGAGTTGATTTTATCAAGTCGCATCGATCAACCATTGTCCTGCTTGCGCTGTTGTTTATGCCGGCTTCCAACTTGTGGAGTCGCACCCTTTTTGCCTTTGCTACGGCAATCTTAGGCACATGGGTTTTTGTCTGGTTCATCCAGAGGATCCGGTTCAAGGATCTTGTTATGGTTCCGCTGGTGGGTATCGTGTTTGGAAATGTGATCGGCGGAATTACCAGTTATCTTGCCTATAAATATGAGATGACACAGGCGCTGTCCTCATGGCTGGTAGGGCATTTTTCACTGGTACTGAAAGGCCGCTATGAAATCGTGTGGCTGACAGTGCCACTGGTGATACTGGCATTCCTGTTTGCAAACCATTTCAATATCGTAGGTCTGGGAAGGGATTTTTCCCAAAACCTTGGAGTTCCCTATAACCTGGTTCTTTTTTCCGGCCTTACGCTCTCCGCTATGATTACCGCAATAGATTACATGAAAATTTAATAGAAAAATTAAAAATCGTCTATTGACACAACAAAAGGCTGCCTGCTACAATCTACGCAATTCACTTTGAATAGAAGGAGGTAAAGATAGATGATGAAACGTAAATTGATTTTAACCGGCGCAGCACTGTCCCTGGCAGTGGCTATGACCGGATGTGGCGGTAAACCAGTGATAAATCAGCAGCCAAGCAGCCAGGCACAGCTGATCAGCATGGAAGCAGCTCAGGAGGTAGCGTTAAAGGCAGCCAATATTGCTGCGGAGGATGCAGCAATTTCAGCGACGACCCTGAATGAAGTAGCAGGGACGTCCTGCTATAAGGTTGAGTTTACTTCGGGCGATTATGCTTATGCCTACACTGTAAATGCAGAAACGGGTGCAGTCATGGAAATGAGCAGCCGGGAGAAGAATGCGGTAGATACCCAGGCACAGACGGAGGCGACAGTCTCCGCTGCCGATTCTGCCACAACGCAGAGTTCTGCCGCAGCTACCGCGCAGACGGTAACCGGCACAGTGGATGAGGAAATGGCACAGAAGATAGCTCTTGAGCATGCCGGAGTGAAGGCAACGGATGCAACGATCACCAAGTCAAAGCTGGACTATGAAGGCAGACGCCAGGTATATGAAATTGAATGGTACGCAGGCGGTAAGAAGTACGACTATGAAATAGCCGTGGATACCGGTGAGATTTTAAGTTCCGCATACGATGAAAAAACATCCGGATGGAGTGTCAGCAATAGCAGTAACGTTACTGTCAGTGAGGCAGATGCAAAGCAGACGGCACTTGGCCGTGTAAGCGGTGCAACACAAAAGGACATCTACGAATGGAAATTCGATTATGATGATGGACGTCCGGAATACGAAGGCAAGATCATCTATGGCGGAACGGAATATGACTTTACGATCGATGCATCCAGTGGAGCTGTCATAGAGTGGGAGGCTGAGAGCGTCCGTTAGTTATGCTCATAAAAAAGTAAGGGGTTGTATTCCCGGTAATATGTGAAAGCGTCTAGGTCATTCCATCGGATATGGAAAGAAAGAGACAGTGCACAGCCGAGACTTTTGGAAGCGATACTGTATAAAGATAACTTTAACAGAGCGTATAAGAGAGTTAAGGCAAACAAGGGAGCGCCAGAAATTGATGGCATGACCATTGAGGAGGCTCTTCCATATCTAAAGGAACATCAACAAGAGTTAACCGACCGCATTTATCGTGGAAAGTATACTCCGTCTCCAGTAAGACGAGCCACGATTCCCAAACCAGATGGTGGTGTGCGAAAGCTTGACATGCAATCATTTCGCTGTTATATATAAAAACAAGGCGGAAAGCTTATTCACAAGCCTTCCGCCATTCATTATCATAGAAGATCTACGTATTTACAGAGTTTTCTTCACACACGAGGGTGCGGACATTTTCTTGGACTATCTAAGTGACCAATCCAAGTCTATGTCTGTACTCTATAGGACTCAAATATCCTAATGATTTTTTTATTCTTTTTTCATTATACCAATAAAGATAATCATTTAAAATACCAATAAATTCTGAGATGTTTACCCCAGACCAATCTGCATTATAGAACATCTCATTTTTAATTCTTCCAAATACGCCCTCACAGGCAGAATTATCAGGTGAACAGCCTTTCTTTGACATTGATCGTATGAAACCATTTTTCTCCATCCTGTCAATCCAGCCTGGCCAGCGGTAGTGTACGCCTCTGTCTGAATGTATGATTGGTTTTTCTCCTACAGATAGTAATTTAGCTGCATCGTCAAGCATAGAATTGACAAGTAATGCATCTGGAGAAGTGCTTATATTCCAATTGACAAGTAAGCCATCAAAACAATCTACTATAGGCGATAAATAAACCTTTCCTGCCGGAATTGCAAACTCGGTTATATCTGTTAACCACTTTTCGTTAGGTTTAGATGCAGAAAAATTTCTGTTAATTAGATTATCTACTGCTGGAGATATTTCACCTTGATAGGAATTATATTTACGAGTTCGTTTGATTTTTACTACAAGTTGTTCTTCTTTCATAATCCTACGAATAACTTTTTCTGAGACAATTATATTTTCACGCTTAAGTAGGGCGTGAATTCGTCTGTAACCATATCGACCTTTATTCTCTGTAAATAATTCAATGACTCTAACACGTAAAAGTGTATATTTATCTTCTTTTTGTAGGGATTGTTTCTGATAATAATAACTGCTTTTTGATAATTGTAATTTCTGTAATAATAATGGCAGTGAGTATCTATTTTTCAAGACATCGATTATCACCGCCTTCTCTCTGTTGCTGAGAGCACTCTGATCGATGTCGGGGTCTTTTTTTAATACATTTATCGTTTCTTTAAGAATGTCTATTTCTAATTGCATATCTTGCATTTGAGCCTTCAACTGATTTATTTCATCAGAAGAAATAACTGTACTTGAAACAGAACCTTCTACTAATGTTCCCGGAGTAATGTTTTTGTGATTCATAAGACCTAATGTACCTTCTTTTAAATAACGTTTTCGCCATTGATAAATACTGGCTCTACTATATCCAATGTCTTCTGAAACATATTTTATATTTTCTCCGAGCTCATAGCAACGGTGAATTGCATCTAATTTTACTTCTAATGGAGGATTGCGAGGATGATCAGGAGGATTATCAATTACAGGGTATTCTTTCCTTGTTTTGGGTGGGGTATTTTCCTCAGCAATCCATGTGTACAGATTTCTGCGTGTTGGATACCCTAGAATCCTAATAGTTTCAGTTACAGACTCTGTTTGATGATATATCCGTAGTGCAATATCCTTTTGTTCTTTTGAATACATAAAAAGGCTCCTTTCGAAGCCCTATAGTAGTCCAGAATTTTGTCCGCACTCTCCACTCCACTCAAAAGAGGGCTCATTGCCCTCTTTTATCAATCCTCATAGTGTCCACGGCAGGAAATAATCCACAAAAATCCGTTTTCATCAATGTTGTAGACGAGTCTGTTTACATCATCAATTCTTCGGCTCCACGCTTTTCTGTGACGAAGCGGTTCCGGTTTCTCTGTCAACCGATGTGATTCATGAATCGTATAAAAATCATGGAATAAATAATATCAATATGATAGATTATAATTTGAAAAGACCCTCTTGAATCGTTTGGATCAGGTGTTTATGATAAGATGAAATAAGAACATAGCGTAGCTTATTAGGAGATCATTATGTGTGGACGGTATTATGTGGATGACGAAACAGCAGAAGAAATCGAAAAAGTAATCCGCTTGGAGAGATCCGGACCATCAAACAGCTGCAGATACACTCCCAGGAACGAAAGAACTATGCAGGTATTCCATCCATAGAGTTTGATTGTACGATTGTCATTTTAGGCAGACAGCTAGCCGCAAAGCTGATATACTATATGTCAGAGGGCAGGTGGGTGCTGAATTTTAAATAGTAAGAATGGAAACCATACCTATGAAAATGAAAACTGAGGAAACCATAAAACTGATCAAATATGTTACCGGCTCCGTAGCTGCCGTATTGCTTGCAGCAGCCCTGCAGCTTCAGTTTGCGTATGCCGCAGGAATTATCACTCTCCTGACGATCCAGGATACGAAGAAAGAAACTGTGCGGATAACAGCGAAGCGCATGATCATATTTGTGATCATGACGATCTTGTCAGCAGTGATCTTTCCACTTGCCGGATATCACGTGTGGGCGTTCGGTATTGTACTGATCCCATATCTGTTTAGCTGCATGGCATTAGACATGAAGGAAGCGATTGCTCCTATTGCAGTGCTTTGTACACATTATGTTTCAGCTAAGAGCTGCAGTCCGTCCATGATCCTGAACGAATTCCTGATCCTGGTGATCGGAGCGGGGATAGGCACACTGTGGAATCTCTATATGCCGGATGGCAGAAGACAACTGTTGGAGTATCAGAAAACAGTGGATGACAAAATCGTGTACATCCTCCGTAGAATGGCGATCTATATAGAACTGGAGGACAAGACGGATTATACAGGAAGCTGTTTTGATGAACTGGACGCAATGCTTGTGAATCTGAAAAAAGAGGCATTACGATATATGAATAATCATCTGATCACAGAGGATGATTACTATTACGAATATATGCAGATGAGAGCAAGACAGTGCGTGATACTGAAAAGAATATATGCAGATATCATCCGTCTGACCACTACGCCGGAGCAGGGGAAAGCACTGGCAGATTTTATACGTCAGACTGCCGATGAATTTGAAGAACAAAATAATGTGGAAACCCTGCTGTCGGAGTTAGAGACACTGCACCACTATTATGAACAGCAGCCGCTCCCAGTTACGAGACAGGAATTTGAAAACCGGTCCATGCTGTATCATATCCTGGAAGACATGAAAGCGTTTCTTGACATCAAAAAAGACTTTATCACAGCAAGATAATGCGAGACTTTGACCAGAGAACATAACAATATAAAAAACGAGATCAGGAGGCTATCAGAAATGACGGAAAGAGAAAAAATGTTACGTGGAGAGTTGTATGATTCGTCGGATAACGAATTGGAACAATTACGTTTGCATGCACGTAAATTAGCAAGAAGATATAATTTGACAGATGAGGATCAGCAAGAGGTGCAGACACAGATATTGCGGGAATTATTGCCGGCAACAGAAGAGCTTCCGTATTTGCAGGCACCGGTCTATTTTGATTATGGATGTCATACTTACTTCGGAAAATATAGCTCTGCTAATTTTAATTTCACATGCTTAGACGTAGGTGAAATACATATAGGGGATAATGTGATGATCGGTCCTAATGTTACATTGGCAACTCCTAT
Organism: Clostridium sp. AF34-10BH; assembly: GCF_003478095.1. Taxonomy (NCBI): domain Bacteria; kingdom Bacillati; phylum Bacillota; class Clostridia; order Eubacteriales; family Clostridiaceae; genus Clostridium; species Clostridium sp. AF34-10BH. Next base: position 27,383 of record NZ_QUEC01000018.1, read on the forward strand.
GCATCCATTATTGCCTGAGGAGCGTAATGTCAGGAAAAGAGAAGATGGCAGCCTTTATACTCTTGAGTATGCGAAGCCGATCACTATAAAAGATAATTGCTGGCTGGCATCCAATGTGGTTGTTTGTGGTGGTGTTACCATAGGGGAGGGATGCGTCATAGGAGCAGGAAGTGTTGTGACGAGAGATATTCCTCCCTATAGTCTGGCGGCCGGAAACCCATGCCGTGTTATTCGTAAAATAACCGAAAAAGATCATATGATTTTGACATAGAGCATTCGTGAGGGTTAACATGTTAAACAGAGAAATACAATCAGACAGGAAAAACAAAAATATAATAGGTATGATGCAAAGCTGTCTTATATTGATCCTGGTGGTTCTTATTATTATGATAATGGTACAGATTACCAGGTTACAGGGGACTGCGCGTGTGATCAATTATGCAGGTCTGGTGCGTGGAGCCACGCAGCGCATGGTGAAATTAGAAATTACAGGAAGCCGGAGCGATGAATTGATAAAATATCTGGATGATATTCTGAGCGGATTAAGATATCAGGATGGACATTATGATCTGGTAAAGCTTCACGATAAAGAATATCAGGATAAATTGCAGGTTCAGAGTGATTATTGGGAGAAATTAAAAACAGAAATCGAGGCAGTAAGAAGCAAGGGCTATCAAAATACAGATATTGTGAATATGAGCGAAATTTATTTTCATATGACAGATGAAACGGTATTTGCTGCGGAAAATTATTCAGAAAAAATTGCAGTAAAGATACGTACGATAGAACTGTTGTCAGCGCTGGATATGTTGTGTCTGGTGATTCTGGTTATTATGCAGACGCTGACAGCTATGAAGATGGCAATGAAAAATAAGCTGTTAGAACAGAGGGCATATACGGATGCCCATACCGGACTGCCTAATAAAGGCGCCTGTGAGGCTCTGCTTAGAGATCAGGATACCATTGTTGAGCCTACAGCCTGCATCATGTTTGATCTGAATAATCTGAAGACTACAAATGATACCATGGGACATTCGGCAGGAGACCGGTTGATCATGGATTTCGCCCGGCTTTTACGCAGCGTGATCCCGGACAAGCATTTTGTGGGAAGATATGGCGGAGATGAATTCATGGCTGTGATTTATCATACAAGCAAAACGGAGATTGAGGAACTGTTACAAGGCTTAAGCAGAGAAAAAGACAGATGGAATAATAACGAAAATCAAATCCCGATCGACTATGCATGCGGATGGGCACACTCAACGGATGAAGGAACCTGCACGCTGCAGATGTTACTGGATAAGGCAGATTCCGATATGTATGAAAATAAACAACTATGCAAGAAACGTAATTTAGGTTCACATCAAGAAACTCAAAAATAGAGTAACTATTCAGAACCTCATTCGCAGAACGCAGTTTTGCAGCTCCGAATAGTTACAAAAAGAATACAAACTAGAATTATGAAAAGCCTCCATACGGGAGACAGAATTTAGATTGATTTTCACCAGTTTATTGCAATAGAATCACTAATATTTGGTAAAAAAAATTATATTTTTTAATAGATTTTTCCAATCAACTGTGCTATAATACGGACGTTTAAGCACATAGAAGTTGAATTGAAAATTTACAAAGGAAGGGAAAACTATCATGGAAAAGATCAAAAAGCATATAGCTAACTTAAAGGTTGCAGGAAAATTAAAATTATATCGAATGACAGTGCTTGTTATGACATTCTTTTTAGTGTTGGTGGCACTGATCTCGACATTAGTGATCCGTTCAAATATAGAGAAGATCACGGAGGTCTGGTCTCCGGCATTGGAAGATCTGCAGGAATTAGAAACAATGACTGCAAAATATAGAATCAAACAGTATCAACATCTGGTAGAATCAGATGATGCTGTTATGACCTCTTGTGAAGAAGAAATTCAGAAGCTGGAGAGTCAGATCCAGGATACCGATGCGAATCTGGAGGCAATCATGTCTGCAGACAGAGATGCTCAAGAAGGACAGGACGATTACGAAGTAGCAAACGCTGCATGGGAAGAATACAGGGCTGCTTCGGATGAAATCCTGAAGTTGAGCCGTGAAGGTAAACAGCAGGAAGCAGCGAAACTGATGATCGGAGAGGTGTATGAAGAGTATAAGGCATTTGCTGAGAAATTAACTACATTACGTGACAAGTTCCAGGTAGAATTAGACCGGGCAAAGACCATGGCCAATGTATGCACCATCATCATATTTGTCGTGATTGTGGCAGCAGGTCTTGCGATTGCTGTAGTGACAACACTGATCGGAAGGATCATTACCAATTCCATTACAGAGCCGGTAGAACAGATAGAGGCAGCAGTTGCCAGCCTGCGCAAGGGCGAACTGTCCAACGTAGAAATGCTTACCTATGAGTCTGAGGATGAGCTGGGTGGTACCATCAGGAATCTGAAAGAAGCCATGGGTATTCTGGCAGATTATGTCAGCGAGATCTCTGTGGAGGTAAAGGCAATCGCACAGGGTGACTTGACCAGAAATGGTGATGACATTACGGATTTCCTGGGCGATTTCTCGGAATTGAAGACATCACTGCTGTATATCCTGAAGCGGTTTAACAGTACCCTGACTGAGATCAGAAATCTGGCAGAACAGGTATCATCGAATGCATCAGAGGTGGAAAATGCATCAAAATCCCTGGCGGATGGTGCAACAGAGCAGGCAGGAGTCATCGAGGAATTGAATGCCACCATTGACACTGTCGTGGATCTGGCTGCAGATACAGCGAAGGAAACGCAGAGCGCATCGGCACGTGTAAAAACCTCTGCAAACAAAGCGAACGAAGAAAAAGAAAAGATGAACGAGCTGCTGACGGAGATGGAGCACATTACAGAAATCTCCAAGGAGATCGGTAATATTATCACAGATATCGAGGATATTGCATCCCAGACCAACCTGTTATCCCTGAATGCTTCCATTGAAGCTGCCAGAGCAGGAGAAGCAGGAAGAGGCTTTGCGGTGGTTGCGGATCAGATCGGCAAGCTGGCAGCAGACAGTGCGAAGTCGGCTGTGAATACAAGAGATCTGATCGATAAGACCTTAGTGGAAATCGAAAAGGGCAATACGATCACAAGAACAACAGCAGACGCATTCAATCAGATCATTGCAGATATGGAGTCCTTTGCAGAGATTGCACAGAGCACCATGGAGAAAGCCAACTCCCAGGCAGAGTCCTTGGAGCAGATCGGCAAGGGAATTGAACAGCTGTCAGGCGTAGTACAGGGCAATGCAGCATCCTCAGAAGAGAATACCGCGATCAGTGTTAATCTGGCAGAGGGAGCAGCCAAGATGCAAGACCGTGTGAAGATCTTTAAGCTATTCTAGTATAACAGTTTTAAATAAACTACCCCATATCACTTGCCTATTTTCCCGATAGCACAGGCTAAAAATCCTCAGCGTAGCCCGCTACGCCTACGTTTTTTATCCTGCACTCTCAGAAAAATATTCTACGTGAATGGTGTAGTTATTTAGAAACCGTTATCCTAGAAAAATGGCAGGAATAGAGTGAAGCTGTCGGAAGGAAGGTTCTTGTTGTGATTAATGATATATTTAAAGTGTTTGGAGAGCAGACAGCAGAAATCTTATTTCAGATCATTACAGAATGTATGGATGATTACCTGTATATATTTGATCTGCAGAATAATATCTTTGAGATTTCACAGTCAGCTGTGGAACGGTTTAATATGTCGAAAAATGTCCTGACAGATGCTGCAAATGAAGTTATGAAGGTAGTGTATGAGGAAGACCGTGAGATGCTTACAAAGCATCTCGCGGATATATGCGAAGGAAGAGAAAAGGTACATAATCTTCATTACAGGTGGCTTGATAAAGAAGGTATGCCGGTCTGGATCAACTGCCGTGGTATCGTGATCAATGATCAGCAGGGAAAGGCAGAGTATCTGATCGGATGTCTGAACGAGACCGGCAACAAGAGAAGAGCCGATAATGTTACAGGACTGCTTGGCGGGCCGGAATTCCTTGATTATCTGCGTGCACAAAAAGACCCCATTACCAAGGGATTTTTCATGCATGTAGGAATTGATGATTTTGGAGCGATCAATAGCTCCAGGGGAGCTGATTATGGTAATTATATCCTGAAAAGCGTAGCCGGCTGTATGAAGGAATGCCTTTCAGACAAGCAGAGAATTTACCATCTGGTAGCGGATCAGTATGTGATCGTGGATTTGGAAGCTTCCTCCGCAGAAGACGCTGTGGCACTGAAAGAAAAGATCACAGATAAACTTCATAATTTCATAGTAACCGAAAATTATGAAGCTATATTTTCTATTTCTATTGGTGTTATAGATGCAGCAACATTTTGTGAGGGAACCGAAGAATGCCGCAAAAAGTTTGAATTTGCCTTGAAACAGGCAAAAAGCATGGGCAAAAACGGATTCTATGTTTTTGACCAGAATGACTATGAGGATTTTTTACAAAAAGGAAGAATCGTAGCAGCACTTCGTAATGCTATTGTAAACAATTATGAAGGCTTTGAAGTCAATTATCAGCCGATCGTGGATTGCCAGACGGAACAGATCATTGGAGCAGAGGCACTGATGCGTTTTTCCATGATAACGGAAGAAGGACGGAAGTTTGTTTCACCGATGGAGTTTATCCCACTATTGGAAGAGACCGGATTGATCATTCCCGCCGGAAGATATATTTTGAACGAAGCCGCAGCAATGTGCCGTGAAATGCAGAAATATATTCCAGATTTCAGGATAAATGTCAATGTTTCTTATGTTCAGATCCTGCAGGGCAATGTGGAGCGGGATATTCTGAATGCGATTCAAAAGTACGCTTTAAAGCCGGAATGTTTATGCGTTGAAATGACAGAAAGCGGATTTATGGATATGACACCGGCGTTCTGCAAATTCCGTAAAAGCTTGGAAAAGAACGGGATCTCCTTTGTGATCGATGATTTTGGAACAGGATATTCTAACCTTCATTGTATCCGTGATATGAATCCGAGTTATGTGAAAATGGACAGGGATTTTACTGCCAAGGCGATGAACAGTGACAGGGATTATGAATTATATAAAAATATCATCCCCATGGTACATAGTATTAACGTCAGGATATGCGCAGAAGGCATCGAGGAAAGAGAATGGCTTCTGAAAATGAAAGAAATGAAGGTGGATTATCTGCAGGGATATTATTTTGGCAGACCCTGCGGGAAGGAACAGTTTCTACAGCAATATGCCAGTGGCATCAATGTTAAATAAAGAGAGTAAGGCAGACTCAGCTATGTGGGGCTGCCTTATTTTATGGTCTTATCAGAAGGATGAGTTCCTAACGGCTTGTCTGAGTCTCTCCAGGTCATCTACATCAGGGTGAGACAATGCACAGTCAAAATTCTGGATCAATACATCAAGATTTGCCGGATGATCAGGAGCTTCCTTCATTTTCAAGTAGCGTTCCCGGACAGACTGCGGCATTCTGCCCTGACACATATACTCTCCGACGATAACATTGCTTGCGTCAACGAACTGCTTAACATGATTCAGGATTTTCCGGAAATAGACATCACTGCCACCAAAGCCTGCAGTTCCAAACAGAAAAATCTGTTTGTTCTTTAACTGCGATAATAGCTGTAATGTCTTGGTATCTGCATTTCCCTTGTCTGTCCAAAATCCGATATAGAGCAGTTCGGAAGAAGGGATCACTGTGTCGGACACACCGAAATACTCACATTCATCCTGTGGTAATGCCTCGTGGATCGCATCAGCCAGCACCTTGGTATTACCTGTTAAACTGCTATAAATGATGGAATATTTTTTATTCTTCATATCATGTTTTCTCCTTTCATAGGATCATGAAATTATCATATCGCATTCCTATTTTAGTTCGGAAAGCATGATTTGTCGAATGAATTTTCCATAAACATTTTACGGGGTAAAATAGATAGTTACTTTTTTCAGCTACGTGTGATAAACTTGTTGATAAGTGGGTAAAAGATCATGGACAGAACCCCGATAAGGGAATAAAAGCGGGGGCTGCCCCGGTATCATTTAATGAGGTAGAAAAGTTGACAGAAGAGAAATATACGATCCGAAAGTATAAATGAATTTTATTTTATGTAGTGATATGTGTGCTGCTTGCGGCATTCCTTTTGGGACAATATATTTACCCAAGTGAAAGGGAACCGGTCACGGAGGAAAGCATTACTTATACCGGAACCTTTTACCGGGTGCTGGCAGACGGAACCAAAGAGGAAATCCCGGTTCCGGGCCGGTATAATGTGCCTGCCGGAGAGCCTCTGGTCATCCGGTCAGTGCTCCCACAGGATTATCATGAAAATACGATCGCCATCAGATCCTCTCTGGAGAATGTGCGCATTTACATCGGTGGGGAACTGAGGGCGGTGTATGATACGGAGAATACCAGACCTTTTGGGAAAAATTCTGCCAGTGGGTATGTGTTCTGCGAGACATCCGGCGAGGATGCGGGAAAGGAAGTGCGGATCGAACTGCAGTCCTTTACCGACAAGTATTCCGGTGTCGTCAACACGGTATATTGTGGGGATAAATCAGATATCTGGGCATATATGTTCCACTGCTATTTTATGGTAACTCTGATCGCCTGCGCCATGCTGTTTGCCGGACTGGTCGTGCTGATCATCAGTCTGGTGCTTGATATTATATATAAGACGAGATTTGATCTGGAGTACCTGGGATGGTGCATGCTCCTGGGAGCAGTGTGGATGCTGGGAGAATCGAAGCTGCGCCAGCTGTTTGTTTCCAATGCTTCTATTCTGTCGAATATGTGCTTCTTCGTTGTGATGCTCTGCCCGGTTCCGATCATGTTCTATATTGACAGTGTGCAGCAGGGAAGGTACCGGAAGGTCTATCATGTGGCAGAGTGTATCACCTATGTGAATTTTGTACTATGCACGGCCTTACAGGTACTGAATATCGCAGATTTTATCTCGACAATGTTTTTGTCCCACATGGTGATCGCAGGAACCTTCCTGACGGTATTTATCACCATTTGCAGGGATCTTATTCAGGGAACAGCGAAGCATTACAAGCTGCCGCTGATCGGGCTGGTGGCTGCCATGATCGCAGTCATGCTGGAGGTGACAGCAGTGTACCGTGTTGTGTCTCTGTCCGGAATCTTTATCGCAACCGGACTGGTGGTCCTGCTGGTCGTTACTCTGATCCAGACGATGGACCGCATCCGCGAGCTGGAGCTGGCCAGACAGAGAGAGGCCAGGGAAAGCCTGGATTATCTGACTGGTCTTCCCATGCGTCATAAGGGTGAAAAGCTGATCCTTGAGAAAATGCAGGAGCATGATGGCTGTCTGGGATTTGTCGATATGGATAATCTGAAGAAGATCAACGATGTCTATGGACATAAGGCAGGGGACCGTGCTCTCAGGCTGGTAGGAGCAATGCTCACAGAGTGCATGGAGAATGCAGTAGTCTGCCGGCTGGGAGGAGATGAATTCCTGTTCTACCTGCCGGCGGCATCAGAAGCAGAGATGAGCATGCGGATAAGAAAGCTGTTTGACAGCTTTGGTGCGGCAAAAAATGTCACGGCGGAGACTTCACCGGCATCCTTGTCCTGCGGTCTGTGCATGTGCAGACAGGGAGGAAACTTTGAAGAATATTATATAAAAGCGGATAAAGCGTTGTATTATGTCAAACAGAACGGTAAAAACAGTTACCGGTTTTATGAGGAGCTGGAGGAACAGCAGCCGGATGCACAGGCCAGAAAAAATGATCTGGAGGTAATCGCCGGAGCATTGCTGGAGAGCGGAAGCTATACAGGAGCATTAGATCTTGACTATCGTGAGTTCGCCAGACTGTATCAATATGTAAGCAGCCTGGGAGAACGATACCGGCACCGCTGTTATCTGGTGCTGGTCACCATGGATGCAAAATCAGACCAGACGATGTACATTGATCATATCGATAAAGCAATGGAGTGCATGGAGAAAGCAATCCGGCAAAATATCCGGAAGAACGATATATGCACCCGATACAGCTCTCTCCAGCACCTGATCATACTGGTGGAAGCAGAAGAATCGTATATCCCGGATATTTTACAGCGGATATTCATGAATTATTATGATGCCTACGGCAGGAATGATTTTCTTCCCCGGTATGAGTACAGGAAGATGACACAGGCATCAGATGGAATCCCGGGAAAAACAGAAGATGAAGATTAAAAAGCATGCTGTAAGCTCCATGACGGGTGCTTACATGGAATCATATGAAATCATATCAAAAAACCCAGGCACATCAGCTCAGCTGATGTGCCTGTTTTATGTGCATACGATTGAATTTTTTTATTAAAAAGTTTACAAAATTTTACGATAATGTTCAAAAATATACAATTTATCAAAAGTGATGTAGACAAACAATAAAAAAGTGGGTAATATGTATATATAATAAGATCGACAGGCAAAAAGTATGTACAATATGCTACATAATTAAAGCAAGAAATATAAAATAGAGAGGAATGTTGTCGATGAAACAGTTCAGCTATGTTATTAAGGATGAAATCGGTCTGCATGCACGTCCTGCGGGACTGCTCGCCAAGGAGGCAAAAAAGTATCAGAGTACAGTGACACTTTCCTGTAAGGGGAAATCAGCTGCAGCAAGCAAGCTGATGGCGATCATGGGAATGGGCGTGAAGCACGGAGACAACGTGGAAGTTACGGTAGAAGGAGCGGATGAAGATACCGCCGCAGCAGAGCTTCAGAAGTTTTTCCGTGAGAACCTCTAGGAGAAGACCTGCACGACAGAGTTTGGAAGGTAGAAAATGGAAAAATATATTGGAAAATCCGTATATAAGGGAACAGCGATCGGACCTGTCAGTGTTCTGAAGAAAAAGGACAGTCTCGTTAAGAGAATCCATATCGACAACACAGCGGAAGAACTGAAACGGCTGGATGCGGCTAAGGAACGTACGATGACGCAGCTGGGGCAGTTATACGAGAAGGCGCTGCAGGAGGTCGGAGAAGTCAATGCAGCTATTTTCGAGGTGCATCAGATGATGCTCGAGGATGACGATTATCAGGATGCCATTCACAACATGATTCAGAACGAAGAAGTGAATGCAGAGTATGCGGTGGCAGTGACCGGTGATAATTTTGCAGAGATGTTCGCCAACATGGATGATGAATATATGCAGGCCCGCTCTGCGGATGTCAGGGATATCTCCAACCGGCTCGTCCGTAATCTGTCCGGCGAGGAGCAGATTGACTGGAGTACCATGGAGCCGTCGATCATTGTGGCAGATGATCTGACACCCAGTGAGACGGTACAGATGGATAAGAGTAAGATCCTGGCCTTTGTCACAGTACATGGCTCAACGAATTCCCATACTGCGATCCTGGCACGTATGATGAATATTCCGGCACTGATAGGGGTACCATTGGAACTGGAGAAAATCCATAACGGAACCCGTGCTATTGTGGACGGCAGGGAAGCGGTATTTTACCTGGATCCGGAGGAAGAGCAGCTCCGGCAGGCAGAAGCGGCACAGCAGACAGAGCAGAGACAGAGAAGCCTGCTGGCAGATTACAAGGGACGGGAATCCGTGACAAAGAGCGGACGCAAGGTCAATGTATATGCCAATATCGGCAGCGTATCGGATGTGGCATATGTACTGGAGAATGATGCGGAGGGTATCGGCCTGTTCCGCAGTGAATTCTTATATCTCGGAAGGGATTCTCTTCCGGATGAGACAGAACAGTTCAATGCTTACCGTCAGGTGCTACAGATGATGGCAGGGAAAAAGGTCATCATCCGTACCCTTGATATCGGTGCGGACAAAAATGTAGATTACCTCGGACTGGGCAAGGAAGATAATCCTGCCATGGGATACCGCGCGATCCGGATCTGTCTGGAGCAGCCGGAGATCTTTAAGACGCAGCTGAGAGCACTTCTCAGGGCGGCAAAATACGGAACATTGGCTATTATGTATCCGATGATCATTTCCGTGGAGGAAGTGTTGGATATTCAGAAAATCGTGGCTGAGGTGGCTAAGGAGCTGGAGGAAGAAAAGATTCCTTACGCAATTCCGGAACAGGGAATTATGATCGAGACTCCTGCGGCTGTCATGATGAGTGAGGAGCTGGCGGAGCATGTTGATTTCTTCAGTATCGGCACGAATGATCTGACACAGTATACGCTGGCTATCGACAGGCAGAACAACAGACTGGACAGATTCTATAATCCACATCATGAGGCAGTCCTGCGTATGATACAGATGACTGTTGACGGAGCGCATAAGCATGGAAAATGGGTCGGCATCTGCGGAGAACTGGGAGCGGATACGACACTGACCACACGATTTGTGCAGATGGGAATTGATGAACTCAGTGTGGCACCGTCCATGGTACTGAATGTCCGTAGTAAAATATGCGAAATGGAGTGAGAGATTCATGAGAATATACAAAGCAAAAGATTATGCAGATATGAGCAGAAAGGCTGCAAATATCGTATCGGCACAGGTTATCATGAAACCGAACTGTGTTCTCGGACTGGCTACGGGATCTACTCCCATCGGCCTGTATAAACAGCTGGTGGAATGGTTCCGCAAGGGAGATCTGGACTTTTCTGAGGTTATGACGGTGAACCTGGATGAATATAAAGGTCTGAGCCGGGAAAACGAGCAGAGTTATTATTATTTTATGCACCAGAATCTGTTTGACCATGTGAATATCCCGGTAGAAAATACACATCTGCCAAACGGAATGGAGCCGGATTCGGAGAAAGAATGCCGTAGATATACGGAACTGATCCAGTCACTGGGCGGTGTGGATCTGCAGCTGTTGGGAATCGGACATAACGGGCACATCGGCTTCAACGAACCGGGAGAGAGTTTTGACAAGCAGGTACATTGTGTGAACCTGACAGAGTCTACGATCGAAGCCAACAAGAGATTCTTCGCATCGGCTGAGGATGTCCCGAAGCAGGCATATACCATGGGGATCAAGACCATTATGCAGGCGAAGAAAATATTGATCGTAGCCAGCGGCGAAGACAAGGCGGAGATCGTACAGAAAGCTTTCTTCGGCCCCATTACACCGCAGGTGCCGGCATCGGTATTACAGCTTCATAATGATGTGACGCTGGTGGCAGACGAAGCAGCACTCAGTAAGCTTTCTGAATAAGAAAGGGGAAGCTGATAGGTCATGAGAATCAGAAATGCAAATATATATACAGAGGAGCATCGGTTTGTCAGAGGGGATGCAGCCGTGGAGAACGGCAGGTTCGTAAGCTGTACCGGGGAACCGGCAGGTGAGGAAGCTGTTGTGGATGCGGAAGGCATGTATCTGATACCGGGACTGGTGGATATTCATTTCCATGGTTGTAAGGGCGCAGATATGTGTGACGGTACGAAGGAAGCACTGGATGTCATCACATCATATGAAGCATCTGTCGGTGTGACAAGTGTCTGCCCGGCTACCATGACGATCCCTAAGGATGAACTGCTGGAGGTCATGAAAAATGCCGGCAGCTATGAGTATTCCGGTGGATCCCACCTGGTGGGCATCAATATGGAAGGACCCTTTATCAGTCCGGCGAAAAAGGGTGCTCAGGCGGCGGAAAATATCATGCACTGCGATTATGAATATTTCAGTCAGCTGCAGAAAGCGGCGAACGGGCTGATCAAGCTGGTAGATATCGCACCGGAAGAGCCGGGAGCGATGGAATTTATCGACAGAGCCAAAGGAGAAGTGGTCATTTCACTGGCGCATACAGCTTCCGACTATGATACAGCAAGGGAAGCCATTGAACATGGAGCATCGCATGCGACACATTTATATAATGCAATGCCGCCGCTGAACCACAGGGAGCCCGGCGTGATCGGAGCAGTGAGAGATTCAGAGAAATGTCATCCGGAGCTGATCTGTGATGGTGTACACATTCATCCATCAGTGATCCGTGCAACATTTGCGATGTTTGGTGCTGACCGCATGATCCTGATCAGTGACAGTATGCGTGCAACGGGCCTGGAGGATGGTGAATATACGTTGGGAGGACAGCCGGTTACCGTCAGAGGCAATCTGGCTACCCTGCATGACGGTACGATCGCCGGATCGGCGACGAATCTGATGGATTGTATGCGGTTTGTAGTAAAAACGGTCGGTCTGCCGTTAGAGACGGCAGTGATGTGTGCCACGGAGAATCCGGCGAAGGAGATCGGCATTTTCAATGAAGTGGGCAGTATATCCGTTGGTAAAAGGGCAGATTTCGTACTCCTGGATCAGGAACTGAACATTGCAGCGGTATATATCGACGGAAAGGAGTTCACATGTTAGATTTTTTGAAAGGTAAGCGAAAAGGGAATTGTATCGGATCTCCCTGTAAGGGGAAGGCAGTTGCTCTTACGGAGGTACCGGATCCTACATTTTCCGAGAAGATATTGGGAGACGGATTTGCAGTGATCCCCTCTGAGGGGAAAATATATGCTCCCGCAGACGGAGAGGTGACCGTGGTATTTGATACGCTTCATGCGATCACCATGACAACGGATCAGGGAGCGGAGCTTCTGATCCACATCGGACTGGACACCGTGACGCTCAAGGGGGCCCCCTTCACGGCACATGTTGCTGCCGGAGACCATGTCAAAAAGGGCGATCTTCTGCTGGATGCGGATCTGGAGAAGATTCAGGAAGCCGGACTGCATATCATCACTCCGGTCCTGGTCTGCAATACCGATGAATATAACAAGATCAGTATTCTGAAAGAGGGAGAGGTATCTCCCGGCGAGGACGTGCTCCAGATCTCTTAAGAGCGGTACGTCCGTATCAACTAACGAAACTGACCGGAGCTGTTCCGGTTGAGTATAATGTAAAGGAGGAGAAATGTATGAAGTTTCTTCAAAAACTGGGTAAAGCGTTAATGCTTCCCGTAGCGGTTCTGCCGATCTGCGGTATCCTCATGGGTATTGGTTACTGGTTGTGCCCGGCAACGATGCAGGGTGGTGAGATCTCGGGCGTGGCAAATCTGATCGGTCTGTTCCTCGTAAAAGCAGGTGGTGCTTTGATCGACAACATGGCGATCCTGTTTGCAATTGGTGTAGGTGTCGGTATGTCAGAGAAAAATGACGGTACCGGAGCCATCGCAGCGCTGGCTTCCTGGCTGATGCTCACAACACTTTTGTCTACCGGATTTGTTACGACCATTATGCCCTCCATCGCTGAGGATGCTACCAAGACACTGGCATTCAATAAGATTGCGAATCCCTTTATCGGTATTATTGCCGGTATTATCGGTTCCATGTGCTACAACAAGTTCAAGGATACCAAGCTTCCCGACTGGCTGTCCTTCTTCAGTGGTAAGCGTTGCGTAGCTATCGTAGCAGGTGTGGTATCTATTCTGGCATCTGTTGTACTGCTGTTCGTATGGCCTTTACTGTTCGGCGGTCTGGTAGCTCTCGGTGAAGCCATTGTAGGTCTGGATGTAGTCGGCGCAGGTATTTATGCTTTCCTGAACCGTCTGCTGATCCCTACCGGATTACATCACGCACTGAACAACGTATTCTGGTTCGATACCATCGGACTTGGAGATCTGCAGCACTTCTGGAAAGGTGAGACAAGCGCTGATGTATCCTGGAGCCTTGGAATGTATATGTCCGGCTTCTTCCCTTGTATGATGTTCGGTGTCCCCGGTGCGGCTCTGGCAATGGTAAAATGTGCAAAGCCCGCCAAGAAAAAGGCAGCGATCGGTCTGGTAGCTTCCGCAGCAATCTGTTCCTTCATCTGCGGCGTTACCGAGCCCTTTGAGTTTGCATTCATGTTCTTAGCTCCCGGACTGTATGTGATCTACGCAGCACTGTACGGCATCTTCACCATGATCACTGTTGCTCTTGGCTTCCGTGCAGGCTTCAGCTTCTCCGCAGGTGCGATGGATCTGCTGTTCTCATCCTCCCTGCCTGCAGCAGCCAGAATCTGGCTGATCATCCCTCTGGGCATTGCAGCATTTGCTGTATTCTACTTCGTATTCCTCTTCGCTATCAAGAAATGGGATCTGAAGACCCCCGGTAGAGAAGATGATGATGTAGAAGCAGAGAAGAAGATCGAGCTGGCAAATGATGATTTCGCAGCAATCGCAGCAACCATTCTGGAAGGCTGCGGCGGCAAGGACAACATTGCAAGCATTGACAACTGCATTACAAGACTGAGACTGGAAGTAAAAGACATTACCGCAGTGAATGATAAGGTGATCAAATCTGCAGGCGTAGCCGGTGTCATGAAACCCGGTAAGACCTCCGTTCAGGTAATCATCGGACCTAAGGTTCAGTTCGTAGCAGATGCATTTTCCAAGCTTTGCGAATAATAAAGCACTGATAAAACTGAATATATGACCGGAAGAAAGACCTGCTTGGGAAGACCACGCGGGTCTTTCTTATATATGATGTCGGGGTCAAAAGCCCCCGACTTTGATGCCTACGGATTGTTCCGTGCTATGCACTCTCACAATCCTACCCTCTATTCGCATATCGTGGGATTATCATCCCACTTTTATGCTCATATCGGGGCGGGGCATAAGGTCTTTCACCCACTTATGAGCAAGCTCATGTGGGCTTAGACCTTTTGACCCTGGCATCATATATATTTAATAATTACTTTATTGACATTTACTTTGGAAATGATAAAATCATGACGGAGAAAATCAGTGGGCCTGATGCCTGCGGAATGTATTGTAATGTAATGGAGAGAAAAGTCATGAAAAAATCAAAAGGAAAGAAGGGAAACGGGGGATTTTCATTAGTAGAGCTGATCATTGTAATAGCTATCATGGCAGTGCTGGTGGGAGTACTGGCACCGCAGTATCTGTCTTATATACATAAGGCAAAGGTGGCGGCAGATCAGGCGAATCTGAAGAATTATTATACGGAGATTCAGATGGATTATATTACTACAGGAAAGTATAATTCCATGGTACCTACCGTACAAAATAGCCCTGCGGATTATATGCAGAGGGAAATTCATTTTCTAAACGGGCAGACCGTGAAATTAAAAGCAGGATATTTTGCTGTGACAGAAGATACCAGAAGTCAGGGAGGCTACAATCTATGCTATCATTGTGATCTGTGCACGGCTGCTGATGCAGATGAGCAGACAAAACAAAAGCATCTGGAGACTTGTATGATTACATTTCTATGATGGCGCTTGAGAGGAATATGTTATCTCCCCAGACATAATCCGATATTATCAGAAATGCAGCAGATGTATCCATGCTTCCCGGCGTAGGCGGCTGCCTGTCTGCGGATGGTGGGATCCGTTGCGTATTCCAGGGTGTAAGCGGTACAGCCGTGTGACATAGCCAGATCCAGATACTCAGTATAGTATTCACGCGTACTTTGATCATTTTTAGTATAGACATCCTTTGAAAAATCATACGCAGTAAAAACGTTCTCCTGGTTTACCCCATCGATGAGAACGTTTTTTTCTGTTGTAAGATATTTTTTTACAAAACAGTCCCCACCGTTGATCATGATCTTTCTGCCTGTATGGTTTATATAGTCCAGAATCGTAAGGATTCCGTCATAGATGGATTCCTGCGGATAGTTATAGTATACATCCGTGTTATCGACAAAAAAGCCGTCCACATCCTTCTGTACCAGGGCGTCTACTCTGGAAGCTGTACATGCCTGCCATTCCGGAGCTGAGACATCGATCCATTTTTCCTCCGGCCAATTCTCATAGGCACCCAGAGTATATTTCTCAAAGTCTGTATCATAGGACCGGAAGCTCTCGATCGATCCGATATTGATATAGGAGTAGATTTCATGGATACCATTTTCTCTTAAACGGGCAATGTCATTTTGGGAAAAATATTCCGCATCTATGACAAGCAGATCAATGTCAGAAAGTTTTTCTGTGATCTCAGGGTCTTCGCCGATCAGGACAATGTATTTTTCTGCACTATTGAAGGTGCTGGTGGAGCAGGCACTGAGCAGGGCTGTAGATAATATCAGAATGAGAACACATATTATTTTTATGAATAGCTTCGTTTTCCTCAATTAACGGTACCTCCTTTTTCGCTTGATCTGCTCCAATATTTGTATCCAGATAATTATACTATAGATGGCTCTACATTTCATGTATTTCTGTTAACTATTCAGAGCCATACAAAATACTGCATTCAGGCAGATAATGTCGAAAAAAATATCTGTAAAAATATTAAAAAGGGCGAAAAATATTGAAAAATGTGGTATAATTTTTTATGCAAATATAAGATAATACCGGGACAAAAAGTCCCCGGATTTGATGCGTTCGGCGGTTAAGATAACCGGGAAAGTAGGAAGTTATATGAAGATTCAGGATTTTTGTGACATGAACAAATTCGAGCAGATCATGAAGAACTGGGCAAACAGCACGGGACTGGCAACCGTGGCTGTGGGTGCAGACGGAAAATACATCAGTGACTGTTATAATTTTACGGAGTTCTGTATTGATCTGACGAGAGGAAGCGCAGAGGGGAAAAAGCGCTGCGAGCAGTGTGACAGAGAAGGCCATGGTGTGTATCCCTGCCATGCGGGACTTGTGGATTTCGGCATTCCGATCACACTGGAGGATGGAACCGTGCTGGGCAGTATTATCGGAGGACAGGTGCTGCCGGAGAATCCGGATGAGGAGAAGTTCCGTCAGACAGCAAGAGAACTTGGCATTGATGAGGATAAATATATCAAGGCCTTGAAAAAGGTAAATGTAAAGACAAGGGAGCAGATCGACGCTTCGGCAAATCTGCTGGGAGATGTGATCAACATGTTCGTAAGAGCCAGCTACGTCAACAGGAAAAACGAGAATCTGGTAGGTGAGCTAAAGGGTGGCATTACGAAAGCTGCGGAACAGATCGAGGAAGCAACGGACAAGACCAAGGAAATCGATGGCTACAGCAAGAGACAGCAGATTCTGGCACTGAATGCTTCGATTGAGGCTGCAAGAGCCGGAGATCAGGGCAAGGGCTTTGCCGTGGTGGCAACGGAAGTACAGAAGTTAGCAAGAGATATGGCGACCTCCAGTGCGGACATTAAGAAGCTGTTGGGAGAGCTGCATGTTACGATCAACCATTTGAATCAATAGTAATTTAGGATAAAGTTTACAGGAAAACCGTTTTTCTGATCCACAAAGGCGCAGAAAGGCGGTTTTTTTGCACATTTTTGCATGTTTCCTTTTGGTGTGTATAAAAAAGTCGGAGAAGTTGTCCGATATTCTCAATAGAGGAACTAGGTAAACAAACGGATTTGGCATTTATTTTCAAGGAGGAAATAATTATGGCGGGAATCGGAGCAACCGGCAGCGTAGGTGCGTATGCTGCGCAGAGTGATTACAGCAAGAGTACGAAGACGAAGAAGCCTGAGGTATTCGGAACGCCGGATAAGACAGCCGGCACAACAGGTACGGGAAAGACGTCCGAAACGGCACAGACCAGGGGAAAGACTGAGGATTACGGCAGAACCATCGGTCAGCCGGAGCTGTCGGAGAAGGCTGCGAAATACTATGAGCAGCTGAAGAAGAGGTACGGAAATTATGATTTTATTCTGGTCAGCAGAGATCAGAAGGAGAATGCAAAAGCCAATGCTGCAAAATATGCCAATGGCTATAAGACGGTTGTTCTCATTGATGAGGACAAGATCGAACAGATGGCAACAGACGAGAAATTCCGCAAACAGTATGAGGGAATCCTGAGCGGTGCCGCTGCACAGATACAGCAGTTAAAGACCAGCCTGCAGAGTTCCGGTGCGCAGGTCAAGGGCTTTGGAATGCAGGTAAATGATGGAGGAACACTGTCATTTTTTGCAGTGCTGAAGAAGTCAAGCGCAGACCAGAAGGCGAGAATCGAGAAAAAAGGCGAGCAGAAGAGAGCAGAGAAAAAAGCTGCGGAGAAGAAGGCTGCTAAGAAAGAAAAGGAAGAACGGCTAAAAGACAAGAAGTCGGATAAGATAGCAGACAACAAGGAGGAAACCGGCACAGAGGATACGGTGACAATCAGCGCCGGTTCCATAGAAGAACTGTTGTCTAAGATAGAAACCTACAATTTTAATCAGCGGAGTGACAGTGTGCAGACTGCAAGTGAACGGCAGGTCGGCCAGAACTTTGACTTCAGAGGGTAGGGTGAGGTTGTATGATTTCTATGGGGAAGTCCGGAGGTGTTTACGGGTGCGGTAATACCGGTTTGCCGCAGACATTTTCCGGAGGAAGGAAGACGCAGAACAAGCAGAACAGTATCTTCGGAGCAAAAAATAAAAGTTCTGTTACCGATATTCGTAGAATGCTGTCCAGAAACAGTCAAAGTACGCAGACGCAGGCAGCGAACAGTTGGGGACAGGATTCTATTGTGACGAGTACTTTAAGTTACAGTGAATCGCTGCGCGATCAGAGGCAGCAGACAAAAAATACGACGCTGGCGCTGAAAAAATTGAAGTACCAGTTCAAAAATATCTCGTCGAAGATACTGCGGAGTAAGACTTCCCAGGCGGCAAAGCAGGCAGCCGGGCAGGCTAGAAGAGAGATCATGCGCCTGAAACGGCAGAAGCAGAACAGTGACAGTGACAGCGACAGTGAAGAGATCGACGCAGCAATCGCTCATGCACAGGCTATGGAACGTGTGGCGAAGAAGAAAGCAAAACATCTCGAAGAAGAGGAAATGATGAAGGCTGCCGGCGGAATCTGCCAGGGAGACCGGATCAGTGAAGAAGAAACGAAGGATGCGCAGGACGCAGAATCTGAAAACGCGCGGAATGCGGAAGAAATGTCTGCGGAAAGTTCTGCGGATGAAATGTCAAGGGATCTCTCCGCATATGAGTATGCAGGCAATGAGGTGCATGCAGGGGATAGCTATGATATATCCGACTATATTGATCTTGGCATAGATGCATTCTATGCGCAGACGGGAGACTTTATGTCGGAAATGAGCGATTTCACTTCGGAGATGATGCAGGAAATGTCCGATAGCTTACGCGACTTGATGGAAGAGATGGGGCTGGATGGATTATCAGATAATGCGGTCTCTGTGAATAGGGAGATGGATCCCGCAGACCTCAAGATGATGAAGATCAAACACCGCAACAAAGAGATGAAAGACATCGTCAAGGCCGATGCGGAGTACCTGAAAGCAGTTTTCAACCACCTGGAGAAAATGAAAGACAACGTGGTCATTCCCACCGGGAATGCAGGAGCGGTTTCCTCCGGCATGACAGGGACTTCATTTTCCGCAGATGCTGTCGGCGTAGGTGTATCGGCGGCGCCTGTGCCGGTGATCAATATTACATTATAGGGTGGACATATAAGAAGAAATTTGACATCCCGGACACTGTGCTTGTGAGACAGACACAGTGTCCGGGATGGTTTTATATAAAAACATTTTTGATTTTCGTGAAAAACCACGTGAAAACATTTTTGATTTTCGTGAAAAACCACGTGAAAACATTTTTGGATTTCGTGAAAAACTATACAAAAACATTTTTGATTTTCGTGATTATTTCCGCCCGTATAGGATTCCCATGCCGGAGATCATCCAGGGAGCAGCGGCATATCCCGGGATAAAATCCAGTTTCTTCTCAAGATTGCCGATGTAGTGAATTTCTGTGATTCCTTCTTTTTTCAATTCTTCGACAAATTCTTCCATGTCACCGTAGAGTGCTTTCTGGGAGAACATGTCCTGAAAGGAGAAGGCACCGCCCTTTTTGACTATGCGCAGAGCTTCTCTGACCACATCCCGTTTATCCTTGGCGGAACGGACTTCGTGGAAGACAAAGTTGCTGACAGTGGCATCGAAGGTCTCATCCGGATCTTCCAGATGGGCGGCATCTCCTTTGTGGAAGGTGATCCGGTCGGCAACACCCTCCGCTTTCGCATTGGCTTCACATTGCTCTTTGGCATAGTTCCACTCGGCACCCCAGTAGTCCATACCGACGAGTTTTGCCTTGGGGAAAGCCTTGGCGCAGCGGATCGTCAGGGCAGCCGCACCACATCCGATGTCGAGCAGAGTGCCTTCGCCGTCCCATTCCAGATGATCTACGAGATGCTGATGGACTTTTGCCATCATGTTGCCTTTGCCGAAGGCAAACAATTCATGACAGATGTGCATGTAAATGCCATAGACCAGGCAAATCGCGGCAAGAATGCCCAGGATCCATGTCGGAATGGCAAGATGCAGCACCGGTCCGGTCACATAGGCGGCAATGCCGAGTACGGCAGCAGCGACATAGCACAGCGCCAACATTTTTTCAGGTACCCAGTTTCCGTAGTTCACGTTTTTGTTCATAACTAATCCTCCTACTTGTTTTCTGAATATAACAAAAGTTATATTTGTTATTTTTTATAAAAGAAAATGCCCACCGCATTAACGGTGAGCATCCTTCTCGCTCTTAAAATATGCAATTAAACCCTGCGTTCCGGCATCGGCGTGAATACCGATGGCTTTCGTCAGGAACAGGCGGTGTTCCATATCATAATCTCCTTTGATCAATTCCAGAAATCCGTGTAACCTCATGGATGTCAGAATCCGTAGTAATTCTTTATCGGGCACATAGCCTAGTTGTTTTTCATAATAGCCCTGAAAGGCCGTGAACATATTGTTGAAGACGACATCCCGGAAGGATTCGTATTTGCTGCCGGAGCATTTCTCCAGTACCAGTTCACATTCCTGCCTGTGCGCACAGATATATTCCATGATCTCACGTTCATTCTGCTCTGCGGTCTCAGGATGTTCCTGTTCTCTTTTGGTAATTTCATACATCATTTTCTGATATTCGGCAATCAGGGGATCCAGAATTGCCCCCAGCAGTGCCTCTTTATTTTCAAAAGAGAAATAAAAAGCCCCGGTAGTAACTCCGGCCCGTTTGCAGATATCCCGGAGGTTCGCCCCGGCGTAGCCTTTTTCCAGAAATTCTTCCCTGCCGCAGCGGATTAAGTTTTCTTCCGTGATTTTCTTACGATCTGTCTCCATAACAATTGTTATATTAGCATAGACTAACTCGAGGGTCAAGAAAAAATCTACAGGTAAAATATTTTTGATTTCCGCAAAAATCTCTACAAAAATGTTTTGGTTTATCGTTATTTTAAGATATAATAAAAATAGTAGCAGGAAAACTAAGATAGTGATATATAGCGGGGAAATGAATATGGACAAAGACCCATTTAAAGAATATCTGAGAGAATCCGAACCGAATAAAGCAACAAAAGGGTATGTGTGGAGCACGGCGGTTGGACTTCAGGCAGTAGATGGTCTGAAACCCTCGCAATATCTGATTGACACTGCAATTCAAAATATTGAAGGTAAGATCACGCTAAAAGAGGCACAGAGTCTTATAGAAAGCTATTACAATGAGAGACCTGTCCGTGTATCAGATAATGAACGCACGGAAGAAGCAGATAAAGTTTCCAGCCGTATTGCGGAGCTCCTTTCCGAAACGGCGTTTTCCTTTTCACCGAATGAGTATATAGCTATTCATCGTAAGCTTTTTCGTGGAATATATAAGCATGCCGGAAAAATAAGAGATTATAATATTACGAAGAAAGAATGGGTGCTTGATGGCGCAACGGTCGTTTATGGGAGTGCTTCAGAACTGCGTGCTACATTGGAATATGATTTTTCGCAGGAAAAGGATTTTAGTTATAAAGGACTTTCGATAGAAGAGAGCATTCATCATCTGGCTTTGTTTGTATCAAGGCTATGGCAAATTCACATTTTTGGTGAGGGAAACACAAGAACCACAGCGGTTTTTTTCATAAAATATTTGAGAACACTTGGTTTTTTTGCAACAAATGACATTTTTGCGGAAAATGCATGGTATTTCAGAAATGCACTTGTCAGGGCCAATTATACGAATTTACAAAAAGGAATTCATGAGACAACGGAATATTTGGAACTCTTCCTCAGAAATATGCTTTTAAATGAACACAACGAGCTGCACAATCGAAATATGCATATCAGTGGACTTTTAAAGGATACAAAAGTGGACATTGGAACTTCAAAAGTGGACATTGGAACTTCAAAAGTGGACATTGGAACTCAAAAAATGGACATTGAAACATCAAAAGTGGACATTGAAACAAGATTGGCTGAAAAAACGCTGAATTTTTCAACAAAAACAATTATGCATATCCGTGTATTATATGAAAAATTCGGAGATTGTCAGTTTTTTGGCAGAGGAGAGGTTATGGAATTGCTTGGGCTGAAAAGTTCAGGCGCTTCTAAAATAATATCCAATATGGTACAGGCTGATGTAATCGAACCGGTATCCGGGCATGGAAAAGGAAAATACAAATTCAAAGAGTTATAGAGTATATTGGATTTAAAGGCATCGGAACATCCGGTGCCTTTTTTTAAAATACAGGAACCTTTTTACCGTCCGGCGACTCATATAGTATGAAGCCGGCGAAGAGAAGGAGGTGTTACTTTGTCAGTTATGACAAAAGAGGAATTTGTGCGGGAAGTGCGGGGCTATACCCTGCATATGTACCGACTGGCATATTCTATTCTGAATAATAGTACGGATGCGGAGGACGCTGTCAGTGAAGCGGTGCTGCATGCCTATGAAAAATTAAGGACACTGCGGGATCCGGGCAGCTTTAAAAACTGGATCTTACAGATCACGGCAAATGAAGCGAAAAAGATTTATCGGCAAAATAAGCGGACCGGTGCGGTGGCATGGGAAGAGAATCTGTCCCCGGCATTTTATGACGAACACCATGAACTGTGGGATGCTGTCATGCAGCTGGATGGCGGATACCGGGATGTGATCGTACTGTTTTACTATGAACAGTGCACAATCCCGGAGATCAGCAGGATATTGGAATGCAGGCAGGGAACCGTAAAATCGAGATTGTACCGGGCGCGGATGGAGAGCATGAATCATGAAAAACTGGAAACATATTTTTCCGGGTTGCAGGATGCAGATGTTGCAGCGGATAGCTACAGCAGACCGCTTACGGACGGCGAAAAAACAGGCTGGAAGAACTGAGGCAGGCCTATCTGGAGGAAGGATATTTCCCCCAAAAGGAACTTGCCATGCTTGATAGTCCTGAAAAATACAAAAAGGGCGTGGCTTTCTATGCAGCGCGGAGTACATTTTTCCTGCCGGAAGAGGAAATGACGGAGGAGGAACTGTTGGAGCTGATCGATTTCCGTGAGAAGAGAGATTATAGTCTGGCGAAAATCACAGAAGAGATCGAGGCGGGCGACTATGAATATGTGAAGACGGAAGATAGTGCATTACCGGGTGATATGTCACAGGAGAGCGGATCGCAACAGACACAGGGCGCAGGAGAGGCAAGTGTAGTCCCGGGGGCAGATACGGCAGCACAAGAATGGCAGGTCGCCTATGAGGGAGAACTCAGTATCCGGTGTGCTGTGGCGGCAGAACAGGGGCTGTATGTCGGTGGGTTCACCATGGAAGGGAAAGCACGGGTGGAATATCTGGCTTACGGCAGCGGGACCCCGGAAAAGTTTTATGATGATTTCGATGAGGACGGCGAGGTGTATAGCCTGTGCATCGCACCGGACGGAAGTGTCTATGCGGCATTGCGCGGACTGGCATCTCCGGGAGCGGAACATGGCCGGCTGCCTGTGATCTACCATATCAGTCCGGAGGGAACGCTTCTGGACTGCTTTGCGGCCGGAGACCGGGAGTGGAATATTGTAGATAGTATGGCAACGGATGCACAGGGCAGGCTGTATACACGAATGAGAATGCAGGAGGATGGCGGCTATGTGCGGATCTACACGGCAGAGGGAGACCTCATCGGAACGATGGCGGATGATGGTGTGTATGCTGTGCAAGGTGCCGGAGCCCTGGGACAGGGAAAGGACGGAAAAGTCTATGCAGCAGCACTGGCAACGGAGAATGTGACAGCAGAGGATGACCCTGTGACATTAGTGTCAGTAGACCCGGAGAGGTTGTGTTTTCTACCGGTGCAGGGGGATGCAACGGAGAATGCGAAGGCTGTTCAAAGCACAGGGACGATCTACCAGTGGAATATGGTGGCAGCAGGTGTGAGTGATGGCTCCGATTTTATCCTGTGGGGATACAGCGGCGTTGATACCTACCGTTTGGAAGATGCGGAATTTACCAGAGCGCAGGAAGTCTGGGAGATGCCCTGCGGTACGGAAGGAACCTGCGCGGTAATCGTTCCGGATGGCCGGATACTCTATATCGGAGCCACAGGCGGTGTGCAGGGACAGACGGCAGCCGGCGTGGACATCTCCGGAAAAGACCCGGCGAAGACATATTTTTATTATGAACCGCTGAAGTAACAGAAAAAGCTATAATGAGATGGGTTGAGCGAGTGGAAAATGGGAAATTTCCACTCGCTCTATTGTGCCTATAATACGTTATCATGTATAATGAAAATAAGAATAAATGGCAACGAAAATGGTCACAAAGCAGTCGAAAGAAAACGAAGTATATATGAAAAAAACAACTTTAGAAGAAAAATTAGGATATAATCAAAAAGGAGCCAAAAAGGAGCTAAAAATGGAGCCGATAGAAAGATAGATATATTATATCAAATGGAAGAAAATCCAGAGGTAACGCAGGTTAAACTTATGGAGGGATTTGATCTTTCAAGAAAACAAATTCAAAGACTTATAAAAGACATGCGAGAAGAAGGTTTGGTTGAAAGACGTGGTTCTAATAGAAACGGGAAGTGGATTGCAAAGAAGTAAATAACAGGAGAGATTTTATTTGGCATGATGAGTGACGAAAGATGTATGAAGAAAATCAACGTAAAAGTGACGTTTTTTCTTAGCTTAATTGCGGTTGTGCTGTTGACGGCAGGTATCCTGTGCGGGCGTGAGGTCTGGCTGTATGAGCACCCAGAGATCCGGATTACCTTTAGCTGCGACAAGAGAGAAAATATATATCGCTCTTATCCTTTTTGCGTTATTCGTGGCAGATCTCATATCGGACAGGGATATGCGGTACGTTATGATGAGGAAATATAGCAGTTCCGGGATGCAACAGGGGAAGTGTTTCAATGGATTAACGAAAAGTATGATTCCCCATTATCCGTGTCATCGGATGTAACAATAGGTGAAGGAAAAACGGTGATCACTTTCTGGGGAACAGGGAAATCTATTGAGACCGGAGAGATGGAGGAAATCAACCGGGACTGCGTGCTGGAGTATGAACTGGACGCAGAGGTGTTACATTTGGAAGAAACACCGGAGCTGGTAGAAAACGTTTGGGATCCGAAAGAGAAGGGGCAGCAGGGACAGGCGGAGACGATTTATGATCCGGAAGCAGGTGTAACGGCGACTTTGCGGGATATTTCCAATGTGGGTGCTAATCTTATCATCAGACGTGAGGATGACGATGACGGGGCAGAGGTGATCTATGGAGAGGCTTATATTCTCCAACGGCAGGTAGACGGAGAGTGGCAGGATGCAGAGACGGTGCCGGATAATTATGGCTTTCCAATGGTGGGCTATAATGTCCCCGGTGGTGAGGAAGCCTCGATCTACTATAATTGGGAGTGGCTCTACGGAGCACTGGAACCGGGAGAATATCGAATGGTCTGGGATGTCTCAAGAAAAGACAGCGGTTCGGCAAGCGCACAGACATACCGGGAGCATATACGTTTTCGACTTTAGAGAGGGGAAAAGCTAATGAAGAAAAAAGTATTATGGATAATAGGGGTATGTATCATACTAATCAGTATATGGGGTATCAGGGAAATTTATTTGTACAACAATCCCGAAGTAATCATCACATATAGCAATGAAAACACAGAGGAATCACATCGCTCTCTTCCAGTCTATGCGATAAATCCAAAGTCAAGATTTGGGCAGGCAGCCCGCTACGACAAGGAGATGAAAGACTGGTGGGAAGCCACAAATGAAGTAAACCTATGGCTTCATAATGACTTGAAAGCACCCATGGATGTGTCATCCACAGTTGAAATTATGGATGGAACCGCGAAGATTACCTATCAGGGAACGGCAACTTCTTTAGAGAATGAAAATGTGGAGATATACAAAGAGGTGGTGATTGATTTTCCGGTGTCCGCGAATCTGGAAATTGAGAAAACAGAGTAAAATAGAGATGTCTGAAAGGTCCGAAAGGAAACGGGGGAGTGTGTATGAAGAAAATTAATGTAAAAGTAACGGTTTTTCTTAGTGTGATCGTATTGGCAGTGATAATCCTTTTACTGAATTTTATTGAATTCCGCAAGACGTTGGATTTTACGGCATCGGGAATACGGATGCTGAAGGAAAATGCGTCCGGAAAGCAGGAAGAGGTACAGGTAGATGTCAGTGGAACGTATTCTTATCGCGTATTGCCCTGGATTTATGCAAGTTCTTTTAACGGGAAGATATCCTTTGCAGGAGAGGGAGAGGAGCCACAGGATTATTTCTTTCTGTACGGGGGAAGAAAAGGCGTTTTCCAAAGTGGGAGAGGTGCCGGACAGATCCTGACGCCGGATATGAGCACGTGTGCAGCAATTTATGAGGCAGTGCAAGGTGTGGAAAAAGGGATGATTTCTGCCACCGCAAATTCGGCGGAAGAGAATCAGATATTCTATATTTTGTACCCGGCGACGACATTGGAAGAAGCGTATGAAATATCCGATGTATTGTATCCCGGAATGTTGGGAAAATAGATTTCTTGCTTGACAGACAGGTCGATAGAATGTAGACTATGCTTATAAAGTCTATATTCTATCGACTATCGATGGCTGGTGCAGCAGAGCGGAGGGGCTTATGGGTGAGAACATCTACAGAATATTTGACGTTGTATGGAAATTAAGTCTGGTAGGAGGATACTGCGTATTGCTGGTGCTCCTGGCCAGACTTTTGTTGAAAAAAGCCCCCAAATGGTGTTCTTATCTGCTGTGGGGAGTCGTATTTGTGCGCTTGTGCTGTCCGGTGTTGCCACGGACGGGGATCAGTCTGATTCCGGAGCGGCTGCTGGCGGTTGGAACGGAGACGATGTACGGACAGTCAGCAAACGGCTATGGTAATAATGGTGTGCTTCCAGATGTGGATCCTAACGGACAGAGCAGTTGGCAACAGGCAGGAAATTTGCATGCCGGGACGGCAGGAAATATGCCGGGAGCCGCAGGATTAGCGAACGAAAACAGAAATGTTGCGAATGCAATCGATAACGAAAGCGATGCGAATGCATTCGGAACAGACGGAGCCGATGGAAGCCAGGCAGCAGGTAATGCTGTAGATGGTGGCTGCTTAGCTGACAACCGGGACAATGCGGACGGGTCTTTGCAAATCACAGGAGCAGAAAACGGAAGCAGTGGTGCAGCCATGGAGGAATCGGTTACCGATACAAATGGCACAGCTGTCGCAAACACACTGTATCGCCCGGTAGGTTTCCGTGTCATTGCAATGGTATGGCTGTTTGGAATGGCAGGATTTATGGGGTATCATGCCTTTTCCTACCTGCGTATGCGTAACCGGCTTCACAGACCTGACGGCGGTGTCAGACAGGTGGAACCGGGGATCTGCGAAATCGACGGTGGGCATCTGTCCTTTGTCATGGGACTGGTGCATCCGGTGATCTATCTGTCTTCGGGCTTAGATCCCGAGAGCAGAAACGTTGTGCTGTGCCACGAGAGAGTGCATTTGCAGCGCAGGGATTATCTCTTCAAACCGGCAGCTCTGCTGATCTGCTGTGTGCACTGGTTTAACCCGTTGGTGTGGCTGGCATTTTATCTGATGAATATGGACTGTGAGATGTCCTGCGATGAAAAAGTTGTGAAGCTTCTCGGCGAGGAGAGCAAGAAGATATATTCCTATACATTGCTGGAAGAGGTTTCCGGTGGGGAATGGAAACGCTATCGGGGCGGTTCCATCTGTGCCTTGCTTTCTTTTGTTGAAGATCATGTGAAGAACAGGATCCGCCATGTACTGGATTATCGCAAGCCGCCGTTCTGGGTCATGATTGGCGCGGCAGCAGTGATCGTGGTACTGGCGGTGTGTCTGTGCAGCAATCCCGGTGGAAGTGGGAACGGGGCAGGCACGGCGGATCGTGCAGATACAGACGACAGCGCAGGAGCAGAAATGGATGTAGACAGCAATGCGGAGACGAGTGGAAATATTGCGCAGTTTCCGGACAGCATCAAGACACCGGAAGATTTTGCAAAGGTAACGATTCATAGCAGAGAAGATTTTGCCGCTGTTTTTGATGTGGAAGAAATCGAAGAAAAGCATTCCTTTGCAGCGGATCAAGTGGCTTATGATCTGCTGGTTCGTGAAAACAATACGAATGCCGCGTATGCGATATTCAAAGCACTGGCGGAGGAACCTGCATCCGAGACTTATAGAAAATATACAGATCCGGTAACGGCAGCGGTGTCACTGTTGCACCTGGGTGATGGAAGCGGAGCCGTGACCGAGACGCTGTATCCGGCAGGGCGGCAATATCCTTATTATCGGGAGGACTCTGACCGGCCGGGAGAAGGCTCTGTGGTGAATGTACATTATACTTTTGCGGATGGATCTGCTGTAGATATTCCCATGGTCATGGCGGAGGAGATGACGCAGCTGTGGCTCTTATCCTTTGGAGATCCGGGCAGTGCGGAGGACTCGGGATATGGTCCGCTCACCGGTGATATCTGTACCAGAATGGTCTATGGGGAGTACGAACTCCGACAACCGGACAGAGCGGTCTACTGGGGCTGGATGGACTGGTATCCTGTGGATGCCGGCAGTTATTCGACTTATTATCCCCATGTACAGATTTCAAATTACGGGATCTATACCATGAGTGAACTTTGGGGAACGTCCGGCAGTGTATTTCGCTGCATTCAAGCGGAACGCATCATGGCAACGGGCTGGTATGACGTTACCTGTGAGCGGGGCGCATATGACACATCGGATGCCTATACACAGCTGCAAAAAGATCTGCCGGATGTGACGGAATGGAGCGGCGGCAAGGTCTATTATCTGACAGATCCCGATGAGGCGCATCTTATGACGGATGAGTGGATGCCGAGGGTACTTCGGGAGTTTGACATGAGTACCCATACTGTCACCGATACGGTTCTGCCGGTGAATTTGCAGCTCAACAGCGGCACGACGCTTCATGTTCATGACGGATATTATGACATTTACAATAGTAATCCATCCATAAGTATGCGGTTTGCACTTAGCGGGGCGGATAGCCAGCACATCGAAAGAGCAGACATTCTGGCCTATCCGGGTGTGGTATTTGATGTATCGGAGCGGACAGAAACTGAGACATCGGCGCAGCTGGATCTGGATGGCGATGGTGTGCCGGAGAAGATTTCTCTGCATCCTGCGGAGCCGGTAACGGGGTATTCTCTGGAGCAATATACGATATATCTGAATCTGGGACTTAGTCAAATGAATTGCTATGACCTGCAGGATGCAGTGTTGGAGATAGACGGACAGACGGCTGAGATTCCGGACAGCACGGGAAATATGAGCAATTCGATCTTCGCTTTCAGCCCGGACGGAGAACAGCTCCTGATCGCATTGTATGATGACGGCGAAAGCGCAGATCCACTGACCCGAATCTATCACTATGAAGACGGAAAACCGGTGGAAACAGACCGGCTCGCACAGGATCTGCGAAAGGCATGGATACAGGATGGACAGATGGTTATCACCGAACCATATTTTGCGGTGCAGAATGATTATATCCAGAAAATCTATCAGGTAACATCGAACGGAAGACTTCGGGAAGTGCCACAGGAGGAATATGTATTAAGTGCCTGGGAGGAAGTGGAGCTGCGGCAGGATATAACGCTCTACCGTACACCGGACGGGGATGAGACCTTTGTGCTGCCCAAAGGAAGCAAGGTACGCATGACGAAGCTGGATGCAACACAGGACTGGATCTGCATCGAGATTACGGATGGTGTGAAGGGGTGGTTTCGGTTACGGGATGGAACGGATTACAGTGACTATTTCAGCGGTTTATATTTTGCAGGGTAAAGTGTGAAAAGGAGATACAGATCATGCATTGGAGTAAAAAGAACAAAGGAATCGTAATTTTTCTGATCGTTATAGTTGCTGTAGTCCTGCTGTGTCTCGGAGATTACGGATTGCGATATTATGATACTCCGAAAGAGGAAACATATGATTATGTTGGCAGTGGCATGTTAGTCGGTTTGGTAAATCCGCAATTTTATCAACAGGTTCCGGTAGAGATTCATGCGAAAAAGGCACATTTTATCTGGAAAAATCAGGAGGATTATATTCAGGGAAATGTATGGCTGGATGGAGAAAAGATTTTTGGTGATGAGGAAATGGGATTTACGACACTTTTCGTAAAAGCGGAACCATCGTATTCCTGCATCACAACTACCGATGGAGATACATCCGGTAATATGTTCCTTATCTCAAAAGATCTAAAAAACGTATTATGTGGAGTAAAAATAGAAGAGGAAGAGTTCCTGCTGGTAGTACCGGCGGAGGACAAAGCAACTGCAGATGGCATGATCGACAATGCAGCAAAACAATCACAGGCGTTTTCCTGGTGGCTGTTGGAAGTATACAAGGATATCATAAAGGATACTGTGAAATGAGATAAATAATGAAAAATGGGGAGGTTGTGCTTATGATGCAGCAGTTAAGTTTCAGTCCGGTGGAAAACATATTGACAGTCCTGTTCGCAGCGGCAATTCTGGGATATCTTCTGTACCTTCTGGTGCGGAGCTTACGGAACAGGCAACGGGGATATCATACGGTGAACCGTGCAAAAGTCTATAGCAAGGCACAGGCTACTGCGGTGAACCAACCGGTATATCTGGCAAACGGCACAGTAAATTCCGGAGTAACCGAGGCGGAAAACGTCAAGACTGTCATTTTTGAAAATCTGGAAAAAGAGGGCGAACAGATCACCTTGGAAGTTTCCGACAGAATCTACAGCGAGTTGCAGGAAGGCGATTGTGGAAGCCTCAGCTGCCGGGACGGAAAATTAGTGAGCTTCGGGGCGTTACAGAACAGGGATGACAGAGAGCGGAGCTTCCGCGGATAGGGAAGCAGAGAACATAGGAGGGACTTTATGGTGGAAGGCATCTATCGTTTGTTTGACAGTATATGGCGTCTCAGTCTGGTGGGAAGCTATTGTATTTTGTTGGTGATACTGGCCAGATTTTTACTGAAAAAAGCCCCGAAATGGTGTTCCTATCTGCTGTGGGGAATCGTATTTGTGCGGTTATGTTGTCCGGTGCTGCCGGGGACCAGGATCAGTCTGATCCCGGAGCGTCTGTTGACCGTAGGGACGGCGACAACCTCTGCACAGTTGACTGCCGGGAACAGTGCCGGATCAGTTGACAATGAGGGAGTTTATAATGGCAGCCACCGTGGAGACAATACTGTGGATGCCGTGCTGTCCGGGGCGGATAATACGGGAAATCTGAATGCCGGGACTTTAGAAGCCACCGGAAATAGGGAAGGTTCTGCACCAACACTGGGACAGGATGGAAACGTAGAAGGCATGAATGAAATTGGAGATGACGGTGTCGGTGAAATTCAGGCACCGGGTAATGTTACGAATGCCTTGGATGGTGGTTACCCGGTGGATAACCGGGATAATGCGGACGATTCTTTGCAAAGGATCGGTGCAACAATGGGAAAAACATGGTTTCGTGTCCTGTTGATCGCATGGTTACTTGGAATGGCAGGATTTATGGGGTATCATACTTTTTCCTACCTGCGTATGCGTCACCGTATCCGCAGACCTGACAGCGGTGTCAGACAGGTGGAACCGGGAATCTGCGAGATTGACGGAGGACACCTGTCCTTCGTCATGGGGCTGATCCATCCGGTGATCTATCTCTCTTCGGGGCTGGATCCGGAGAGCAGAAAAGTCGTGTTGTGCCACGAGAGAGTGCATCTGCAGCGCAGGGATTACCTTTTCAAACCGGCAGCGCTGCTGATCTGCTGTGTGCATTGGTTTAACCCGTTGGTGTGGCTGGCATTTTATCTGATGAATATGGACTGTGAGATGTCCTGCGATGAAAAAGTTGTGAAGCTTCTCGGCGAGGAGAGCAAGAAGATCTATTCCTATACATTGCTGGAAGAAGCTTCCGGCGGAGAGTGGAAGCGTTATCGGGGCGGTTCCATCTGCGCACTGCTTTCTTTTGGCGAAGACCATGTGAAGAATCGTATTCGTCATGTACTGGATTATCGCAAGCCGCCGTTCTGGGTCATGATCGGCGCGGCAGCAGTGATCGTGGTACTGGTGGTGTGCCTGTGCAGCAACCCCGGAGGAAATGGGAACGGGGCAGATACAGCAAATGTGTCTGACGTTTCCGATGCGACAGAAGAAGTGACGACCGGAGAATTCACAGAGGACGGTTCAGACGATGAAGGCAGGAAAACCGAATGGCTGGCGGCATTGGAACAGGGGATTCATAGCAGAGAAGAATTCAGTGCGTTGTTTGATGTGGATACCTTGGAGGATACCCGGTCTTTTGCCGGACAGGACGGCATTCAATATCTGGAATACAACGGCGTTGCGGCGAGAAAACTGCACAGACAGATCCTGGATGGGGATACCGCAGCCCACGAGACTTATAAGGATCCGGTAAAAGCGGCGGAAGCACTGCTGCATCTGGAGGGTGGCAGCGGAGAAATGACGGAACTGCTCTATGAAGCGGAAAGGCAGTATTTATTTTTCCAAAAAGATTCCACAAGACCCGGCGAAGGCTCTGTGGCAAACGTACATTATATTTTCGCTGACGGATCCGATATTGATATTCCCATGGTATTCGCCGAGGAGAGCAGTCAGATCTGGATGCTGTCACTGGGAGATATCGACAGTAAAGGACGGCATTCTTACGGTCCGTTGGATGGAGAGAATCAGGCAAGAATCGTCTATGCGGAATATGGACCGCAGGATGTGGAAGAGGATCCTTTGGCGGGAGCCCATCCCGGGGATTATACGCAGGTACCTCAGGGATCTTTTAGAGATCAATATGCTACTTATCAGGTGTCCAGTTACGGCATCTATGTGGCAACCGGGAGTGATGCCGGACTGGATTGTGTCGTACCGGGGTATATTGCGCCGGGATATGCAGCATCCCACTGGTCATGCGTATATCAGGATCGGAGACTCTTCAATACTTCGGATCAGTGTGACTATTTAGATTGTTACCGGGATGAGATAGAGAGCGTGCGCTTGTACTACCTGGCATCCTCTGACTATCAGGATGGCGACTTGGACATCTGGATCGACACGATCCGGGAATATGATACTTCGGGACAGACCGGAGAAAACGGGGTCACGGACTGGAAGCTGCCGTCGGAGGCGCAGGATTTCGACAAGGCTTCGTTTCGTGCAGAGGACGGTTACTGGATCTTCGAAAATAGTGATGGCAGCGAACAGCTGAAGCTGCCGATCCTGTCTGTAAGGCCGGTATGGAACGGGAAAACAGCAGCGGAACTGACCGCAGAGGAGACAGATGCCTATGCAGCCGCACAGAGGCAGGAAATCCTGACAAAAGTAGGAGTTGTCTATGATGTGTCCGAGCGTGCGGCACAGGAGACCTATGCGCTGCTTGATTTGGACGGAGACGGAACCGCAGACCGGATCACGCTTCGTTCCAGGATGGCGCAGGCACTGAATACGCCGGATCATTCTCCGCTGGATCAGTATGTTTTTACGGTCAACACGACGAGTGGCGAGATGCGGACGGCACAGAATCTGGGGAACAGCATCTATGCCTTCAGCCCGGACGGCAGACAGATATTGTTAGCCCTTACCAGAAAAGATGAGCAGGGGCAGTACGAGAGCTTTCTGTTCCGGTACCGGAACGGCGAATTACAGGAAGTGGGAAGCTTCGCACAGGATATTCGTAAAATCTGGGTGCAAAACGGACAGATCACTACCGGCCGGAACAGTGATGATATCATATTTGCAGAACCCAATATGACCGGTGCAAACACAATTCTAGATTCCAGAAATTCAGATGGAACACCATCAGGGGCATATGTAGAAACATTGCAGGAGAAAATTTCGGCAGATATGGTTGCCGGGAAATTACCATTTGTAGTTACCTCCGTCATTAGGGAAAATCCACTGAGATTGGAGGTGGAACTGACCGAGATGACAGACGAGAATATAAAGATCATTCGATCCTATGAAACAAATGGCAGTGCCATAACATTTGCACAAAGCAGTGGCAATGTACAAGAGCTGCAGCATAATAATGATTCGCAAAGTCAAATAGCACCCCAGATTTCAAAAGAAGATGAAAACGATTGATTAACAGAAAGAGTTGACAGAGAAGAATAATGATGTTCAGGCGGTAATTATCAGCGGAAATCGAATAGATCATCGTTGAATTACCGCCTCAAATTTTATGCAAAGGTATCTGGACGGTAAATAGAAATAAGCTACATCGGAATTGTTTATTTTAATATGAAATTATTGGAAACAGTTAATGAAAGTGCAACAAAAATATGATATTTTAAATTCGTAATATAAAAAGAGTTACGGATTTAAAGTAAGAAATGCGTGAGAATTTTAAGCAGTAAGGGAGATTATCATGAAAAAACAATACAGATTAGCAACATTTGCACTGTCCGCCTGCCTGTTAATGGCATGTGGCGCCCGGGAGACCAATGCACCGGAGAACAACGAAGCGGAGAAACAAACCGAAAATATTTCCAATATAGACACTAAAATAGATGAGGCAGAGACCTCCGGAGCTCTCACAGAGTCCGAATCCCGGGAAACACCCATTGCACCGAAAGAGATCCTCATAGATTTCACTGGAATCTCGGAATTTCACCCGGAAGGAACTGCGGCGCAGCCCTATTCCCTGGAAATCCTTTCCGAGACGTATAACAATATTACTTTTGCAGACGAATGGTACAATGCATCGGAAGACATTTCCCTTCCCATGATCGGAGAAAACTGGGACTGCTTCTATGATGAAAATTATACCTATCAGTGGGAGTATACCTATCAGTGGGAGGATGGAAAACTCAGCATTTTCGATGGTGAGAACTGCCTGTATGTACTGGAATATCCGACAGACAAATGGTACGTCAACGGTAATAATGCCTGCCTTGAGAACGGAATTTTTTACGGGGCTTCAGTAATGAACGGTTATGCGCAGCCGGACAGCTGCTTTATGTTTGCCTATGATCTGGAAAATGAGAAACTGCTGTGGCGAAGTGCAGACCAGACTTATAACAGCATGAATTTTCTCGTGAAAGGGGACGTGATCTTCTGCGGCTATGGCTTTACCGCAGAGGACGATTATCTCTATCAGCTGGATAAAAATACCGGAGAGGTGATCGACCGCCTGTCTCTGAAAAAGATGCCGGACCTCATGGCAGAGAAGGATGACCGGTTGTATGTGCACACCTATAGTTATGATTATGTGATTGAGATATTTTAAATTGAAAATATCAAAATAATTGATATCGGTCGACTATCTTATCATTAAATATTGAATGTGCAATAAAAATATGCTATTTTAAAAATGTAACATAAAAAGAGTTACATTTTTAAAAATGGTGACTATATGAAGAATTTTTTGGAAAAAACATTGCGTCAAAATGTGATGATAGAAGAAACTGAATATTTGAATGAGAAGCTGCCCCTGGCCTTTCGTGGAAGATACACTTTTTATAAGGTTGAAACAAACGGTTCACCATGGATAGCAATTCAACCCAAGGCAGATGTTGGCTTGGCAGCGCTTAGAAAGGACTGGATTAAAATTGAAAAGGCAGCAGGTCTTAATTGCGCCATTTTTTTTGATTCTACATCATTTTATATTAAAGAAAAATTATTGGAAGAGGGAATTCCCTTTGTACTGAAAGATAAACAGGTGTACTTGCCTTTTATCGGATATTTGCTGTCCAATGAGAATGAAAGGAAAATTTCTCCGGTTCATTTAATTTCATTTTTAACACAAAAAGTTATATTGGTTGCAATATATGAAAAATGGGAAAATGTTACTGCATCAAAAGCTGCAATAAGATTAGGCGTTACGAAAATGTCTGCAAACAGGTGCTTTGATGAAATTGAGTATCTGAATGTGGATATTTTGGGTATGAAGGGTAAATCCAGGGTGATAACTGTTCCGGCGGATATTCAGAAACTGTGGAATGATGTACGGGTCATATTGAGAAACCCTGTGATTGCAAGGTATGAGCTAAAAGAGGATATTCAATTGGAAAAAAAGGCAGGAATCACTGCACTATGTGAGTACTCATTACTTTCGGATAATGAATATCCGACTTATGCAATTACCAAAAAAGAAATAACAGAATCCGGAATTAGAAAAATGAAGCAGGTACATTCCGGGGAAGAAATAGGATGCGTTGTTCTGGAACTGGGATACTTTATTGATTTTAAGAATAAGAAACTGGAAGATCCATTGAGTGTGACATTGTCGCTTACAGAGAGTGAGAAACAGGATGAAAGAATTGGTATTTCTATAAAGAGGATGCTGGAGGAATACGTATGGTAAAAGGCTTTTGAAAAATCTTGTGGGAGGAGGATTCAGAAAAAGTATGTACAAAGCAAAGATGAGGTGTGTGGCATTATTAATAATTATGTTAAGCATGGTAAGCTGTGGGCAGAATAGACCGGAACAGAATGATACAGAACAGAATACTTCAGAAGTTACCGAGGAGATGATACCTAATACCATAACGACTACAGCAGTATTAAATGAGCAGTCAGAACCGGTTGATTTATCGGAAGATTTCAGCTTGGAAAATTTGAAAGGGAAAACCGATCCGGATGCAATCAGACAGGAATTATCCGTCCTTCCGTTAAATATAGAAGAACTCAAAGATTATCCGGTGTATGTCTTGGATTGGCAGTCAAGGGAATGCAGCGGAGCAGAATTGCTGGACGAATTTTATGAGCAGACATCAGAGAATCAACCGGCGCAATTAGTGATTGTACACTATTTAGTGAGTGAGGAATTGATTACAGCGAGATGTATTTCCATTCCCTGAACATAATTAGAAAGCAGCCGGAACAAAGTGAAATTGAACTAATAATGATAGTATTTACGGATCAGGAAGATGTCTCCGATGAAAAGGCGGAACAGTATGTGGAACTGCTATATGACGGGAAGAGACCGGAGAACGTAGAGGTGCGTCCTTTCCTGAATTTACGGAAGACAAGTTAAGTTATACAGTGGGAAGTTGTGGCAGCAGTGCTTGTTTTTTTACCTGTTGAAAAAAATGATATTGCGACAACGTGCGAGGGGGATTACGAATGAAAACTTTTAAAACAATAGCATCATTGCTGGTAGGTACAGTATCATCTTTGCTGTTAATGGGATGCGGAGAAATAGACGCCGGGACGAAAACATCTGCGTGGGAGAAAGAGACTGCTACAATTGTGCCGGAAGAACCTAAAACGGAGATTATACTTGGAGATATCGGGAGAGCGTCGACATTACAGGAAGCAGTAGCTGATTTTAATAGTAAAAATGACGGAATAACAATCACAATACATGATTATTACGAAGAAAATATAAGCGACGGAATTAGTCGTTTGTATGATGATATTTTGACAGGAAAAGGACCTGATATCATTAGTTTTTCGACAGATGAAATGGACGTGGAAGTGCTTAGAGAAAAGGGTGCGATAGAGAATCTTATTCCTTATCTGGAGAAAAGTGATGTGATTGGGGAAGAGGACATCGTTGATTCCGCGCATCAGGTTTTGACATCGGATGGCGGCTTGTATATGTTGCCAACGAATTTTGTGTTATATACATTGATAACAAAAGAAAAATGGTGCAGTAACAAAGAAAATTTTACCTTCGAGGAAGCCTTGCGGGCCGTTCGGGAATGTAAAGAGGATCCTATGATTTCACGGGATTTATTTTTACAGGAAGGGGCAATCTGCGGAGGATATTCCGGGGAAACGGAAGATAACAGATTGGAACAATATATAAAAATTGCAGAACAATTACCGCAACAGGCGATGTTTCAAACGAATGACCTTTTGATGCGGGAAGGAAAAATTCCATTCAATCTTGAGTGCATAGGTGACATGCAACAATATTTATATAAAAAATCCGTATGGGGTGAGGATGCAGTCTATACAGGATTTCCGGGAGCAGAAGGAAACGGAAGAATATTTATTTTTGTCAACTGTTTCGCCATTAACAGTCAAAGCACGCACAAAGAAGAAGCATGGAAGTTTGTGGAAAGCTATTTTACTGAGGAAGGACAGAAAACGATTGCTCCCAATTGGAATTTCTCAATATTGCAAGATGTGCTGGATCAACAGCTTAGTGATAGTAGAAAGCAGGAATATTATCAGACATCGGATGGAAAAAGAGAGAAACTTCCTATTCTGACATACGAAATTGGCGGTACCTATGAAAATGTTTATGCGGCACAAGATGAGGATATACAGGATGTAAGGGAGATGATAAATAATACGAAGGTAATGCAACGCAGTGACCTTCCTTTCATAGGGATTACGCAGGAAGAGACGTTGTATTATTTTAATGGAGAAAAAAGTATAGAAGAAACAGTAGCGGCTATAAGGAATAGAATTGGTGAAATGCCGAATGCAACAAATGCACAGACAGATAGGGATGTCGTTATCAATATAGGGGATTTTTCAGTTTCCTTATATGAAAGTGAGCAGGAAATATTGGGGAAGCTGGATAAGATGGGGCTGTTGTATGAAAAGGTTGAGGATTCGGATAACAAAAAATATAATTATTATTATAACGTAGGTGATGGGGAAGCTCAATTTGTACAAGTTTATTTTCTTGAAAAAGAATGTGTCAGAATAAGAATCAGCAGTAATGAAACATTCGCACATACCTCGAGAGGCATATATTCCGGAAATACTTATTCTCAAATGGTCGACCAATATGGAGATTCTTATGAAAAACATACTTATATGGGCAAAGAGAGATATACCATTTATCGTTATGCTTTAGGAGAATGTTTCCATGAATTCGGCATACCGGGGGAAGCGACCGGTGAAATCTATAATGTTGATGTTTATGTTTCCGGTCAGATGCCTATCTATGATTATGGAGAAGAGATTGTAGAGGATTAGAAATTTTTTGAAAATATGTAAGGCGATGAGACGGACTATAGGGAATGGCTGAACGCAAACGAAGGTAATGTTGAAGAACTGGAGATTCCATATTTTTGATTTACAGAAGAAAATAGAAGATAATAGGGGATAAACAAAAAGATGACCAAGAAGCAGAAAGTAGTATTTGCAGTTGTGGCAGCAGTGCTTGCAGTTGTGGCAGCAGTGCTTGTGCTGGGGATAATTTTGTCTTACGTATGCTATCATTTTATTTATGGGACAAGAATCACTTCCCGGGAGGGAGAAGCATACCACAAATTAGAAGGAAAGGGAGTATACAGCCCGTTAGCGGTGTTTCCTTCCGCAGATATGGATACCGTTTCACAGGATTTTTATTATCAGACCCGTGATGAAATCTTTGCGGCAACCTGCCAGATCTATTTGGAAAATCAATATACCAGGGAACAGTATGAGGCAGAAACAGAGCGTCTGCGGAATTTGGAATTTTCTTATCAGGATCAGACGAATATGCTCTATCAGGATGAAGAAAATTATTGCAGCGTTGCGTATGTGGCGATGGCAAATTGGACCGACCGATATGAATATGCCATCACGTTAGAGGATAGTAATACCATTATTTATGTTTATCTGCAGAACATGGATGCAAAGGACATACATATGCAGTCTGACTACCTTCCGAAATATTTTCAGGATAATAATGCCGGAAAGCATCAGGATACAGACCCTATGACCTCGGATTACAGAAGTTTCTATGCGTTCCGGATAGGAGATCATTATATAGATTGCATGGATTTGGCGGATCAGATTGAAATCGCCGATACCGAGCCGGAGATTCAGGCAGAGGATGTAGCATAGGAAGTTGAATCTAATTAATTTCTACAAAATAATGGGGAGTAGCTAACAGATTGCTGTGCGTAATATTTGACAGTATGTTATTCGTTATAGGATAACGGAGTAATAGGCATACTATATAATATCTCTGTCGGATCCGTGACAGAGATATTTTTCAATAGTGTAAATAAAATTTGACAAAGTAGATATAAATGTTTAATAATATTTACATAAGGAGATGGGATTATGCCGAAAAAAACAATAGTGTTGTTGCCTGAAACAGAAAAAATACTTGAGCAAATGGGACTACAGATAAAGTATGCAAGGCTGCGCAGAAAATTGACGTCGGAATTGGTTGCGGAAAGAGCAGGAATCAGCAGAGCTACTTTAGTATCCATAGAAAAAGGCTCACCTTCTGTGGCAATGGGGTGCTATGCGGCTGTGCTTCATGCATTGAATTATATGGATAAGGATTTACTGCTTGTTGCTAAAGATGATGAATTGGGACGGAAATTACAGGATCTTGATTTGCCTGTAAGAAAGCGCACACCCAGGAGGGGATAGGGAGTGGATAAAGAAAAAAAGATTTTTGTTTTTGCTGATTTTCAGCCTTATCACGAAGAAATTATAGGTACAATCTATGTTTCGCAGACGAGAGGAAAGGAATTTTACTCTTTTGAGTATGATCAGAAATGGCTGGAAAAGGGAAATATGATATTAGATCCCGATTTACAGATGTATAAGGGAAGGCAATATATTCACGATGATAAGAAGATATTCGGAGTATTTGCCGATTCCTGCCCTGATAGATGGGGACAGCGTCTGATGAAACGCAGAGAGGAATTGCGTGCCAAAAATGCAGGTGAAAAACCTAGAAAGCTTTTAGACAGACATGAACTGGCTGTTATGTGTGGACTTAATGTTCCGGAGGCAAAAGCTGAAAAATTTTCCAGATTGGGAACGACATTTCTTGTAAAGCGATTTGACAGAATAGAAAGCCGAAGAATTCACTTTTCTTCAGCAATGACTATGCTTGGTAAAAAGGATGGTGCAAACGCAGCAACACCTAAAAAAGATATACAGGAATTGTGGAAGCGTATTGTGTTTAGCATGGCAGTGTCCAATACAGACGATCATTTTAGAAATCATGGATTTATTCTGGAGGAGAAAGGGTGGGTACTTTCTCCGATGTATGATGTGAATCCGGATATTTATGGAGAATTTTTATCACTGAATGTGGACGAAGATAATTCTGCGATAGATTTTGATTTGGCAATAGAGGCAGCGCCATACTATGAGATATCAACAGAACAGGCGAAGAAAAATGTCACAGCCATTAGAAAAACGGTAGCAGATAATTGGCGGTCACTTGCCGGAAAATATGGAATCAGCCGTGGGGAAATCGAAAGAATGTGTCCGGCATTTCAGGGGGATGTATAGATATGTAAACGTCAAGGCTGTTGCGAAATAATTAAGAATCCATGCTGTTAAGTTTATTTGGAGAAAGCTGCACCAGCCTGGTGCAGAAATAGATTACAATCGGCAATGGCAGATCAGCGCATTATGAAATGATTAAATAAACGCACGATAAACGCACGCGCGCGTTTATAAGATAGCCTTTTGCAATCAAATTAAATAAGTGAAACAGTGTTTCGTTTTTTTGAAAACTCTTTCACCGGTTCAGCCACCACACTCCCAGATTCAGATACCCCGCGAACGCCACCCACACCAGATAAGGCAGCATCAGCCATGCGGCAGGCTTCGAGATGCGGTAAAAAGCAACGGTAGTGGCGAGGATCAGGATCCACAGAGCGACCAGCCACAAAAAGGCGAAAAGATACCATCCCAGGTTGAAGAACCAGATGGACCAGAAAAAATTAAAGATAAGCTGTACAGCATACAGGGTGAGGGCTTTCGTGTCCTCGCCTTTTTGCATGACAACGAGGTAAGAGGCGATTCCCATAAGGACGAACAGGATACTCCACACCACCGGGAAGAGCCACATAGGCGGTGTCAGGGGAGGCTGATTCACTGTTTCAAAGGCTTTCATGCCGTCTTTGGTGATCCAGGCAGAGAGTCCGCCTACTGCCAGAGGGATGGCAACAGCAGTGATGAGGTTTTTCCAGTGAATATTGTGAAATTTGTCGGAGAATTGCATGGGAGCCTCCTTTGAAAATATGATTTTGCATGTGTCAATATCCGTGTATGGTCTGATTAGTATTGTATGAAAATGAGATAAAATTATGTGTCTAGCTATAAAATGAGGACAAAAATTTGGGACTATCGGCAAACGGAGGTTTTGGTGTATGATTAAGAGTGTAATAAAGCATTATGACTATCAGAAACAGGAAATATCCAAGAAAAGGTAATAGGTAACATAGCTATGAGCACAGAACACACACAGGGTTCCCTGACAAAAGAAGCGATCCGGCTGGCGTGGCCGGCGGTCTGAGAATCCTTTTTTATCGCACTGGCGGGTATGGTGGATACTTTTATGGTGAGTACGCTCGGAGCCAATGCGGTGGCAGCGGTGATTATCAGTGCACTGACGGTGGGATTCGCAGATCAGATCATTGAATTCTGCGGATCGAGTGAGGATACTCATGCCATGGCGGCGAGATACTACCGGATCATCATGGGTGGCATGATCTTCAACGTATTGTCCATGGGAATCAATGCGGCACAGCGCGGCGCGGGCAATACGATGATTGCCCTTAGGACGAACCTGATCTCCAATCTGGTGAATATCTGCGGCATCCTATATTTTCGGATTTCCCCTGGGACTGAGAATGACCGGTATCTGGATGGGTATTCTGGCGGATCAGGTATCCAGATTCCTGTTCGCGTCGATTCGGTTCCGACAGGGAAAAAGGGTGACAATTAAGATTTAATGAGCGCAGGTAATGAGCTTATGATAATAACAAAACTCCCGGAGCAATATCGCACCGGGAGTTCTTGCTTTCAAATAACATGCAATGATTCACTGTGAGTTCTATTTCGTCTTCAATGTCTTTTTCATAGCAGTGAAAGTCTCTGCACTGATCACATGCTCAATCCGGCAGGCATCCTCGGCAGCCACGGTGGGATCCACGCCGATGGAGGTCAGCCAGTCCGTGAGGAATGTGTGACGCTCGTAGATTTTCTCTGCGAT
The DNA here is from genome assembly GCF_003478095.1 of Clostridium sp. AF34-10BH. Classification (NCBI taxonomy): domain Bacteria; kingdom Bacillati; phylum Bacillota; class Clostridia; order Eubacteriales; family Clostridiaceae; genus Clostridium; species Clostridium sp. AF34-10BH. Next base: position 70,374 of record NZ_QUEC01000018.1, read on the forward strand.
TTCCCGCCCCTTATCCAGCAGGGTGATGTAGCCTTCCTTGTCCATTTCAATATATTCCCCATTGCGGAGATTCTTCATAGCGACACTGACGCTGGGCTTGGACACACCCAGATCGTTGGCAATATCAATGGAACGGACAACGCCGTTCTTTTTCTTCAGCACTAAGATCGTTTCCAGATAATTCTCAGCAGATTCCTGTATTTTCATGTAATGACCATACCCTTCCCATACATAGCATTTTGAACCGAAATACCTGCTTTACATGTGGAAACTTAACCATCCGCAGGCATTACAATAAGAATAGCAGAAAAGGGTAGGAAATGCAAGATTTCAACTTAATGAGAAAAAATATCAATAAAGAAGAGAAAAAAAGCATTATGAATTACGTTGAAGAAGCAACGTTAAAAATCTATAAAAACGATACGTAATGTTTGTTTATTTTATCTAAAAAATATTATTTTAAATAAAAATAATTGACATTCAAAAATAGGAGAATATAATATAGTTAACCGGTTAACAAAACATATTAAAACTGTATGAAAAGAGAAAGTATGAAAAACAGAGTAACCATCAGGGATGTTGCAGCAGCATCAAACGTATCAGTAGCGACAGTGTCCTATGTATTAAACGGAAAGAAAAAAGTATCCGAAGAAACGAAACAAAAGATTCTGACAGTAATCGATGAGCTAGGATTCGTGCCGGATTTGAATGCACGAGGATTAACTGTAAAAGATACTAAATTGTTGGGAGTAGTCGTTCCACAGACAGAGCCAGGTAGTAAGCTGATGTTTCATAATATTTTTTACAGTGAATTACTGGGTAGCATAGAGTATGCTGCAAGACAGAGAGGATACCATGTAATTATCTCAGCTACCGATGTAACTGAAGATTATCTTCAGCTGATCCAGGAACGAAATTTGGCTGGAGTTATTATTATTGGTACTTATCAGAATCAGTTTTTTAGTGAATTAAAAACATTGGATGTACCGGTAGTGTTAATTGATAGTTATTGTAAATATGACTATTTTCATAAACTAAGAATTGATGATGAGAATTGCTCTAATCTGGCTACAGAATTTGTGATTCAGCAGGGACATAAAAAAATTGCATTGGTGACAGGACATCTTCAGGAAGATGGTGTTATGCAGAAGCGATATAGAGGTTTTTTGAAAGCTATTGAACAAAATGGACTGGAATTTCAAAAAGAAAATCTTTATGAAGCGACGGTTGATTATGAAAGCGGAGTAAATGCTGCAAAATGGTTCGTAGATAATAAGGCAGATATTACAGCAGTGGTAGCGACAGCGGATGTCCTCGCAATTGGGCTGATGAAGGGGTTTTATGAACAAGGTGTTCAGGTGCCTGAAGATATATCCATTATAGGATTTGATGATCTGGATATTTCCAAGTATACGACGCCCGGGCTCACTACGGTAAAACAACCTATTTCAGCTAAGGGAGAAAGAGCTGTTGAAATATTGATCGAAAACATTGAAAATCCCCAGATGGAAAAAGTGGAAGAAGTATTTCCTGTAAAACTAATTGAAAGGCAAAGTGTAAGAAAAAGAACGGAGATATTATGATTTTAGAAACGATAAAAGATCAGGAATATCATAAAAAAATATTACTGGCAAATAATTCCTATGCAGAGATAGAACGCAAAGAAGGTACACAATTAATCATTAATGTGGATTATAAAGGTGTATATGGTCTGGGCGAGAAATTCGACGCAGTGAATCAGAAAGGAAAGACAGTAGAGACACAGGTTATAGAAAAATTCTGTAATCAGGGAAATATCAGTTACTGCGTGACTCCTTTTTTCGTGACAGATTCGGGACTGGGTATTTACATTGAGACAAAGAAGAAAACGACAATTACGCTTGATCATGCAATTCGATGTCAGATACCGAGCGAATCCAAAGTCTATGTATTTACGGGTACAATAGGTGAGGTTATTCGTGATTATACCGGTTTGTTTAAAAGACCGCAAATACCACCCCGTTATGCATTTGGAATATGGGCATCAGCCAATCATTGGAATTCTGAAGCAGATGTAGACAGATTGCTGGAGGAATTGGAAAAATATCATTTTCCGGCCAGTGTTATTGTCTTGGAAGCATGGAGTGATGAAGCAACTTTCTATATTTGGAACGGAGCTACCTATTCACCGAAGAGGTCGGCAGAAGGTTTTTCCTATGATGATTTTGATTTTAGCAATAGTAAATACTGGAAAAACCCGAAACGCATGATCGAGAGGCTTCATGAAAAAGGGAAAAAGCTAGTGCTTTGGCAAATTCCTGTTTTTAAAGGAATGGAACCGGGAAGAGTATCGGAACAGCTTGACATGGACAAGGAATATGCACTGGAGCATGGACTGCTTGTAATGAATAAAGCAGGAACGCCTTACGAGATACCGACGGGCAATTGGTTTGAAGGCTCTTATCTTCCGGATTTCACAAATGAAGAAACGAAGAAGTTTTGGTTTCAAAAAAGAAAATACCTGTCAGATATTGGCGTGGATGGATTCAAGACGGACGGTGGAGAGTTCATTTATTCCCAAGAAGTGAATTTTTCGGATGGAACAAGCGGAGCAGAAGGTAAGAATCAGTATTGTCAGGATTATGTGAATGCATACAGTAATGAAATATCGGAAGAACAAGTGCTGTTTAGCCGGGCAGGATATGCAGGAGCTTCCGGAACTCCTATTTTATGGGCAGGAGACCATCAGTCAACCAATGATGAATTAAAGAATGTCTTGCGGGCAGCCCTTTCCGCAGCCATGAGTGGTATTCTTTTCTGGAGTTTTGATATAGGCGGATTCGCAGGACCGCTTCCAAGTATTGATTTATACAGAAGATCTACGCAGATGGCAGTATTTTCTCCCATAATGCAGTGGCATTCGGAACCGGATGGCGGTCAGTTCAGGGAATTGATGCCGGGAAGTGATGGAAATAATGAAAGAAGTCCATGGAATGTAGCCTTGGCATACGGACAGCCGGAATTTATTGAGGAGATGCGTTACTGGCATACACTTAGGGAAGAACTTCTTCCCTACATTTATCAAACGGCGCAAATTGCAGTAAGAGAAAGTAAACCCATGATGCGCCCCTTGGTATATGATTTTCAGGAAGACAGCAATGTAATTAACTTAGAAGATGAATACCTGTTTGGAAATAGTATGCTGGTGGCTCCCCTTATGGAAGAAAATCAGACATCCAGAAAGGTATATTTGCCGAAAGGACAATGGTTTGATTTCTTTACATATAAGTGCTATGAAGGAGAAAAATGGATAGATTCAGATCCTGAGACCAAATTACCGGTTTATGTAAAGTCCGGGACAACAATTCAAATGAAACAGGATGGGAAAAATAAGATTTTCCTCTATGGAAAGGAAGGCAAGGATTCTATTCTTTCCGATCAGATAGATATTACCTGGAAGGGAAAAAATATAACAGTAAAGGGGGAGACAGAACAAAATATCATTTTTGAGTTCATACAGTAAAAATATGCGAGGTTAACCGTTTAAATTATGAAAAGGAGAGGATACATTTATGAGAAAAAAATTAATGTCACTTTTATTAACCGGAGTATTGGCAACCTCTTTACTTACAGGCTGCGGAAGCACAGATGATAATACTGCGGAAGGAACTGCAGCTGCAACAGAAAGTAAGCAGGAGACTGTTGATCTTGCCAACACCGAAGTATCGGAAGAAACGGCAGAAATTACTTATGCTAATTTTAATGCCTCTGGTGGCAATGAAGAAACACTTCAGAAAATGTATGATGCATTCCACGAAGAATATCCCAATATAACAGTTAACATTGAAACGATTGGATATGACGACTATTTTACACAGATGCAGACAAGAGTAGCCGGTGAACAGCACCTGATTGCTATGAACTGAACATTGAGAATTTTGCAGCATATGCGAATAAAGGAGTTCTGGCTGAGCTTACAGGAATTGATACCAGCGGCTATAATACGACCGCATTAAACGCATTTTCCGTAGATGGTAAGCAGTATGGTGTACCCGGAAATTTCTCTAATATAGTACTTATTTATAATAAAGATTTATTTGATAAGGCTGGAATTGCTTATCCTACAGATGATTGGACCTGGGATGATGCGATGGAAGCGTGTGAGAAGATCAGTGCATTAGGTGACGATATCTATGGCATTTATCAGCCAATCACCTTTAACGAATTCTTCAAAGTAGCCGCGCAGTATGGCGGTGGAGTCTTGAATGAGGACAAAACAGAGTTCACAATTAATTCTGAGGAAAATCTGAAAGCCGCTACAATGATGATCAGTAAAGTGACTGAGACGAATGTGCAGCCCACGGAAGCACAGATGGGAGGAATGGGTGACTGGGACCTGTTTGAAAGTGGAAGACTTGGAATGATTCCTACCGGTATCTGGGCATTTAATACATTTGCAGATGCGTGTGACTTTAACTGGGATATTTGTGTAGAGCCGGGTGGAACACAGAAAGCAACACATTTCTTCAGTAATGCACTTGTAGTGAATGCGGATAGCGATAAAAAGGAAGCTGCTGCAACCTGGATCAACTGGCTTGCATCCAGTGATACTGCAGCACAGATGAGAATTGATGCTGGTTGGGATCTTCCTGCAATCAATAATGAGGATGTTCTTTCCGGATATTTGAAGCTGACCCCTCCCGAGAATCGTCAGGCAGTATTTGATTCCCTGAATTACCTGACGGTAGCTCCGATTATTGAAGATTATTCATTAATGTCCGATATCATTACAAATAAATTAAGCCTTGCAGCAAGTGGTGAAATCACGGTAAAGGAAGCACTGGATCAGGCCCAGGAAGAGTGTACTGCACAGATTAAGTTACAGTAGAAATGAAATTTTAAATTAGGAAACTGTCGTATGGCGTGCCAGCCATGCGACAGTGATCCTGAAAATGACAGGAAAAAATATGAGCAAAAAAAGACAGAAAAGAGCTTTGAAAAACGCCATACCATTTATGCTTCCCAGCTTTCTTGGGATGATTGTTTTTAGCTTTTTGCCAATTATAATTTCTATAGCCATCAGTTTTACAAACTGGAATGGACTGGATAAATTATCTTACAAGACACTGGCAAATAATTTTGTATTTTTGGATAACTATAAGCAGATACTCGGGACATCAGAATTTTGGAAGGTTTTGGGACATACCTGTTATTATATTGTACTGTATATTCCGATGGTTTTGATAATGTCCCTTCTGATTGCCTCTATATTGAATAAAAACATGAAAGGAATCACCGTATTCCGGATTATGTACTATATTCCGGTATTGACATCGTGGGTGGCAGCCAGTCTGATCTGGAAATGGGTGTTAAGTCCCCAGTATGGTATATTGAACCAACTGCTGGGATATATTGGGATATCCGGTCCCGGATGGCTTACAGATAAAGTCTGGGCAATGCCGGCAATTGTTCTTGCGTCTGTATGGAAAGATATGGGATTTTACGGATTATTTCTTCTATCAGGCCTGAAAGCAATTGATACCGGGTACTACGAAGCAGCAACCGTTGACGGTGCAGGAAAAATGAAACAGTTTTTCTCAATTACTTTGCCGCTGCTTAGCCCATCGATGTTTTTCTGCATTATTATGGCTTTGATTAATGCGTTTCAGTTATTCCCACAGGTGCAGATTATGACAGAAGGTGGACCGAATGGGGCTACACAGGTCATGGTAGAGAGAATTTACACATACGGATTTAAGTATTTCAAAATGGGGTATGCATCTGCGTATTCCTGGCTGCTGTTCGCAATTATATTCATACTAACTTTAATTCAGATGAAATTACAAAATAAGTGGGTGCATTATGAATCATAGTAAATGGAATGTAAAATTAAAAATAATATGGAATTACTTTTTAGCCTGCCTGATTGCGATTATTGTGATGATCCCTTTTTTATGGATGCTTTCAACCTCTTTGAAAAGCAAAGGTGCATTGATGCAGATTCCCATAGAATGGATTCCCCAAAATCCAACGCTGGACAGCTATCGGATGGTCTTCTCCAGATTTCCTTTTTTGAGGGCAATTTTAAATAGCTTTTTTATTACCTGTAGTTATACGGCAGTTACCATTTTGTCCGCATCAATGGCAGCATTTGCATTTACAAAGATACAATTTCCATATGGAAATACAGTATTTAAATTATACTTGGCATCTATGATGATTCCTACACAAGTCACAATGATACCGTTGTTTGTGATCATGAATAATCTTGGATTGATCAATACATATCCCAGCGTGATTTTACCATCCTTATTCAGAGCTTTCGCTGTATTTATGCTGGTGCAGCAGATGAGAGGAATCCCCAACGACTATATAGAAGCAGCAGAACTTGATGGTGCAGGATTATTCAGAATTTATCGGACAGTGGTACTGCCGTTATCAGGTTCGGCAATAGCAACGTTGACGATCACCACGTTTATGGAGAGTTGGAATGATTATTTATGGCCGTTGCTTATGTTGAATGATAAGAATAAAATGACTTTGACATTGGCTTTAAACAGTTTAAATGGACAATATGGAACGGAATATAATATACTGATGGCAGGTAGTTTATTATCTATGATTCCTATCGTTGTTATATATGCTCTTGCGCAAAAATACTTTAAGGAAGGATTAATGGCTGGCGGAGTGAAGGGCTAGCCGGGAATAGAAAATATGGTTAAAAAATATGTATTCGGAACTCCCATAGAAACGGATGCCGTTGTCAAAGAAATAAAAGAAACCAGCTGGAAGGATGACATTTTCCAAAAAGAAGGAAATGTATTTCATTATTTGTTAAAAACGGATGAAATTGTGTATGGTCTGGGAGAAAATGTGCGAGGCATGAACAAGAGAGGATGGCGCTATGTAAGTAATTGCTCAGATAATCCTAATCATTGTGAACATACCAATTCTCTGTATGGGGCGCATAATTTTATCATGATGGGAGACGGTGTAAGTGAAACTTACGGGTTATTTGTAGATACACCGGGGACTGTGATTTTTGATGTGGGCTATACAGATATAGACCGGTTAAGCATCGCAATGGAAAATGAGAACTATAAAATATATTTGATAGAAGGAGAAACTTATCAGGATGTAGTTCGAGAATTCCGTGAGATGATAGGAAGAAGTTATATTGCCCCCAGATGGGCATTCGGTTATGGACAGAGCCGCTGGAGTTATGAGACAGCGGATGAAGTGCATGAGGTCGTAAGAGAATACAGAAAACGCGATATTCCCATAGATAGTATTTATCTGGATATCGATTATATGGAACGCTACAAGGATTTTACAATCAACAGAGACAGCTTTGCGGATTTTGAAAATCTTGTAGAGGAGATGAAGAAGGAAAATATCCATCTTGTGCCAATAATCGATGGTGGTGTAAAGAAAGAAGATGGCTATGATGTTTACGAGGAAGGAAAAGAAAACGGCTATTTTTGCAAGGATGAAAACGGAGAGGATTTTGTTATAGGTGTATGGCCCGGAAAATGCTGCTTCCCGGATATGTTAAATGATGAGGCAAGAAGATGGTTTGGAGATAAATATCGAATTCTGATAGATAAGGGAATTGATGGATTTTGGAATGACATGAATGAACCGGCTATTTTCTATTCGGAGAAGCGACTGAAAAAAGTATTTGATAAGATGGAAGAGTACAAAACTAAAAATTTGGATGTGAATACTTTTTTTGAGATGACAGATCTTATCGGTACAATATCCAATAATCCAGAGGATTACGCTTCTTTTTATCACAATTATAAAGGAAAACGCTATCGCCATGATCAGGTACATAACTTATTCGGATATTATATGACAAGATCTGCAGCGGAGGCATTTGAACGTTACCAGCCGGAGAAACGTATTTTGCTGTTTTCCAGAGCATCTTATATCGGAATGCACCGGTATGGCGGTATCTGGCAGGGAGACAATATGGCATGGTGGTCCCATCTGAAGATGAATGTGAAAATGATGTCATCTTTAAATATGTGTGGATTTTTATACACAGGTGCAGATGTTGGTGGATTCGGTGCGGATACAACAGAGGATTTGTTGCTCCGATGGTTAGAATTTGCAGTATTTACACCGCTGCTTCGGAACCACTCAGCCAGAGGAACCAGAAAACAGGAAGTGTATCGCTTTTCTCACATTCCGAAGTTTTCAAGTGTCATTGGAGCCAGGTATCAACTTCTGCCATATATTTATAGTGAGTATATGAAAGCAGCACTTCGTAATACGATGATGTTTAATCCACTGTCATTCATTTATGGAAAAGATAATTTAGCCAGACAGGTGGAGGATCAACTGCTGGTTGGAGAAAATATTATGATCGCACCGGTCTGTGAACAGAATGTAACGGGAAGAGTTGTATATTTCCCGGAACGAATGAAGCAACTCGTCTTCAAAAATGGAATAATAGAAGACGGTAATATCTTTGAAAAAGGTTTTTCCTATGTAAATATGCCAATGGGAACCGTGAATGTTTTCCTGAGAGAGGGATATCTGCTACCTGTGGCAAAAGGCGGAAAATGTGTGGAAGATATTAATTTTGAAGATTTAAAGTTGTATTCCTTCGGAGAAAAGATCAAACAGTATGAGTACTATTCAGACGATGGTGAAACAACAGATTTTGATATAGAATCTCATACTCGTATCCTGAAATAGTAATGAAAAAGAGCTTTACCGCTATTCATTTGTGTGGTAAAGCTCTTTTTACGCTTATGTTTTTGAAAAGAGATAGACAAGATAGTAAAAAACATAACTAATGAGAAAAAATATCAATAAGAAATTCCTATGAGATTTCTATGAAAAAAATCGAAAAAATATATTGACAGTAAAAAAAGGTTAGTATATACTAACCACGTGAATTGAGAATGAATCTCATTAAGAGCTAATGAGAAACCACAAGTAGTTCAATACTATTGAAGGGAAGGAAGTGTGTATGATGCCCCTGAGTATGGTAGGTGCCGGTGAAGAGAACACGATCCAGAGGATCGGCGGCAAAGAGGAGACGAAGAAGTTTTTGGAGACCCTCGGATTTGTAGTAGGTGGTAAAGTGACAGTTGTGTCCCGGACCGAAGGCAACCTGATTGTGAATATCAAGGAATCCAGAGTAGCCATCGGCAAGGATATGGCCAATAAAATCATGGTGTAGCGGGCAGCTGTACCAAAAGATGCTAATAGGAGGAGAAAATGAAGACATTGAAGGAAGTTCCCTGCGGACAGACCGTAAAGGTAACTAAACTGAATGGTGAAGGTCCTGTCAAGAGACGTATCATGGACATGGGCATTACCAAAGGTGTTGAGATCTATGTGAGAAAGGTTGCTCCTTTGGGAGATCCCGTGGAAGTAACTGTCAGAGGCTATGAGCTGTCTCTTCGTAAGGCAGACGCTGAGATGATTTGCGTTGAGTAAATGATCTTTTTTTTAGCAGGAAGGTTAGCTGGAACTAATTAGTGAAAGCTAATCACATGAGCAAAAAGGAAGCTCTGAAAGAGCGTTTTGCGAATGGGGTCTGAATAGTTATTAAATGATTTTAGAGGAAAGAGGTAGAAAAATGGCAATTAAGATTGCACTTGCAGGTAACCCTAACTGCGGTAAAACGACACTTTTCAATGCTCTGACCGGTTCCAATCAGTTCGTAGGTAACTGGCCCGGCGTAACCGTTGAGAAAAAGGAAGGTAAATTAAAGAAGCAGTACGGTGGTAACGGTGATGACGTGATCATCATGGACTTACCCGGTATTTATTCCCTGTCTCCGTATACTCTGGAGGAAGTGGTAGCACGTAACTACCTGATCGGTGAGAGACCCGATGCGATCCTGAACCTGGTAGACGGTACCAACATTGAGAGAAACTTATATCTGAGCACACAGCTGATGGAACTGGGTATCCCCGTTGTCATGGCTGTCAACATGATCGATATCGTGAACAAGAACGGCGACAAGATCAACGTAGCAAAGCTTGCTGAGAAGCTGGGCTGCCCCGTTGTAGAGATCTCCGCTTTGAAGCTGACCGGTATCGAGAAAGCTACTAAGAAAGCGATCGAACTGGCACAGAAGAAGAGTGCAGCCGTTGCGGTACATAAATTCGCGCCTGAGGTTGAGAGCGTGATCGAGACCGTAGAGAAGAAGCTGACCGATGTTCCCGAGGAGCAGAAGAGATTCTTCGCTATCAAGCTGTTAGAGAAGGATGACAAGATCCAGGCACAGATGAAGAGTGTTCCCGATGTATCCGCAGAGATCAAGCAGCTGGAAGCTGCCATGGATGATGACACTGAGAGTATCATCACCAACGAGAGATACACATACATCTCCTCTATTATCAAAGAATGTTATACCAAAAAGGAAGGCCAGAAACTGAGCACTTCTGACAAGATCGATAAGATCGTAACCAACAGATGGCTGGCACTGCCGATCTTTGCAGTGGTTATGTTTATCGTATATTATGTATCCGTAACTACCGTCGGTACCTGGGCTACCGACTGGGCAAACGATGGCGTATTCGGTGATGGCTGGCATCTGTTCACCATCGGAACCGGTGCTTATGAAGAAGCAGCCGAGCCTTATGATGATGCAATGAACGTGATCAACGCATTCGTAGAAGCTGACGGCGATGAAGCTCTGGCAGCAGTCATCGACAGCGAGTCTGAGGACTATGATCCCGCAGCAGCAGTAGCAGCTGTTCAGGAGTTCGCGGCAGGCATCGATGCATCCGCTACCGCAGAGTATACTCTGGAAGATGAAGAGACTCTGGCAACCGAGGATGTTACTTACACCGGTGCTGAGCTGGCAGAGGCAGTTGATGTATACGCAGCAGACGGCGGAGAAGCTCCCGATCCCGCTGACTACGGTATCTGGGTACCCGGTATCCCCGTACTGTTAGAGTCTGGTCTGGATGCGATCGGATGTGCCGACTGGCTGAAAGGGCTGATCCTTGACGGTATTGTAGCCGGTGTCGGTGCAGTACTTGGTTTCGTACCCCAGATGCTGGTACTGTTCATCTTCCTGGCATTCCTGGAGTCCTGTGGTTACATGGCACGTATCGCATTCATCATGGACCGTATCTTCCGTAAGTTCGGTCTGTCCGGTAAATCCTTCATTCCTATGCTGATCGGTTCCGGATGTGGTGTTCCCGGTATCATGGCTTCCCGCACCATCGAGAACGACAGAGACCGTAAGATGACCATTATGACTACCACATTTATTCCTTGTGGTGCGAAGCTTCCCTTCATCGCCATGGTAGCAGGTGCTATCTTCGGCGGCGCAGCATGGGTTGCTCCTTCCGCATACTTTTTGGGAATTGCGGCAATCATTTGTTCCGGTATTATCCTGAAGAAGACCAAGATCTTCGAGGGCGATCCTGCTCCTTTCGTTATGGAGCTCCCTGCTTACCACTGGCCTACCGTAGGTACGGTACTGCGCAGCATGTGGGAGCGCGGCTGGTCCTTCATTAAGAAGGCAGGTACCATCATCCTTTTGTCCACTATCGTTGTATGGTTTACTACTTATTTCGGATTCACCGAGGACGGCTTCCGTATGCTGGCTGAGGATGAGATCGATATGAGTATCCTGGGCAAGATCGGTCAGTGCCTGGCATGGATCTTCATCCCTCAGGGCTTCGGTAACTGGCAGGCAACCGTTGCATCCATCACCGGTCTGGTAGCTAAGGAGAATATCGTAGGTACGATGGGTATCCTTTACAGCGCAGGCGAAGGTTCCGTATATGCGAACATGGCCGCTACCTTCACCGTAGCAAGCGGTTATGCTTTCCTGGCATTCAACCTGCTGTGCGCACCTTGCTTCGCAGCAATGGGTGCGATCAAGCGTGAGATGAATAACACCAGATGGTTCTGGATCGCTATCGGATATCAGTGTGGCCTGGCTTATGTAGTATCCCTGTGTGTATACCAGATCGGCAACCTGATCCTTAACGGATCTTTCGGCATTGGAACTGTTGTAGCATTCCTTCTGATCATTGGCTTCATTTATCTGCTCTTCCGTCCTTACAAGGAGAGCACCACTCTGAAGGTTGACACCAAGAAGGTTGCATAAGTAAAATAAATAATTAAGCTCACTCGCAGGTGTCTGGCGTGACTGCTTGCAGGCAAAGACCGATACCTGTGAGGGGAGTAAACAGATAGGAACGTAACATTACTTGCGGGTCTTCGATAAGGGAACCCGCAGGATTTTAAAGTAAGAGTAAGGAGGCAGTCTATGGGAACCGTAGTTGTATTGGCGATACTGGCCGGTGTCGTTGCATTGATTGTCCGCAAAATGATAAAAGACAAAAAGAATGGAAAATCCATTCAGTGTGGTGGCGATTGCAGCCATTGCGGAGGTCATTGTGGACACTAGGGAACAGGTAAGCTATCAGACCACGAAAATGCAGAGAGAGATCATATTGACCAAGCTGAAAGAAAAAGGCTGCCGGATTACAAAACAGCGTCTTCGGCTGATTGATATTATCCTCCAGAATGAATGCTCCAGCTGTAAGGAGATCTTCTACCGGGCATTGGAAGAGGATGACAAGCTGGGAGTCGCAACCGTATACCGCATGGTCAACCTGTTAGAAGAAATCGGTGCTATCAGCCGTAAGAACATGTATAAGGTAGCTTACTCTGAAAATTGCATGATGGAAAATGCCTGTACCATTGAGCTGGATGATGGTTCGATACATCATCTCTCAGCAAAAAAATGGAATTCCGTGATCCGGGCAGGACTGAAGTCCTGCGGTTACCTGAACAGTCAGAAGGTGACCAATGTGACCATCAGACCGTGTGAGTGTGCGGAACAGGTATGCTAGAAATTAGAAATAAGTAAAAAACCGGTGTGGGGCAGGAGGTCTGGATGGACAGAGCTGTTTCCTACACCGGTTTTGTTTATATGGGTGGCAGGATAATACTAATCTGCATGAAATTTTGACAGATATTGCAGCAAAAAGGAAGCCTCGTAGAGGTAATTTTGCGAATGGGGTTCTGAATAGTTATTTTTGAAAGAAAACAATAAGGAGAGTGAAAAAATGGGAACATATATGATATGTGGAATATTGATCATAGTGATCGTGGCAGCATTACTGGGATCCAGAAAGCACTTCAAGGGAGAAGGCGGATGCTGTGGTGGAGGCGGCGATGTGAAGATCAAGCCGAAACACTTAGACACCATCGTAGCAACGAAAAAGCTTCAGATCGAAGGAATGTCCTGTGTGAACTGCCAGAATCGCATTGAGAATGCCCTCAATGGCATGGCCCAGGTCAATGCCAAAGCAAGCTTTAAGAAAGGCGAAGCAATCGTAAAACTCGGCGCAGATGTTCCCGAAGAGGAACTGTGCGAGGCTGTGGAAAAGCTGGGATATAAAGTTACTTCTATTGAATTGATGTAAATTGAGAGTTAGTGAAACAAATCCACGAACGCCCATGGCGGACGGAATG
>NZ_QUEC01000019.1:0-340 GCF_003478095.1 Clostridium sp. AF34-10BH
CACCGCTTCTGCCGTATAAACGCCCCATGACCAAAGATGGTTTTTTCAAAAAAGCCGAGTATGTGTATGATGAATATTTTGACTGCTATGTATGCCCGAATGATCAGGTGCTGGCTTATCATACGACGAACCGTTCCGGATACCGGGAATACAAGAGCTGCGGAATCGTCTGTGAAGGATGTCCATATCTGAAGCAGTGCACAGAAAGCAGGGATCATGTGAAGGTAGTGACCCGGCATATCTGGGAGCCGTACATGGAAAAGTGTGAGGATATCCGGCATACGATTGGGATGAAGGAAGTGTATGCGCAACGGAAAGAGACCGTAGAGCGCCTCTTCGG
>NZ_QUEC01000019.1:350-83005 GCF_003478095.1 Clostridium sp. AF34-10BH
GCGCAACGGAAAGAGACCGTAGAGCGCCTCTTCGGAACAGCAAAAGAAAACCATGGATTCCGCTATACACAGATGATAGGAAAAGCCTGGATGGAAATGAAAGTCGGGCTTACATTTGCCTGCATGAATCTGAAAAAACTGGCAAAGATGATAGCCAGGAAGGGAAAAAGGGGAGCCCAAAAGCGTTTTGTCTACATTCTGAGGAATTGTGGTGACACAATTCTTTTTTCTTAGTATAATAATCCCATGAAATTCTTATTAACAGCTATTAATGCAAAATTCATACATTCCAATCCTGCTATTTACAGTCTGCGGGCCGGTGTGGGAGAAAAGTTACAGCCCTATGTGGAACTGGCGGAATTCACCATCAATGAATCTCTGGAAAGTATTTTGGAGGGAATCTGGAAGCGTCAGCCAAAGGTAATAGGATTTTCCTGCTATATCTGGAACTGGAAGCTGATCCGGGAAATTCTGACGGAACTGCCGAAAATCCTGCCGGATACGGAGATCTGGCTGGGAGGACCGGAGGTGACTTATGATGGACCGGGGCTTTTAAGAGAGTTTCCTCAGGTTACCGGAATCATGGTGGGAGAAGGAGAAGTCACCTTTCGGGAGGTACTGGGCCAATATGTGCGGGAAGCAGAAAGCACCGGACAGTCCGAACAGCAACCCGAACCCGACAGCATAGAACAGCAGGCAGCAGATCGAACGGGAACGGTTGCAGGAAAGAACGTTGCAGAACGCTTTGGGCAGATCTCCGGCCTGTGTCTTGCCTCCGGTTATACGGCACCTAGAGAACTGACGGATTTGACCACACTTCCTTTTCTCTATGAGGATATGGAGCCTTTTACGAATCGTATCATCTATTATGAGACCAGCAGAGGATGCCCTTACCGATGCAGCTATTGCCTGTCCTCCATAGATAAGAAAGTGAGACTACGTGACATAGATGTCGTAAAAAGAGAACTGCAGTTTTTTCTGGATCAAAACGTAAAACAGGTGAAGTTCATTGACAGGACGTTCAATTGTGACCACAAGCATGCCATGGAGATCTGGCGGTATATTTATGAACATGACAATGGCGTCACCAACTTCCATTTCGAGATTTCCGCCGATATTTTGCGGGAAGAGGAGATTGCCCTGCTGAACCGCTTCCGTCCGGGACTGGCACAGCTGGAGATCGGGGTGCAGTCTACGAATCCGGAGACAATACGAGCTATTCACCGTGTCATGGATGTGAACAAGCTGGAGAAAATTGTGGCGGCCATTCACAGAGGACAGAATATTCATCAGCATCTGGATCTGATCGCGGGTCTTCCTTTTGAAGATTATGAGAGCTTCGGCAGATCCTTTGACAGGGTGTATGCAATGCAGCCGGAGCAGTTACAGTTAGGCTTCCTGAAGGTGTTGAAGGGCTCGGATATGCATGAGCATGCACAGGAGTACGGAATCCGCTATCTGGAACAGCCGCCCTATGAAGTGTTGTATACGAACTGGATCAGCTATGGAGAGATCCGGAGGCTGAAACGGATCGAAGAGATGGTAGAGCTATATTATAACAGCGGCCAGTTTACTCATACCCTGCCTGTATTGGAAAAAGCATTTTCCGGTCCCTTTGCCATGTATGAGACGCTGGCGGATTATTATCAGGAGCAGGGATATTTTACCAACAGTCCGGCCAGAGCTTACAGATATCAGATCTTATTGGAGTTCGCAGCGATGAAAGATCCGGCCAACCGTGAGATTTACAGAGAACTTCTGACTTATGATATGTACCTTCGGGAGAATCTGAAGAGCAGGCCTGCGTTTGCGGCAGAGATCACGGAAGAGGAAAAACAGGATATCCGCCGTTTTTACCAGACGGAAGAGCAGGAGAGACATTATCTTTCTGCCTATGATCAGTATGACTGGAAACAGCTAAGCCGAATGACACACTTAGAATCGTTCCGGTATCCGGAACCCCATTACGTGTTGTTTGATTATCAGGAGAGGAATCCGCTCAATTATGAAGCCAAGGTGCAGGTGATCGGGTATCCGATATTATAAGTACAGGAGAAGACCGGTTCATAAAAATTGAGGTATGCAGTCGGAATATATCGGAGGAATCGTCTGCAAAATGGAGATCAGTATGTATGACACTTATGTCAGTATAGATTTGGAGACCACGGGCCTGAATCCCAAGAGAGATCGGATCATAGAGATCGGTGCGATCCGTGTGGAGCAGGGACAGATTGTGGAAGAATTTTCTACGTTTGTGGATCCGGGGCGGAAATTGGAAGAACGGATCACAGAACTTACGGGAATCCGGGACGAAGACCTTGCGGATGCACCTCAGCTGGATGAGGTTTTTCCAAAATTATTGGAATTTATGGGAGAATTACCGTTGCTGGGACACAGCATTTTGTTTGATTATTCTTTTTTGAAAAAAGCGGCAGTGGACCGGAAGATTACTTTTGAGAGATCGGCGGTGGACACTTTGCAGGTCGCCCGGAAATATCTGCAGGAACTGCCTCATCGTAATCTGTGGTATCTGTGTCAGTATTATGAGATCCCGCATCATGCACACCGGGCTCTGGAGGATGCGAAAGCCACGGACCGGTTGTTCCGAAAGCTGGCAGAATTGTTTTATCAGGAGGAAACCGGTGGACAGGCATCGACAGAATCCGTCGAAAAGAAAGCAAACAATAATCTGTTTGAGCCGCAGCCATTACATTTTCAGGTAAAAAGAGATACGCCCGCGACGAAACCGCAAAAAGAGCGGTTATATCGTCTGGCAGAGCAGCATAAGATAACTTTGGAGGTCGATGTGGAAAAGCTTACCCGCAGTGAGGCGAGCAGGCTTGCGGATAAGATTCTTGCAAAGTACGGACGATAGAATTACGCAAAGCGGAACGCAGTCCTTCCGCACGGTGGATCAGATCGGCAATTTTGTCATATTCCTTCCGGCCGGCATAGATTTTAGCCAGCGCATAGTAAGTATGGCTGACGTCGGTGCCGATGGAGACGGCATACGCGAGAACCGTTTCCGCATCTTCTGTCAGACCGGATTCCAGAAGCAGATCGGCCCATTGCTGCAGAGTACGTACCAGTACGGTGTAATTCTGATCATACTGGGACAGCGGTGTAATGTTCGCAGTGCCGTATTCCAACTTGAGGTCGGTGTTGGTGAAGCCTGTGAGATTTACGATCGGCTGTGTAGACAGAGAAGTAAGGAGACTACGGTATTCTTCGGCTCTTTCGTTGTCTGGAAGGGCATCCACGGGAAGCTTATCCAGGTGGATTTTTACATAGTCTAGATCATCCAGAGGCTTTTTGCGGACGGAGTTGGCTTTCCGCTCTCTGGCCCAGAACTCTTTTTCCCGGTTTTCCGCGATGCGCTGTTGGCGTTTGGTAGCATGTGCCACTACGGCAATCAGTATGATTAAACTTGCCAAAATCTTTAAACTCATATATAATATCCTTTCAGAGTAAAAGTGATTTTTGAAGCATTTATGGAGGTTTTTACCATGTTTAATATGAATAATAAAAAAGTAAAACAGCGAATCTCCGCAGCTATCATCGTGCTGCTTGTGATTGCTATGATCGTACCTACTATAACATCTATTTTCTACTAATTCAACTGCGGATGGAACAGTAGACGTGCCCGAAGGAAGGGCAGAGGAGTATTATGAGTAAATATCGTAAGGGGTTTTACGGCATTCTGTTATTGACTTTGACAATGCTGTTCGGAATGACAGCGCAGGCCAAGACAGATGATACTATTAAGACAGGAATTTATGCCGGGGATGTGGAACTATCCGGAATGACGGCACAGGAAGCAACAGCGGTTATCGAAGAACATATCGAAAGTCTGAAGGATGTGGAGATCACACTGCTTGCGGCAAATGATCATGATGTGACCACCACAGCCGGAGATCTGGGTGTGACCTGGAAAAATCCTGAGCTGGTGCAGGAAGCATTGGAACTGGGGACACATGGAAATGTCATTGAGCGTTACAAGATCCTGATGGATCTGCAGCATGAAAATTACGTATATCCCATTGAACTGGATTTTGACTTACAGGCGATCAACGATCTGCTGACCAGATGCACTAAGTATGATCAGGAAGCCATCAACGTCTCTCTGAAGCGGGACGGCGGTAAATTTACCGTAGTGGAAGGTCAGACAGGATATGTGTTGGATGTGGAGAAATCTATCGATGCGGTATATGACTATCTGACAGAAGAATGGAATCATGAGGCCTGCAGCATTCCTTTGGAGATCGTAGTGGATGAGCCGAAGGGAAGTGCTGAGGAACTGGCACAGGTAACGGATGTATTGGGAAGCTTTACCACATCTTATAAGACATCCGGATCCTCCAGAAGTGCAAATGTGGCGAACGGCTGCAGTCTGATCAACGGAACGACTCTGTATCCGGGAGAAGAATTTTCTACTTATAAGACGGTATCTCCTTTTTCCGTGGCGAACGGCTATTACATGGCGGGTTCTTATGTCAGCGGAAAAGTGGTAGACAGTCTGGGCGGCGGTATCTGCCAGGTATCCACTACCCTGTACAATGCAGTATTACTTGCGGAGCTGGAAGTAACGGAACGTTATAATCATTCCATGATCGTAGGCTATGTGGATCCTTCCGCAGATGCAGCGATCGCGGAGAGCTCCGGCAAAGATTTTAAGTTTGTAAATAATACAGATGCACCGATCTACATAGAAGGCTATACGCATGACAAGCAGATCACGTTTAACATCTATGGCAAGGAGACCAGAGCTGCCGGACATTCGGTACGTTATGAAAGTGAAGTGCTGGAGACGATCACACCCCCTGCGGATCAGATTTATGCGGATGCCGGTCAACCCATCGGTTATATCGTAACAGAGAGTGCGCATATCGGCTATAAGGCAAGACTGTGGAAGATCACGATGGAAAACGGTGTAGAGGTCAGCAGAGAACAGGTCAACAGCAGTACTTATAAGATGGTGCCCCGCAGTGCCACTGTGGGAACCGCTACCTCGGATCCCCAGGCGTATGAAGAGATCATGGCAGCTATCAGTACAGCGAATATTGACCATGTGAAAAATGTGGCAGCAGCGTTAAATGCAAGAGCAGCAGCGGCTGCTGGGCAGACAGAAATCGTAGACGACTAAAGGTGAGACAATGAACAGCGGCAAGGTACCCGTGAACGTCTTGAAACGTTCCGTTCTCAGACAACTGAAGAATAAAAGATCGGAAATAGCAAATAGCGCAGGTCTGGGGGCAGACTGCGCTATTTTTGAGCCTTTTTCGGAGGGGCAGCTGGTGACCTGTGTTCAGGAGGGCGTAGTGGAGCTTTGCTGTGAGAACGATCTGGCGGAAGCGGAAAGAGAAGATCCATCCGTGATGCCTATGCGTCGCTTTTTCCAGAAATGTGCCAACAATCTGGCAACTGCCGGTGCAGAGCCCGTGGCAGCGGAATTGGTGATCTTCCTGCCGGAGAGCGTGGAAGAACCGGAATTGAAAGCACTGATGTCCGAAGCGGAAGGTATTGCCGCAGAGTTAAACATACAGATTATCGGCGGACAGACCAGAGTAAGTTCCGCGGTACGGCAGCCCCTGGCCACGGTGACCGGATATGGCATCCGCAAGACCGGTGCGGTGCAGATGGATGTGCGGAAGAAGCTGGCGGGACAGGATATTATCATTACGAAATGGATCGGCCTGGAAGGCACCGCGGATCTGGCGGCCCGGAACCAGGAAGAACTCCTGACGAGATACCCGGCGTATCTGGTGGAAGAAGCTGCGGCGTTTGATCGGTATTATTCTATTTTGCCGGAGGCCGCTACCGCCGTGAAGTCCGGCGGTTGTACCATGCATGATGCTTCCGAGGGCGGCATTTTCGCCGGCCTGTGGGAGATGGCAGAGGGTGCAGGTGTTGGACTGACAATAGATATGAAGAAGCTTCCTCTCAGACAGGAGACAGTGGAGGTATGTGAATTCTGTAATGTAAATCCGTATGAACTCAGATCCGGCGGCAGCCTGATCATTGCAAGTCCGGAGGGAACCGCAGTGGTGGAAGCACTGGCGGCAGAGGGAATTCCGGCAGTGATCGTAGGAAGATTTACAGACAGTAATGAACGACTGATCCTGAATGAGGACGAAGTTCGTTATATGGATCGTCCTCAGAGAGATGAGATTTATAAAAGCGTGTAAAATTCTGAATCCACCCCTTATGTAAGGGAAAATGCAATATAAAAGTTATAAAGGAGATAGAGGCATGAGAGAAGAATTATTAGCGATCATAGAGAAGAACAGCAGGATCGATCTGAAGGAACTGGCAGTGATCCTGGGTGTGGAAGAGATCGATGTGGTAAATGAGATTGCAGCACTGGAAGCAGAAGGCGTTATCTGCGGTTATCATACCCTGATCAACTGGGAGAAGACAGACATTGAAAAAGTAAGCGCTCTGATCGAGGTACGTGTAACTCCCCAGAGAGGCCAGGGCTTTGACAGTATTGCAGAGCGTATCTACAAATATCCTGAAGTACGCAGTGTGTATCTGATGTCCGGAGCGTATGATCTGATGGTCATTCTGGAGGGTAAGACTCTGCGGGAGGTATCTAATTTTGTATCTGACAAGCTGTCCACACTGGATTCCGTGCTGAGTACAGCAACGCATTTTATCCTGAAGAAATACAAGGATCACGGAACCGCATTTGCTGTAAAAAAAGAAGATGAAAGAGAGATGATCACCCCATGAGAAATCCATTAGCTGATAAAGTAGTGGATATCAAACCATCGGGTATCCGCAAATTTTTTGATATTGTAAGTGAGATGCAGGATGCAATCTCTCTCGGTGTGGGAGAACCGGACTTCGACACTCCCTGGCACATCCGGGATGAGGGCATCTATTCCCTGGAAAAGGGAAGAACCTTTTATACCTCCAATGCCGGTCTGAAGGATCTGCGTCAGGAGATCTGCAACACGATCCAGAGAAAACAGGGTGTAACCTATGACTGGCAGCACGAAGTGCTGGTAACGGTCGGTGGTTCCGAGGCTATCGACATCGGACTGCGTGCCATGTGTAATCCGGGAGACGAAGTGCTGATCCCCCAGCCCAGTTATGTATCCTATGAGCCCTGTGCGGTCCTGGCAGGAGCAACGCCGGTGATCATTGATCTGAAGGCGGAGAATGAATTCCGCCTGACTGCAGAGGAACTGGAAGCAGCGATCACGGACAAGACAAAAGTGTTGATCCTTCCTTTCCCGAACAACCCTACCGGTGCCATCATGGAGAAGTCTGATCTGGAAGCCATTGCGAAAGTTATCGAAGAACATGACATTTTTGTTATGTCTGACGAGATCTATTCTGAGCTTACTTATAAAGAGAAGCATGTGTCCATCGTCAGCCTGCCCGGCATGAAGGAGCGTACCATTTACATTAACGGTTTCTCCAAGGCTTATGCCATGACCGGTTGGAGACTGGGCTATTGCTGCGGACCGGCTGCTATCATCCAGCAGATGACGAAGATCCATCAGTTTGCCATTATGTGTGCACCTACCACCAGCCAGTATGCGGCAGTGGAAGCACTGAAAAACGGAGATCCCGACATCGAGGAAATGCGCACGGCCTATAATCAGAGAAGACGCTTTCTGATGAATGCGTTTCGTGAAATGGGACTGGAATGCTTTGAGCCTTACGGCGCATTCTATGTATTCCCCTGCATCAAGGAATTCGGCATGACCAGTGAAGAATTTGCCACCCGTTTCCTGGAGGAGGAAAAAGTAGCTGCTGTACCCGGGACCGCATTCGGTGACAGTGGCGAGGGGTATCTTAGAATCTCCTATGCGTACTCCCTGGAGAAGCTGAAGATTGCCATCGGCAGACTGGGACATTTCGTAGAAAAATTAAGAGCAGAACAAAATAATAAATAAAGCATTTGTAACTATTCAGAGCCATGCAAAACTGCGTTCTGCGAATGCTTGCATTCAGGCAGATAAGCAGTTTTATATGGCGAAGTAACCACCATGAGCAAATAACATGCAAGCATGTTATTCAGGAAAGCTACGAAGTAGCGGTTTTGCGAATGGGGTTCTGAATAGTTACAAGCATTTTCAGTAACTATTCGGAATCACAGGCAGAGAAGTGGTTCTGGATAGTTACTATGTTGTAAAGGAAAAATTATGCATATTATATTACACCAGCCGGAGATTCCGGCAAACACCGGAAATATCGGAAGAACCTGTGTGGCTACCGGCACCAGCCTGCATCTGATCGAACCGTTAGGCTTCCGTTTAAATGAAAAAGAGATCAAGAGAGCCGGTATGGACTACTGGCAGCATCTGGATGTCACCAGGTATATTAATTTTCAGGAGTTCCGGGAAATGCATCCCGGAGCGAAGATCTGGATGGCAACCACGAAAGCACACCAGACCTACACCGATGTGAAATTCGAACCGGACGACTATATCATGTTTGGCAAGGAGAGCGCCGGAATCCCGGAAGAGATCCTGGTAGAGCATGAAGAGACCTGCATCCGTATCCCTATGCTTCCCGAGATCCGTTCCCTGAATCTGTCCAATTCCGTAGCCATCGTGCTCTACGAGGCACTGAGACAGCAGGGATTCGAGAGCATGCAGAGGGATGGAGAACTGCACAGACTGCACTGGAAAGAATAACACTGATAGTTACAGGTCGGTAATATAATCGTCCAGCTGTGATACATTACATAAGTTGTAACAATAGACCTGACCGATTTTATTATGATCACATAGAAAAATATGTTTGCGGCTTTGTTGCAGCATGACCTGACGAATGTAAGTCTCTTCCCGGGATGCATCGGTGATCTGACCGCTTTCCGATACTCCACGGCTTGAGAAAAACATAATATCAGCATTAAAATTCCGCACAAAATCAGCGGCAAAGTCTCCTACATACGCCGAGGAATTATGAAGAAGCAGTCCTCCCGTACAGTAAATTCTATGGCTCAGGGAATTCAATTCCTGGGCTGTTTTCAGACCATTTGTAATAATGGTCAGATTCTGATAATTTTCAAAATATTTAATCAGATATTGTGCAGTCGAAGAAGCATCGAGAAAAATTGTCTGGCCTTCCACGATATGGTGGGAGGCTTTTTCGCTGATGATTCTTTTGGCATCCGTATTCTGACGCTCTCGTAGATATAAGGGCAGTTCCTGATTGGCACCATCCAAAAGAATGGCTCCACCATGGAGACGTTTTACAAGTCCCTTTCGCTCCAGTTCTGAGAGATCTCTGCGCATGGTTGCTTCGCTCACAAACAGGCGCTTCGCAAGAACATTTACCGGTGCAGTCTTTTTTTCTCTTAAATATTCCATTATTTTTTCGAAACGTTCTACTTCTAACATATGTTTACTCCTGATTGAAAATGATTGAATATGTATGAACTATGCTCTGTTATGCAAGGTGGCCGCCATCGGTTGCATTCACAGAGGAGAAAGATATACTAAGAGTAAAGATACAGAACTTCGGAAAATAAGCTATATAAAGGATCTGTATCTTAGTAATACTATATGGTATACCAACGGAAAATTCAATACATATTTATGAGTGAATTTGTTCATTTTGAAAAACGAAAGGAAAAGGAACAGAGAAATGCAGGATAAAATGGAAGAAAAAATAATGATTGCACCGTCTATCATGTGTATATCGGAATGGCACGATACGAAAAATATTTTCCGACAATTAAAGGAAAATGGAATTGCGATGATACATGCTGATGTAATGGATGGAAAATTTGTTCCGAATCTGATGCTCGGAACAGAGAGTATTAAACATTTAAGAGAGGTAACGGATATTCCCCTGGATATTCATATGATGGTCGAAAAACCCGAAGAAAAACTGGATTGGTTTGATATTCAGCCTGGTGAATATGTGTCTGTTCACGCAGAAAGCACAAGACATTTGCAGAGAACACTGGCAAAGATCGCGGATTATGGGGCACATCCCATGGTTGCGCTGAATCCAGCTACTCCGCTCTGCATGTTGGAGGATGTGCTGGATGATGTATCCGGCGTATTGCTGATGACGGTTAATCCCGGTTTCGCCGGTCAGAAGTTGGTTCCGCAGACGCTGGGGAAAATAACCCGTCTGAGAGAACTGTTGGATAAAACCGGACACGAAGACGTGTTTATAGAAGTGGATGGAAATGTAAGTTTTGAAAATGCACCTAAAATGTACCACGCGGGTGCAAGAGCTTTTGTATGCGGCACTTCCAGTATTTTTGGGAAAAATGGATCTATCGAGGAAAATATAGCAAAATTTAAAAAAAGTATGGAGGAATAAAGATATGATTTGTGAAACATTTGATATTAAGAATGAAAATTCACAGGAATATGCAAGACTGAATACTTACTTAATCAGTCATTCTGATTCTATTAAAACGGAGACACGCCCGTTGATTATTTTGTGTCCGGGAGGAGGCTATTGGTTTACTTCGGAACGGGAGGGAGAAATGCTTGCATTGCAATTTGTGGCAGCAGGATTTCATGCAGCTGTCTTGTGGTATTCTGTGAAACCGGCTACTTTTCCTACCGCACTGCTGGAACTTGCCAAAAGTGTAGAACTGGTTCGGAAACATGCGGAGGAATGGTATGTAGATCCGGATAAGATTGTTGTAGAAGGATGCTCTGCGGGTGGACATCTGGCGGCAAGTTATGGTGTATTCTGGCATGAGGATTTTGTAAGTAACAAACTACAGGTATCAAAGGACATTTTAAAACCCAACGGAATGATTCTTTCTTATCCGGTAATTACTTCCGGTGAATTTGCACATCGTGGTTCTTTTAATAATTTGTTGAGAGATCAATATACAGAAGAAATGTTGGAAAAGACATCTTTGGAAAAACAGGTAAATGAATATGTCCCACGTGCTTTTATTTGGCATACCTATGAGGACACGGTGGTGCCGGTGGAGAATTCGCTGCTATTTGCCACAGAGCTTCGCAGACATCATATACCGGTAGAATTCCATCTTTTTGAAAGGGGATGTCATGGACTTTCTCTGGCAAATGAGTTGACGGATAATCCTCAGGGAGAGCGGATACAAAGAGAGTGTGAATGCTGGATAACAATGGCAATTGCATGGATGCATAACTTATAAAAGCTAAAAGGAGAAGAACCATGAGTGAGACAAAAAATATTAAGAAAATGAAAGCTGTCAGATTACATGCCATCGGAGATCTCAGATGCGATGAAATGGAAGTACCTGTGCCGAAGGGAGAAGAACTTTTAATCAAAGTGGGCGCCTGCGGTGTATGCGGTTCCGATTATCCGAGAACCTATGAGCATGGTACCAGCAGCGGAATTTATCCGTTGACCATAGGTCATGAGTTCGCAGGAGAGGTTGTCGCAGCGGGATCTAAAGAGAATGAAGCACTGATTGGAACCAAAGCTGCAATTTATCCGTTGATCCCCTGTCGGAAATGTGATCCCTGCGTGACGGGAAACTATGCTATGTGTGAGCATTATGATTATCTGGGATCCAGAAGAGACGGTGGATTTGCAGAATATTGTCTGCTCCCGTCCAAATGGCAGCTGATCGTAGCAAAGAATGCATCCATGGAAGAACTGGCTATGACAGAACCGGCTTGCGTTGCACAGCATGCAGTACGAAGAGCAGATGTACAGGCAGGTCAATATGTGGTCATCTTTGGAGCAGGACCAATCGGCATTATGGCTGCCCGCTGGGTGAAGTTATTTGGAGCGACACCTTTATTGGTGGATATTGCACAGGATAAAGTAGAATTTGCCATAGAAAAAGGACTGGATGCCATCAATTCCCGGACAACCAATGTATCGGAAGAAATTCGCAACAGAAATCATGGAAAACTGGCAGATGCAGCCATTGAGGGAACCGGAGCAGGCGTGGTATTGAGCAGTTGTGTGGAATGCATCAGAGCAAAAGGAACCATTTCTCTGTTAGGCAATCCCTCCGGAGATGCTACCCTTCCACTGGCAATTCACAGCCAGATGCTGCGTAAGGAACTGGCCATCCACGGAGTATGGAATTCCAGTCGTGCGCCGTTCCCCGTGAATGAATGGATGTATACCGTACAAATGCTGGATGAAGGAAAATTCCAGGTAAAGGATCTTATTACGGGAAGATATTCCCTGGATGAACTTCCGGGTGTAATTGATGAGATCCATAACGGCAAACATCATGAAGTAAAAACCATGTGTACCTGTATGCCAAAGGAATAAAGCCCAATAGGAGATCATGTATGAGAACAGTTTCAAAGACAGTGATTGGCGTGGATTTTGGAACCCAGTCTGCCAGGGCAGTGCTGGTAAATGCAGAGAACGGCGAAATTATATATTCCTGTCGGAAAGAATATCACTATAACAGTACACCGGTACCAGCAATTGACTGTGCGGAAAATCTTCCCTGTGCAACGGATTATGAAATGACTTTATATGAGTTACTGCGTAACGTAATACCGGAAGAATATCGGAAAACGGTAGCGGGGATCTGTATCGATGCCACTTCTCTGACAATGGTATTGCTGGCAGAGGATGGCCGGGCACTGTCGGAGCTGGATGGATGGTCGGAAGCAGCCCATGCCAGAGTGAAACTGTGGAAGTATCACCGGGCGCAGGAGAAAGCAGACGAGGCACTGAATCTGGCAAGCAATCTGCAGGAACCTTTTTTAGGGAGAACCGGAGGAAGTATTTCCTGTGAATGGATGCTTCCGAAACTGCTGGAGGTGCGGGATGAGGCACCGGAGATTTATTCCAAAATAGATCTTGCAATGGATTTGTGTGAATTTCTCACCTTTCGGCTTACGGGGCAGTTGGTAAGAAGTATTGGATCTCTGAGTTATAAATGTTTATGGGCAGAGGATCTAAGCTTTCCCGAGCGAACTTTTCTGAATGGACTTCGCGCAGGATTTTATGAAGAATACTGTCATTTTCTCCGAGGTGATGTTCGTAAGCCGGGAGAATGCGCAGGAATGCTTCGATCGGAATTAACTAAAAGATGGGGACTGCCGGAGCAGATTCCGGTAGCAACGGGTATGTTGGATGGGCATACTTCCCTGGCTACAATGGGCGCCTTCGAACCGGGAGATGCTGCATTGATTGTAGGAACATCCAATGTGTGTACGGTGCAGGATCGAAAATTGCAGGAGTTAAAGGATGTATGTGGCGTTGCACAGGATGGGATGGTAACCGGAAGCTGTGGCATTGACACCGGTCAGAGCAGTACCGGCAATATGCTGGGGTGGTTTGTGGAGCATATGGCGGGTTGGCAGATACACCGTGAGGCAGAAGAACGGAAGATTTCTCCTCATCAGGTTCTTGCTGAACGAATCCAAAAACCCTGGGAGAATAAAGTAATAGCGGTTGACTGGTGGAGCGGCAGCAGAAATGCCCCTTGTGATCTGACACTGCGTGGAAGCATGTCCGGTCTCGAAATGGATACCAAAACACAGGATATCTATCTGGCGTTATTACAGGCGATTGCCTGCGGAACCGGAACTATTTTGGAAAGTCTCTCCGGACAGGGTGTAGAAATCAGAAGAGTATTGGCAACGGGTGGTATTACAGAGAAAAATCCTCTTCTGATGCAGGAATATGCCAATCTGTTGCGTCGGGATGTCCTGGTGGCGAAGACAGCAGAAGGCCCGGCGCTAGGAGCGGCAATGTTCGCAGCAATGGCAGCCGGAATTTACACAAATATTCAGGAAACTTATGATCATATGGGCATTCATGATTTTACGGTCTATAAGCCGGATGAGATACATCGGGCAGCTTATGAAGAACTATACAGAAAAAATAAACATCTAAGAAATATGCTCAGAGGAGTCTCGGCAGAAGGGCTAAATCTCGAGGTGAATTCATGAAAATTTATCTGGTAAGACATGGGCAGACGGACTGGAATTATCAGAAGAAAATACAGGGACAGCAGGATGTGGATATCAATGAGCAGGGCATCCGGCAGGCAGAAAAACTGGCGGAGATATTGAAAAATGTCCCCTTTGAATATGCAGTTTGTTCTCCTCTGACCCGCGCCCATCATACTGCGGAAATTTTGTTAAAATATCATTCCGTTCCTTTGTCCTATGATGAACGTCTGAAAGAAATCTATTTGGGAAAATGGGAAGGAAAAACGTATAAAGAAGTAATGACGCAGGAGAAGAATCCGGTATGGCAGTATTTTCACTGTCCGGAAAATTATCATCCGGATGGAGATATGGAATCTCTGGAGAAATTGTACCGAAGAGGGGAAGCGTTTGTGAGAGAAGTGCTGTTTCCGTTGGAGGATCATTACGAAACAATTCTGGTGGTGGCTCACGGTGGATTGATTCGGACCATTTTGAATCCGATTGTGGGATATTCTGTTCATGATTTTTGGAAACTGCCGCTGGAGAATTGTTCTACCGAGATCCTGGAATGTAAAGACAGGCAACTGACTTTATCGAAAAAAACAGAAGAAATTGCGTAAAAATCACCATGTGGCATATGTTGACATCTTCTTTACATGTCGGTATACTAATACTAATAAGTTAAAACAAGTTGACAGTGTAAGGAGGTGGAGAAGTGGCATTATATCATAAGATTGCAGAATTTATCATGGAAAAGATCAAGACGGAAGAATGGAAGAAGGGACAGTTGATTCCGTCCGAAAAGGAGTTTTGTGAGCAGTTTCAGGTAAGCAGACCTACGGTGAGGGCAGCAATTGCCTATCTTGCCAATCAGGGATATCTGGTGACGGTCAAGGGTAAGGGTACATTTGTGTCGAAACCAAAGATTGTGGAGGATACCACGGTATTTTTGGAGAGCTTCAGCAAGGAAATGGCAACAAAGGGTATCTCTGTGCAGACGGAAGTATTAGAACAGCGGATGATTGCGGCAGATGAAGAAGTGGCTTCCAAACTGAAGGTACCGTGTGGGGATGAGGTCATCAAGATTGTGAGACTTCGTTATGTGAAAGATTCCTTTCATGAAGGACCGATTGTGTATAATATCTCTTATTTTCCGAAGAAGTTTTCATTTCTGTTGAAATGCAATTTTGAGGAAGAATCCCTGACGGGAGCATTGACACGGAATCATGTGGAACGCCATCATCTGGAAAAGAATATTGATGCGGTTCTCTTAGAGGGGAAAATTGCCAGGATTCTGGGAGTAGAAGAAAAAAGCCTGGGGATCCTGATCAGCGCGGTGTGCCAAGAAGCAGATCGAAAACATGTAATGGAGTACACACTCAGTTATTATCCCTCGAAACGTAATAAGTTCGTATTAAAGATCAACGTGTAATTACCGAACAAAAAGAAATGAAGAATACCATGCCTGAAAAGGTGTGGTATTTTTTTACCTGATTTTTGCTCATTTTTTTCCATATAACTATATTATTACAACATGTAATGACAAATGTAAAAAAATGAACAATATAAACAACATGTATTGACATGTATATAGGAAAAATATATAATAATAGCATACATAAGAGCTCAACTTGTAATCACATGTGAATAAACGAAAAATTGATATTGGAGGATAAGTTATGAAGATGAAGAGAATCATGGCACTAGTGATGACATCAGCAATGGTCATGGGAACCCTTGCCGGATGTGGCGCAAGCACAGACACGACAGATACCACGCAGTCACAGAGTGAAAATAACAGCACGGCTGCAGCGGCAACTACGGAAACCGCTTCCGAAGAAAAAGAGTGGTACGGAACCGAGGATGGCAAGACAGTTACTTTACAGTTCTGGGGAGGTATCCAGCCGGAATACGGATACGATGAAGTCGTTGAGAACTTTAATAAGGAATATGCAGATAAGGGTGTACAGGTGGAATATAACCGTTATGTCAACAATTCAGACGGAAACCTTCAGCTGGAGACCTATCTGATGGCAGGTGAAGACGGTGGCGTTGATGTATTTATCGGTTACGGAAGCAAAAACTCCCTGGCAACCCGAGCAGATGGTGGCCTGTTATATGATTACAGTGATTATCTGGATTCCATCGGATTTGATATTGGTAAGGAGTTAGGTGAGAACACCAAGGCAAATTATGTGTTTGATAACGGCGAAGTCTGGGGTCTTCCTACCAAATTTGATAACAATGCCTATCTGATGGTTAATAAAGACATGTTTGATGAGGCGGGAATTGCTCTTCCTTATGACGGATGGACTTATGCGGAATTCAGAGATGTAGTGAAAAAACTGACTCACGGTGAAGGTCAGGATAAAGTATACGGTATCTGCTGGGGCTTTAATTTTACCAAAGCTGCACAGCTTGACTATATCAATTCTGTTCTGGGAGCAAATGATACTTTTGCGGATGATACGATGAAGACCTTGAACTGGGATAACCAGGTATATGTAGATGGATTCAACCTCATTAAGGATATTTGCGATGAAGGATGCGCACCGACTATGGAAGACGATATCGCGGATGCCCTGACAGTGCAGTCCACTTTCCTGGAAGGAAAATGCGCTATGTTTGGTATTTTCTCCCAGCTGAGACTGGCAATGGATACCGAGACGTATCCTCATGATTTTACCACTGCATTAATTCCTTTCCCTGTTCCCAGTGAGGATTACGCAGAATTCTATACACAGGATCAGGCAAACTACTCTGGCGACTTTATATGTATTTCCGCAAGCACCCCTTATAAGGAGGCTGCATGTGAGTTCACACGATGGTATATCCAGGGCGGTATGACCCCGCTGATCAAAGCAGCCCGTTATCCACTGTGGTTAGGAACCGATATGGATGCGATTCTGGATTATGTTGAGCAGTCAGCAGGAGATTCTGTGGACATTGAGTCCCTAAAACATCTGTTCAGCACCGACCGTTCTTCTTATGTGAAGAGGAGTTATGTAAATGATAAGGGAGGAGAACTTTCTACAATCCTTCATGAGGAGTGGGAAGACTTCATGTATGGTGTGACACCTACTGCCGAAGAAGCATTAAAGAAAGCAACAGAGAGAGGAAATGCTCTTCTGGCAGAATAACCGATAGCAGATGTATGCCGGCTATATTACAGGGATGCTGCTGGTAACACTGCGGCATCCCTGTTTTGATAACCGGTGTAAACAATATTTTAAGTAGAAAGAGGTATCTGCTATGTGGAAAACAAAAGCAATCAATAGAGAACTTCCGCCAGGAGCAGGAAAGCAGAGAAGACAGAGAAGAGAAGAGGGAATGGCAATGCTGTTTCTTCTGCCAAGTCTCCTGGGTCTGGTACTTTTAAGTCTGATTCCCATGCTGATTTCCCTGTATATTTCTCTGACAGACTGGGTGTATACAGATGGACTTGGCAACTGGAATTTCGTAGGATTTCAAAACTTTATTAATCTGTGGAAAGACAGCTGGTTCCAGAAATCCCTTTGGAATACTGTAATCTTTACCATTGTCACGGTGCCGTTGACCATTATTCTGGCACTGGTTATTGCAGCGCTGATTGATAATTTCTGCGCTGACAGAACCGCAGGTGTGGTGCGAATTGCCCTTTATATGCCGCATATCTGTAACATCGTAGCAACATCTACCATTTGGAAAACGATGTATTCCACCTATGGTCCTTTTACAAATCTGATGCGGGCACTAGGCTGGAGCGATCCGCCAAGGTTCCTGGTAAGTTATACCTGGGCACTGCCGGCGATCATGCTGGTTGTTATCTGGGCGAAGATTGGATATTCCGTATTTTTGTATGGGGCAGCCATGCAGTCACTGCCTTCCGATCTGTACGAATGTGCATCTCTGGATGGAGCAAACGGATTCCAGAAGTTCCGGAAACTGACGATTCCACTTCTGGCAAATACTACTTTTTTTATCACTATTACAAGTATTATCAGCAGCTTCCAGGTATTCGGTTATATCAATGTCATGACCGGAGGCGGACCGAAGGATTCCACCTACGTGCTGGTATATTATATTTATAAACTGGCGTTTGACTATCACAAGACAGGGTATGGTTCTGCAGTGGCAGTTGTCCTTTTCCTGATCTTACTGATTATTACCATTATTCAATATGTTCATAATAATAAACAAGATTAAGGAGGCGGGAAAATGGCAAATACAAAAGTTGTAGGAAGTAACACTCCGAAAAAGAGATTTTTCCGATTTCTTATGGTGATTTTGATTATCGGACTCTGCCTGCTGATGCTTTCTCCTTTTATCTGGATGATTGGAGCATCTCTCAAAAAAGAAGCCGATGTTATGAAACAGGGAGTTGGATTATTCCCCACCTATTGGTATCCCCAGAACTATTTACGAGTACTTGGGTTTGCGGGAAAGACAAATTATCATTTTTTACAGGGTTACTGGAATTCTATCAAGGTAGCTGCCATCTCTGCAGCGGTGGCGGGAGTCAGCAGCTGCCTGGCAGGTTACGCCTTCGCAAAACTGAAATTCCGAGGCTCTAATGTGCTGTTTTTATTGTATTTGTCCCAGATGATGATTCCCTCTCAGTTAACATTGATTCCGAGGTTTGTAATTTTCTCAGCGGTTGGTCTGGTGAATACGCACTGGGCGCTGATTTTACCCAAAGTCGTGGCAGTAAGCGCTACTTTTATGATGCGTCAGGCATTCTTAGGAACATCTGAGGAGTTGCGGGAAGCTGCTAAAATTGATGGTGCCGGGGAATTTCGTATTTTCTATCAGATAATGGTACCCATTATAATTCCCACCATTGCAGCGGTATGTACCACACAGTTTGTAAGTTCCTGGAACAGTTACATGGATCCCCTGATCTTTATCAATAAATCGGTGCTTTATACCCTGCCCCTGGTGCTGGATAACTTCGTAAGCATGGAAGCAACGCAGTACGGACTGATGATGGCAGCCTGCTGTCTGGCGACGGTTCCTGTATTCATTGTGTTCCTGTGCGGACAAAAATTCTTTATTAAAGGTCTTACCGTAGGTGCGGTAAAGGGTTAAGGCATGAAACGAAAAACAAAGGGCTATATTGTAGCAGTCATCAGTATTTTATTTTCAGTATTCCTCATTGTCCTAGCGCTTGCTCTGAGCAATCTGGCAAAGGGCGATACCAGAGAGCGGTCACAGGATACGGCAGACTACCGGAAGTGGTCAGTGCCGGAAAAATATACCCATTTTCTGATTTTTCCGGAGGAAATTCCGGCAGAAGCAGAAGAAGTGGAGTATTACTACCAGTATGAAAGTGGATGGGACAGACCTATGAGCCAGATTTATCTTTCCTACCGGTTGAATGAGAATGCTTATGCGACAGAACAGGAGAGACTTTCTTCTCTTAACTATACGGATCGTACCGGAGAGAACAGGTCTGTGGAATATGACACGACATCTTTCGGGTATCCTGCTTATGTCACCATTGCCGGATATGATTTCTGCTATGAGTACGCGTTGTTGAATGAAAAGGAACACACGATTGTATACATCTACGCCATGAACACCGTGTCAGATGATTTACAATTTAACGATGAATTTTTACCAAATTATTACATGGAGAATTTTGATGACCTAGCATATCAGGGAAAAGATCATTTTACCATATATGGAGGATATGACGAATGAATCTTCGATTTGAGAAAAAACACTATGACGTGATCGTCGTAGGTGGCGGAATGGCAGGCTTATGTGCTGCCATTGCCGCAGCGAGACAGGGCGTACATACGGCACTCATTCAGGCACGTCCCGTACTGGGAGGGAATGCTTCCAGCGAAATCCGTATCCATATTTCCGGTGCGGACCAGTCATTAAAACAGCCGGATTATGCAGAGGGTGGCCTGCTCTATGAGCTGATGTTGGAAAATAAGAAAAACAACGAACAGTTCAGCTATTCCGTGTGGGATATGGTGCTGTTTGAAAAAGCAAAGGAAGAAAAGAATCTGGAAGTCTTTTTTAACACAGTCATGTATGACTGTGAAACGAAGGATGATAGAATTGTTTCCATTTACTGTGTACAGGAAACCACGGAGATGCGCTATCAGTTATATGCACCGGTTTTCGTAGATGCTACGGGAAACGGGACACTGGGATATTATGCAGGAGCTGAATACAGAAAGGGAAGCGAACCACAATCTGAGTTTGGAGAATTGCATGCCCCCCAGCAGCCCAACAACTACCGCATGGGAAATTCCATTTTATTAAAAGCAAAGGATATGGGACATCCGGTGAAATTTACGCCGCCATCTTTTGCTAAAAAACTGACGGAAGAGCAGCTAGCGAAACGTATCCACTGCGTTCAGATGAGAGATACCATCAATTGTGATGATTCGCCCAACCCGGAGGAGTATAAGCGGACCTCCATGACCAGCAGTGCCTGTGTGGATTATGGTTACTGGTGGTTGGAGCTTTGTGGCGATGGAGAGGATATTATTACAGAGTATGAGGCGATTCGTGATGACCTCATTGCCTATGCTTACGGTATCTGGGATCATATTAAAAACAATAAGGAAGGAATCCACGAACACCATGCAGAAAATTATGCGCTGGAATGGGTGGGAGCACTGCCCGGTGTGAGAGAAAGCCGTCGTCTGGTGGGAGATTATCTGCTGTCAGAAACGGATATTCTGGAGCATAAAATTTTCGAAGATGCAGTCTGTTACGGCGGATGGTGTGTGGATCTTCATGCGCCGCACGGACTATTGGATTTCAACCTGCTTCCTTCTGACTGTAATTTTTATGACGGCGTATACACGATCCCTTATCGCTCTTACTATTCGAAAAATATTAAGAACCTGTACATGGCGGGAAGAGATATCAGTACCACCAGACTGGGACTGGCAAGCACCAGAATCATCGGATGCTGCGCCATTGGAGGTGAGGCAGTGGGGATTGCTGCTGCTCTGTGTAATAAATATGCCTGCGATCCGAGGGAGCTGGCACCTCATGTAAAGGAATTACAGCAGCTCATCCTGAAAGAGGATGGTTTTCTGCCGGGCTTTAAGAATGAGGATGAAAAAGATCTGGCACTTAAGGCAAAAATCACCGCTTCTTCCTGGGAGCAGGGAGGCGAGCCGGAGAAGGTGGCGAACGGCATCTCCAGAAAGCTTGGAGAGGAACAGAATGGATGGGTTACGAAGCCCGGAGAGTGTCTTATCATGAAATGGGACGAGACGAAAGAAATCCGGGAAATCCGACTGACTTTTGAATCCAACTTTGCATATCCAATCCGCGTGACTATGGCACCTTTACGTCAGGCACAGCAGCGAAACGGTGTACCTGAGGAGTTGGTAAAAGATGTAAAAATCGAACTGTACCGGGAAGGCAAAAAGACGGGAGAAGCATTTGTAAAGGATAATTACCAGCGCCTGTGCAGTGTGGGAATCGGTGATGTCCCGGCAGACGAGATTCGTGTGATCCCGGAATCCACCAATGGAGCGGAACAGGCTGTCATTCATGAAATCCGTGTGTATGCAAAATAATATTTTTTACCTGTGATGCAAAGTCGGCAGGTCATAGAAAGGCAGGGGTATTATTATGAGAATATCGACATCAACAGGAACTTGTGGCAGTGTTTTTTGGACACAGAAAATGTATTATTCCTGCGAGCAGGCAATTGAATCTATTGCAAAGGCAGGTTTTGACGCCATTGATTTATGCTTTGTAGCATACGGAAGAAAGGGACTTCCCATGGATGCTCCTGACTGGAGAGACTGGGTAAAGCGGCAGAAGGAAAATTGTGATAAGCATAATCTTCCTGTGACCCAGGCACATGCGCATTATTATAGTGTGGCAGAAAGCATGAAATTTACAGCGCTGGACTGGGAAGACAATATCGGCAGGATCAAGAGAGATATTGAGGCAGCAGGTATGTGTCAGGTGCCCTGGCTAGTCATTCATCCGGATTCCGTCAATGATGAAGCGGGATATTCCAGGAAAAAATCTCTGGCAAGTGAGACGGAGCGTTTTAAGCGCTTCGGCGAACTTGCGGCGAAATATGGAACCGGAATTGCCATCGAGAACATGGTAGACCATCTGGGTATTGGATATGGCAGACGTTTTGGATGTAATGCTGAAGACCTGTTGGAGCTTCTGGATAAGTTAAATGCGGATGACATATTCGGTATCTGCTGGGATACCGGACATGCAAATCTGGCACAGGTCAACCAGCCAGCAGCGATCCAACAGATAGGCAGCCGTTTAAAGGCATTACATATCAACGACAACCGTGGTGAGAAGGATGATCATTTGCTGCCTTATCTGGGATATGTAGAGTGGACACCTCTGCTGAAGAGCCTGGCAGATGTGAATTACCAGGGAGATTTCACCTACGAAATTCACAATTTCACAGGTGGAATGAGCCCGGAGATTCATCAGCAGGGCGTGGAGTTCTCTGTACTGGTAGCGAGACAGATGGTCAGTGAAATCGAAAAAGGAATGAAAGAAAAATAAAATGGAAACAGGCAAAATGCGACTTTGCGGACAACAGGCAGTTTGGAACTATGAGGAAGAAAACGGGATCCTTACCATCCAAGGTGTGGGAGCCATGGAGGATTATACAGAACCGGAACAGGTGCCCTGGAATTCTCTCATGCAGGAAATAAAAGTCGTGGTGATCCGGGATGGAATTACCACAGTGGGAGATTATGCCTTTGCCGGTTGCAGCAATCTGCAGGAGGTTACCCTGCCGGGCTCTGTGGAGATCGTGGGTGTATTCAGCTTTAAGGGTTGTACAGGACTGAGGGAAATTGTCATTCCGGAAGGTGTCAGGGTGCTGGCATCCAAGGCATTTCAGTTCTGCAGTGCATTAAAAAAAGTTTATCTGCCGTCTACTCTTATAGACGTGGATATGCGGGCGTTCGGAAAATGCGAATCTCTGGAGGAAGTTTTCTATCAGGGAAGTGAGGAACAGTGGGAGCAGATCATGATCAGCCGGTCTGCATCCGATAATCAATATCTGGTGCAGGCCAAACGGCATTGCCTGGGAACGCCGGGGACAGAAACACCGGAAGTCAGATCCAAATCACCGGATCGGTATGAACAGATTATTTTGAAGGTCAGAGAGGT
Organism: Clostridium sp. AF34-10BH; assembly: GCF_003478095.1. NCBI lineage: Bacteria > Bacillati > Bacillota > Clostridia > Eubacteriales > Clostridiaceae > Clostridium > Clostridium sp. AF34-10BH. Next base: position 23,306 of record NZ_QUEC01000019.1, read on the forward strand.
ACTGGATCAGGGAGGAGACGGGAAATTCTACATTTTGGTACCCAAACTGTGGGAGCCGGGGATTCGGGCGAAAAGCGGTGACAGTACCTTGCTTGTTTTCCCTGACGGGCAGACTATGCTTATCGATGCAGGTTTTGTGGAGTGTGGAAAGCACGTGGTATCTCTGTTAAGAGATCTGCATCTGACTTCCCTGGACGGAGTGGTATTATCCCACAGCCATGATGACCATGCGGGAGGGTTGCAGCAGGTTGCGGAATATATATACAGCCAGGACGGTGGTTATATTAGCTGTTATTATCGTTCCGCATTTGTAAACAGTCAGCGGGAAAAGGCATTTTTTGACTATATCCGGGCGAAAGGAGCCAGAACTGTTACGGATGTAAAGGAAGGCTTTCACATGAGCATAGGTGGAGTGGACATTGCAGTCTACAATCCGGAAGAAGCCCTTGTGGAAAGCTGTACCGGCGCTGAGGAGGATCTGAACAATTTATCCCTTCTGATGAAATTTACTTATGGGAAGTCAACATTTTTAACCAGCGGGGATTTGTATCGTGATAAGGAACTGGAACTGATTGCCCGCTATGGAGAAGCGCTAAAGGCGGATGTGATGAAAGCGAATCATCATGGAGCCCATACTTCCAACAGTATGGAGTGGGTGGATGCCATATCACCGTCTGTGATATATGCCTGTGCCGATGATATGGGAAGTACTCCTTTTGCCTGGAAGATGGCAGAAAAACATATCCGATATTACAGCACTTGCCTGAATGATTTGCTTTGTATCCGCCTGGATGCGGAAAAACATGTGGAGGTTATGTCCCGGTTTGACAGGAAAGGTCTCGGACTATTGTAATGGCAAATGCCGGAAAGTGTGTTGGGATGAGAGAAGGAGTAGCGCAGTATCTGGGAAAAGCAAGAAAATGTAGCTGTGGTCGTGTTCACGAGACCCCGTTAAAACGTGTCGTGATTGAACAGGATGCTCTGCAGAAAGTTCCAGGTATTTTGGAGGAATTGGGTTATCATAGGGTATTCCTGGTGGCGGATCAGAATACCTGGAAGACAGCAGGAGAAGCTTTGGAACAGGAGTTAGTGGAAGCGCAGATTGCCTGTGAAGCACTGGTATTTTCGGAGCAGGAGCCGGTTCCCGATGAGAGTCATTTAGGAGAAATTCTGACCGCCTGTCCCCTGGAGACGGAAATCCTGCTGGCGGTGGGTACGGGAACCATCAATGATATGTGTAAATATGTCAGTTTTCGGTTGAAACTGGATTATATGATCGTAGCTACCGCCACCAGTATGGACGGTTTTGTATCCGTGGGTGCAGCTCTGATGCTTAACCATGTAAAGGTGACCAAAGATGCCCACGGCCCGGTGGCAGTCATTGGTGACACCAAGATTATGGCGGAGGCTCCCATGGAACTGATCACCGCCGGACTGGGGGATGTGCTTGGAAAATATACCTGTCTGCTGGACTGGAAACTTTCTCAGATGATCAATGGAGAATACTACTGCGATTATGTGGCGGACATGGTGCGCGGTGCGGTGGAAACGGTAGTGGAACAAGGTGCACAGATTAAAAAGAGAGATCCGGAGGCAATTCGGAGTCTGATGGAAGCTTTGGTGGTTACGGGAATTGCCATGTATTATGTGGGAAATTCCAGACCGGCATCCGGCTGTGAGCATCATTTGTCCCATTTTTGGGAGATGCGTTTTCTCATGGAAGGCAGAAAACCGGTCCTGCATGGCACCAAGGTAGGTGTCGGAATGATCATTGTCACACAGATGTATCATATGCTGGCACAGGAAACGGTGGATTTTGCCGCAGCACAGAAAAAGGAGCGGAAAGTATCCGACTGGGAACAGAAGATAAAAACAAGCTACCTGGATGCCGCCGAAGGAATCCTGAGACTGGAACAGGAATACGGAAAAAATAATATAGAGCAGCGAAATCAGAGGCTGCAGATTATTGAAAAACGGTGGGAGGATATCCGGCACACCATTGAAGAACAGCTTCCGGCGACAGAGCAGTTGATTGCATTACTGCAATCTTTGGATGCGCCCTATTGTCCCTGCCAGATCGGTCTCCCCATAGAGATGGTACAGGAGGGAATCGAGGTTGGTAAAGAGGTGCGGAACCGTTATACCCTGCTACAGCTTTTGTGGGATTTAGGTTTGGAAGAGACTTACAGTAAACAGATAAGAGCCTGGTTGGAAGAACTGGAGAAAAGAGGATGACCATGGAACAGATAAAAAAAGATGTGGTAGTGGTAGGCGGAGGTCCCGGTGGATTTGCGGCGGCAGTGACCGCAGCACGGGCAGGAGCTCAGGTCCTGCTGGTGGAAAGAAACGGTTATCTGGGTGGTCAGCTGGGAAGCGGACTTCCGTTTTTGGCATTCTGGGATATTAAGGGCAGACAGGTGGTGGGCGGTATTGCCCAGGAATTTGTGGACAGGCTGGAGCAGGCGGGAGCATCCTATGGACATGAATATTGCCCGCATCATCAGTCAGTTACACTGATACATCCATTCTACTCCAGAATTCTGTGCTTTGAGATGGTAAAGGAAGCAGGAGTGGAGCTTCTCATGCACTGTGAGCTGGCAGATGTGAAAATGAAGGACGGAAAAATCCGGTCCATTATTGTGTCCGGCAAGGGACAGCACATTGAAATTACCGCAGACGTGTTTATTGATGGAACCGGAGATGGTGATTTAGGTGCATTAAGCGGAGCGACAATAGAAAAAGGAAACGAAAACAATGTGATGCAGCCGCCTACCCTGATGTTTAATCTCGGCGGTGTGAATTTTGAGGAGTTTTGCGATTTTATCGAACAACATCCGGAGGAACTGCCCTATGATGTACTGGACAATATTGCCCAGGGATATAATGCGGATTTCTTCCGGAAGACCAAGAGTTTTATTTTCCTGGGGATGCATCATCTCCTGGAGGAACTTCGGAAAAAGGGCGAATGTCCTGTGGACCGTGAGACTGTTATTTTTATCCGTCAGCCTATGCCGGGACAGGTAGCCGTGAACACGATCCGTCTGTTGAATTTTGACGGCTCCAATCTGCATGATTTAAGCAACGGGGAAATGGAAGCTCACCTGCAGATTCCGAAACTTGTGAAGATGTTCCGGGAAAATGTGCCCGGTTTTGAAAACTGTTATCTGGATTCCATCAATGCTTCCATTGGCGTCCGGGAGAGCCGGAGAATCAAGGGTATCAAGATGCTAGATCATCACGATGCAGTGGCTGGGAAAAAGCCGGAGGACAGTATTGCATTATGTGGATACTTTATTGATATTCATAATGGTGCAGGTGCCGGAACGTATCGTGTTACCATTGAAGAGCCTTTTGGAATCCCCTATGGATGCCTGGTGTCTGCGGATATTCCCAACCTGATGATGGCAGGAAGAGATATCAGCGTGGATACAATCACCTTTGGTTCCACTAGAATCATGAATGAATGTATGGCAGTGGGACAGGCAGCGGGAGAAGCGGCTGCAATGGCAATAGCATCCCATTGTGAGCCGGAAAAGGTAGATGTGGCAGAACTTCGCAGACATTTACTAGAACAGAAAGCAATTTTGTCTGTATAAAACCGTAATATAAAATAATAAGAAAGACCGGTACAGTTTGCAACAAAAGACTATTCCGGTCTTTCTTGCTAAATATGTACGTACAATAACGCATGTTTTACTTAAAACGATAAAATACATGCTTTATATGTATTGACATATTATACAAGTGAGTATATAGTGAGAACTACAGAATTATGGAAGAAGCAATTCTTAAAAAGAAAAAGAATGGAGGATAAAAAATGAAACTCGCAACATCAACTAACATTATGGATTTTGATGATAAGAGACCTTATCAGATTCCCATTGACGTGTCCACCAGGGCTTGTGCAAAGGCGGGATATAAATATGTAGATGCATGTCTTTGCAGCCATTGCAGGGAAGGACAGCCCTTAAGAGGAGAGAACTGGGAAAAATGGATTGCGGATACCGCAGCACTGGCAGAAGAACTCGGTGTGAAATACATCCAGGCACATGCCTACTGGACCATTGGAAATGCATTTAATGCGGATCTGACCCGTTCGGACGGAGAGCTGGGAGAGGAGCTTATGCGACGCAGTGTCCTGGCAGCAGAAGCATTGGGAGTAAAGTGGATGGTAGTTCATCCTTACACTGTAAGACGTAACGGCGGCGGTTATGATTACAGAAAATCTTTTGAATATAACAAAGAATACATGAAGCATTGGGGTGAAATTTTTGCGGATCATCATGTGGGAATGGCTATCGAAAATATGACAAAGCCTACCCATTACGGCAGCTGTGCGGAAGAACTGCTGGAGCTGATTGATGTCATTGACAATCCGAATGTACAGATATGTATTGATACCGGTCATGCAAATATGGTGGGTCTGAATGTTCCCGATATGATCCGTCAGGTAGGATCTCATCTGAAGGCTACCCATATTAACGATAATTACGGTATCAAGGACGAGCATTTCTCACCGTTTAACGGAACGATTCCCTGGAAAGAGGTAGTGCAGGCTCTGCGGGATATTGATTATCAGGAATGTTTTGCTTTTGAAACACACCATCTTACCAGTATGTATCCCAAGGAGGTACAGCCGTATCTGGTAGATTTCTCTTATGCGCTGGGAGAATATCTTCTGAAGCTGTAATTATGTTATTTGTAATAAGGAAAGTGCTGTAAAACAGCAGATATTTTAAAGGATAACGAAGGCCGGTACAGTCCGCGACAGGTGACTATGCCGGCCTTTCTTATATGGAAGTATGAAAGGAGAAATACATATGCAGAACTTTGCGAATTATTTTGCTGAATTTACGAATGGAGCCATAGCTTTGCGGCTGCTGCTGGCGGCTGTATTGGGTTGTGTGATCGGACTGGAGAGAGCGACGAAGCATCATCCGGCAGGAATGCGGACCTTCGCATTGGTATGTATCGGAGCGGCGGCTTCCGCTGTCGTCAATATCTACCTTGGGACAGCCCTGGGCGTTGGAAGTACAGATATGGGACGTATTCCCGCCGGCGTGGTCAGCGGTATCGGTTTCCTGGGGGTGGGAACCATCATTATTACCGGGAAAAATCAGGTCAGAGGATTGACAACGGCTGCCGGATTGTGGACAACGGCAACCCTTGGAATTATGTTGGGATCCGGAATGCTGGAGGTCAGTCTGATGATGTTTGCACTGATCATTGTCACAATGTTCGGAATTGCCAGAGTCAGTCGTGTGCAGGAGCAGTACAATCGTTACATTGGTCTGTATATGGAAATTGATAAGTCAATGACAAGGGGAGTCTATGACTATATCAATGAGTGTGGATATGAGCTGAGTTCTGTGGAGAAAAAGAGAGATAAGACCTTAAAGGGATCCGATATTGTCCTTACAATGATGCTGGATCTGAAGAAAAGAAGAAATCATGCAGAGGTTTTGTCGGAAGTGAGTCAGATAGAGGGTATTCATTATCTGGAAGAAGTATAATTTGAAGTATATTTGTATGGTTTTAATGCAGAAAAAAGGCGATTTTCCTATTATGTCACTAAATATTACAGACATTTATAGCATAAATTTTAAAATATGTATTGACATATTGCATGCATAAGCATATTATATAGACATAAGTTACAACATAAAAGGTGAACGAAATGTCAGAGAACAGAAAAGTTAAAAAAGCTGAATATGATGTTGTAGTAATCGGTGGTGGAATGGCTGGCATCTGTGCGGCACTTGCATCTGCAAGACACGGAGCCAGGACAGCGTTGGTGCATGACAGACATGTACTGGGAGGAAATGCATCCAGTGAAATCCGAATGCATATCTGCGGAGCATCCGAGAATCTTGCGAAACCGGAGCTTGAAGAAAGCGGAATTCTCCATGAAATCATGCTTGACAACAAGAGCAGAAATGATTATTTTAATTATTCGATCTGGGATATGGTATTATTTACCGCAGTGAAGAGTCAGCCACATCTGACAGTGTATCTGAGTACCGCGATGGAGGATTGCCGGATGGAAGGCAATGAGATCCGTGAAATCGACGCATACCAGCTCACGACAGAGACACATTGGCAGATCAGAGGGAACATATTTATTGACTGTACTGGCAATGCGACCCTGGGATATTATGCAGGAGCGGAATATCGTACCGGCAGCGAGGGAAGGGCAGAATTCAATGAACCGGATGCGCCGGAACAGGCCAACAATGACCGTATGGGAAATACGCTGTTATTCAAGGCGGTGGACAGAGGACATTCGGTGAATTTTAAACGACCGAAGATCGCCAGACATTTTACGGAAGAGGAACTCAAATACAGAACACACTCTGCCGTGCACGAAGCTAAGACAAAGGGAGATGTGGATAAGGCATACTTACGTATGACCTCCTACAGTACCTCCTCTGTGGACTATGGATACTGGTGGATCGAGCTTCCCGGCAAGACAGAAGATATCATAGATGAGTATGAAGAAATCCGTGATGAGTTGGTGTCTTGTATCTATGGGGTATGGGATCATCTGAAAAACGGTGGTGACCATGGAGCCGAGAACTATGATCTGGAATGGGTCGGTATGCTGCCCGGTGTCAGAGAGAGCAGGCGTCTGGTAGGAGATTATATATTAAATGAAAATGATGTCTTATCCAACAGGGTATTCGAGGATGCTGTAGCATACGGCGGCTGGGCGATGGATATCCATACTCCCGGAGGTCTATATGATTTTGATGAACTTCCTTCCAGAGTTGTCAGCTTTGACGGAGCCTATACGATTCCGTACCGGTCATATTGCTCCAGAAATATTCCCAATATGATGATGGCGGGACGAAATATCAGTGCTACCAAAATGGCAATGGGATCCACAAGAGTTATGGGAACCTGTGCCATAGGAGGACAGGCAGCGGGAACTGCAGCGGCACTTTGCATAAAATATCACTGTGGTCCGAAAGATATGCCGGAGCACATGAATGAATTGCAGCAGCTTTTGCTGAAGGATGACTGTTATATTCCGGGTTATCGCAATACCGATCCGCAGGATCTGGCGAGAACCGCGCAGATCAGTGCGACTTCTGCCAGAGAAGGGTTCACTCCGGAGAAAGTGATCAACGGAGTGTCCAGAGATGAAAACGGAATTCGAAATATGTGGAGCTCCGATGGCATAAGCCCGGAAGGAGAGACGTTAACCTTAAAGCTTGCCTCGGTGAAAAAAGTATCCCAGGTCAGACTGACGTTTGATTCCAACTTTAATTATCCGATCAAGATTACTTTATCGAAGAAACGTCAGCTCCAGCAGAGGATAGGAGTACCTCCCGAATTGGTAAAAGATTACACTGTGACACTCTGGCGGGGAGAACAGAAGATGGCAGAACAGAAAGTGACAGAAAATGACCAGAGACAGAACGTTGTAACCTTTGAGCCTACGGAATGTGATAAAGTAACCATTACGATTCATACCACCAATGGGGAAAAAGACGTACATATTTATGAAGTAAGGGTGTATTCCTGAGAAAACTCAGGCTAACCATAGAAAACTAAAATGTAGGAGGATTACAATTATGAAGAGGAAAATTGCGCTTGCATTGACAATGGCAATGTTAGGTACCTGTCTGGCAGGATGTGGACAAGCAGATACAGACACAAATGCATCTACAGAAGCAAAAGATACTACAGCAGCCGCAGGAACCGCAGCCGCAGAAACCACAGAAGCCGAGAAGGAATGGTATGGCACGGAAGACGGAAAAACGATCACGCTTCATTTCTGGGGTGGTGTTCAGCCGGAGTACGGATATGATGATCTGTGTGCCAACTTCAATGAGGAGTACAAAGACAAAGGACTTCAGGTAGAATATGTAAGATATGTAAATGATGATAACGGTAACCTTCAGTTGGAGACCTACTTAATGGGCGGTGGTGATGTCGATCTGTTCATTGGCTATGGCGGACGTACCAAAATGGACAAGCGTGTAGACTCCAACCTGCTGCTGGATATGTCCGGTATGCTCAATGATATCGGATTCAATCTGGATGATGAGCTGGGTGTGGCAAATATGGCAGAGTATCACTACGATGATGGTGCCGTATATGGATTCCCTACCAAATACGAGAACTCAAGATGGATTCTGATCAATGAAGATATGTTTAAGGAAGCAGGACTGGATATTCCTTATGATGGATGGACCTATTCCGAATTCCTTGCGGATGCCGAGAAGCTGACACATGGCGAGGACCAGGATAAGGTATACGGAGTATGCTGGGCACGTAAGCAGAGCGGTAAGAGTATTCTGTATGCATTAGACGGTGTACTGGGTGCAAATCAGATTTACAAGAATGAAGAAGGTACAGAGGTAAACTTCGATAATGATGTATATCGTGCAGGTCTTAACCTTGTAAAAGAGACGCTGGATAAGGGTTATGCGATTCCCATCGAAGATGAATTCTCCGAGGATATCAGCGTTGCCAATACGTTCCTTCAGGGCAAATGTGCCATCATGCTTGGTGTAGCACAGATGAGACTGTGTATGGATCAGGAGAATTATCCTCATGATTTCATGACTGCACTGGTACCAGCACCCGTTCCCGATGATGAGAAATACAACACCGAATTTTATCGTAAGCAGATTGGTACTACCGGTGCAGGAGACCTGCTGAGCATTTCAGCAAATACAAAGTATCCGGAAGCAAGCTTTGAGTTTGCAATGTGGTATTTAAAGGGTGGTATGTCCCCTCTGGTACAGGGCGGAAGAATCCCTCTGTGGAATGGTGTTAATAAGGATGAAGTATTGAGCGTGCTGAAGGAGAAGGCACAGGGCTCCATTGATATGGATTCCATGGAGAACTATCTGTCTCTCGATACTACGCAGGGTGTTGCCGCTATTAAAGGACATGCTTCCTCTGAAATCAGTTCTGCCTGGTTCGAAGAGTTTGATGCTATGTGCTATGGAAAACAGTCTGTAGATCAGACCGTTCAGAACATGGAGAAGAGAGGTAACGAACTGATCCAGACCGAATTAAGCAGTCAGAAGTAAAAAAATAAAAACAGCAGTGGGAAGGGGCGGTCGTTTTCACAGGCGAACCGTCCCCTGCTCTGAAACGAACAAAAGAGGGATAAAGCAAATGAAGAGCAAGAAAAAGAAGACTAAAGGAGAAAGACGAAAAATATTGCATCAGAACCTGGTTGCATATTCCTTTTTGGCACCGAGTCTGATAGGTGTAATATGTTTCAGTCTGATTCCGCTGATAATTTCTTTATATGTAAGCCTGACTGACTGGAATTTCTCTCAAGGACTCGGCAACTGGAATTTCATCGGACTGACAAACTTTATCAATCTGTGGAAGGATGAATGGTTCCTTGCATCTTTGAAAAATACATTGATCTTCACCGTCGTAACCGTGCCCATCGGACTTTTCCTGGCAATTATAATGGCGGTACTGATTGATGAATTTTGTCATAAGAAAATAGCGGGTGTGGTACGTGTCGCTATGTATATGCCGCATATCTGTAATACTGTGGCAATTTCCGTTGTATGGATGGCGTTGTATTCTAAATACGGACCCTTTACACAATTGATGAGGGCTCTCGGATGGCAGGATCCTCCCCGATTCCTGGCAAGCTATGAATGGGCACTTCCCGCGATCATGCTGGTCGTAATCTGGGCAAGCCTGGGATACCGCGTATTTATGTACAGCGCCGCAATCACCGGACTTCCGAGAGATTTGTATGAGGCTGCTGAGATTGACGGAGCGAATTCTATTCAGAAATTTTTCAAATTAACGGTTCCGCTGTTGAAGCCTACGACCTTTTTCCTGACAATTACAGGTATTATATCCAGCTTTAAAGTATTTGGATATACGAACGTTATGACAGGCGGTGGTCCCGGAAGCTCTACCTACACACTGGTTTATTATATTTATACATCAGCATTTAAGTATTATAAGATGGGTTATGCTTCGGCAATTGCCGTAATTCTGTTTGTGATGCTGCTTATTGTGACCATTATCCAGTGGGTACATAACAATAAAGAAGAGAAAGGCTAGGGATTAAGATGAGGAAGAATGTACCTGTTTCCAAAAAGGTAGCCAGAGTATTGATTACCATTGTAATTATTCTGGTTACATTGGTTATGATTGTTCCTTTTGTCTGGATGATCTCAGCATCTTTCAAGACAGAAGCGGATGTTATGAAGATCCCTATTGAGTGGATCCCGAAGTATTTTTACCCGGATAACTATAAGAGAGTATTAAGCATAGGAACGACCAGCTCCACAAATTATCATTTCGGTCTGGCTTATTTTAACTCTATCAAGGTAGCTGTAATCAGTACGGTAGTGGCAATTACTTCCGCAACACTTGCCGGATATGCATTTGCCAAGTTGAAATTCAAGGGCTCCAATGTATTGTTCATTGTATATCTGGCGCAGATGATGGTGCCTTCACAGCTGACACTGATTCCCAGATTCATAATGTTTATGCAACTGGGATGGATGAATACCCATTTGTCATTGATCGTACCGAAGATCATAGCGGTATCTTCCACCTTTATGCTCAGGCAGTCCTTCTTAAGTACTCCGGATGAACTGCGGGAAGCTGCCAGAATTGATGGAGCCGGTGAATACAGAGCCTTTGCACAGGTTATGCTGCCACTTGTCAAGCCGACGATAGCGGCGACGGCGACAGTACAGTTCCTGGATGCATGGAACAGCTACCTGGATCCTCTGGTATTTATCTCCAACTGGAAGAAATGGACGATTCCTCTGGCTTTGAACCAGTTTGTCGGTACAGAGGTAACACAGTATAACCTGACCATGGCGGCCTGCTGTATGGCGGTTGTGCCGGTATTTATCGTATTCCTGTTCGGACAGAAGTTCTTCCTGAAAGGCTTGTCCGTAGGTGCGGTTAAGGGATAATAAATTGAAAAAGGCAGATGCAGTGTGGCAGGACAGGAGAAGACTCTGTGCCTGCTATATTGCTATAAGGGAGAAAATAAAGAGAACAATATGTCAATTCACAGTGAAACCAGAAAATATGAAGTTGTAGTAGTGGGAGGCGGCCTGGCCGGTGTCTGTGCGGCAATAGCAGCTGCCAGAAAAGGAGCCAGAACAGCCATCATACAGAATCGCTCTATGTTTGGTGGAAACGCCAGCTCGGAGATCCGTATGCACATTGTGGGAGCCAACTCCCACGGTGCCAAAAAAAATCTTGGAGAGACAGGAATCCTGCTGGAGATTCTGCTGGCAAACAAACGCAGAAATCCCTATGCATCTTTTCCGGTATTTGATTCCGTCATCTGGGAAAAAGTGCATTTTCAGGAAAATCTGGAATCCTTTCTGAATACGAATATGGATGACGTGATCCTGGAAGGGAAAAAAATAAAGGCCGTAGTCTGTCATCAGAACAGTACGGAAACCGAGTATACCATCTACGGAGACATCTTTGTCGATGCCACAGGGCACGGTACCTTAGCTACCATGTGCGGTGCGACGGGGCGTATGGGCAGTGAAGGAAGAGACGAATTTAAGGAACCCGATGCTCCGGAAGAACCGAACAGCGATACGATGGGAAACACTTTGTTGTTTTCCGCTGTGGACCGTGGAGAGCCGGTAAAATTTGTGTGTCCGGAATGGGCAAACCATTACACGGAGGAAGATTTGAAATACCGGGAACATGCGAACAGTATTGCCTCCCATATGGAAGGCGGTAAGCTGACCAAATTCGAAGAAGGAAGCGGGAGACTGCCACACTTTTCCAATGTGGACTCCGGATATTGGTGGATTGAACTGGGTGGTGAGGATGAAGATATTATCCGTGACGGTGAGAAAATCCGTGATGAATTGCTGAAATGTGTGTACGGCGTATGGGATCATCTGAAAAATGTGGGAAACCACGGTGTGGAAAATTTGGAGCTGGATTGGGTTGGATTCGTGCCGGGATATCGTGAAAGCAGAAGAATCGAAGGAGACTATCTGTTGAATGAAAAGGATGTACTAGCCAACAAGATATTCCCGGACGCAGTAGCTTATGGTGGCTGGCAGATGGATCAGCATGTGCGCAGGGGACTTCTGGATACGGATAAGATTCCTTCACAGATCCTGAATTTCAACGGTTGTTATACAATACCATGGAGATGCTATTATGCAAAGGATCTGGAAAATGTAATGCTGGCGGGACGTGACATCAGTACTACAAAAATGGCATTTGGATCAACGAGAGTTATGGGAACCTGCGCTGTGGGAGGACAGGCGGTAGGCACGGCAGCAGCAATGGCTGTCAGATATGGCTGTACCCCCAGACAGATCGGGGAACATATGGAAGAACTACAACAGGAGCTTTTGCGGGATGATTGCTATATTCCGGGAGTCCGTAACCGGGATCCGGCCGATTATGCAAAGTCAGCTAAGGTAGCTGCATCTGGATATACACATGGAAATGAACCATGGAAAGTATTGAACGGAATTGCCAGACAGGAGCAGGAAGAAAGTAACTGCTGGGAGGCACCGATAGGAGAACAGGGTGCCGAAATAACCCTTACCTATGACGGGAAACTGGTGCTACATCAGATTCAGCTGACATTTGATACGAACCTGACAAAAGAGATCATGCCATCTCTTACAAGAAATGTACGGAACCGACAGGTAAAAGGACTGCCGGATGAACTTGTACGGGATTATGATGTGCGTGCTTTCAGAGAAGGAAAAGAAGTATTTTGCAAGGAAATACATGACAATTATCAGCGATTGAACAGAATTCCGCTGGGAAATGTAATTTGTGATACCATAAAGGTGACGGTTCACCGTGCTTACGGTATCCATTTTGCAAGAATTTTTGAAATTCGTACATATTAGTAGGCTCGATTATTGACATTAAATTCCCAAATTCGCTATACTGTTAGTAATATGTAATATCATAATGAGATTGGATAACAAAAACACAGAAAACGAAAAGGAAAGTGTTAATAGGGGGAAATATGGCAGCCAGATATTCAGAGATTGAAGAATATATCATGAACAAGATTCATACGGGAGAATGGCCGATCGGTTATAAAATTCCGAAAGAAGTGGAGCTTTGTGAACAATTTGGTGTCAGTCGTTCCACAGTGCGTACGGCAATGCTGCGGATGGTGCAGGATGGACATCTGAAAAGAGTTAAGAGAAAAGGTACCTTTGTTACAGCACCACGCGTATTGGAGGATACGACGGTATTTATTGAGAGCTTTTTTAATGAAATGTTTCGCCGGGGCATTGAGGTAGAGACGGAAGTGCTGGAATTCCGTTATATGGAGATGACGGAGGAACTGGCGAAAAAGTTCGAAAACGGTGACAGCAGAGTCATTAAACTGAGCCGTCTCAGATACGTAAAGGATTCTTTTGACAAAGGACCGATTGTATTGACAACGTCCTATATGCCGGAGAGTGATGCATTTTTGTTTGACTATGATTTTACCAAAGCATCTCTGACGAAGGCACTCAATGATCATTCCAAGAATCGATTCAGTCTGGAAAAAGAAATGACAGCTCGTCCGCTGGAGAGCAGAGAGAGTCATCTGATGGGAATGAAGGAAAATGCTCTTGCAATGCTGATTTCTTCTGTTACCAGGAATGAAGAGGGACAGATTATTGAAATATCGGAAAGTATTTATCCTTTGGAGAGAAACAAGTTTGTATGGAAACTGAAGCTGTAACGCTTCGGATACGAGGAAGAATATGAATGAAAAATTGAATAATGTAGAATGGAGTTTCACGCAGGAAACAGGATGCCTGACGATTACAGGGACCGGAAAGATGCAGAACTGGGCGGAACATCAAGAGAGACCATGGGAAGAAATCAGAGATGAAATCCGCCGGGTCAGAATTTGTGTGGGAATGGAGAGCGTGGGAGATTGTGCTTTTCAGAATTGTACTTCACTGAAGGAAGTAGAACTGCCGGAGACGCTTGTCTATCTCGGGGTGTATAGCTTCCGCGGATGTACCGCATTAAGGGATGTAAAATTGCCGGAAGGAATATGCATTATCTGTGCGAAGGCATTTCATAATTGTTCGGCACTGGAGAAGGTGGAATTGCCTGTCAGCCTGAAAAATATTGATATGAGAGCGTTTGCGAAAGATGAGGCTCTTCATACGGTTATTTATCATGGAACGGAGGCACAGTGGGAGAAAATTCTGATCAGTGGAACCGCATCCGATAATCAATATCTTCTGGCAGCGGAACGAAGATGCCTGAAGGAAGAACCTGCAGGATACCAAAAGACTAATGATAATTCGGTTGCAGATCACTATGAAGAGATGGTTTATTGTGTAAAAAAAGCGTTGTCTTACGGCGGAGACGGTAATCTGTATTTTCTCACACCGGATCTGACAGAGGAGGGAATCCGGGCAAAATGCGGAGATTGTACGCTTGTGGTATTCCCGAATGGCAAAACAATGATGATAGATGCCGGTTACATTGCCTGCAGTGCGCATATTATTTCATTGTTGGATGATCTGGGACTGCATCATCTGGATTATTTTGTATTGTCTCATGCGCATGATGATCATGCAGGAGGAGCCCTGGCTGTGGCACAATATCTGTATGAGCATGGAGGAGGGATTGATGCCTGTTATCGAAGCTCCTATATAGCATCCAGTAAGCAGGAGCCCTTATTTGAGGAATATCTTAAGCAGAAAGGGACACATGTTTATGAAAATGTCCTGGAGGGATATCAGTGGACGGTAGGGGATGTACGTATAACCGCATATCATCCGACGACTGAGGATCTGGAGAAATGTGTCGGAAATGATGAGAGCGTGAACAATGTATCTATTTTGATGAAATTTGTCTATGGAAGATCAAAATATCTCACCGGTGGAGACTTGTATATAGAGATGGAAGAAAAACTGGCAGAGCAATATGGTGATCTTCTGAAAGCAGATGTAATGAAATCGAATCATCACGGCACCTATACCTCAAATGGACAAAAGTGGCTGCAAACAGTACAGCCGAATGCCATTATCACGGATGCGGAGGATATTGGAAATGCACTTTTGGCAGAGTATGCTGCAGAGCATGGAATCAAATATTACAGTGCCGGGATACAGGGACTCATTTTACTGCGAATGAGCAGAATAGAATATGAGATACAATGCCAGACAGGAGACTGTCTGTAAAGATTGTAACAAAAGGGGACATTTATAGTGTCTCCTTTTTGGTAGGAAAAAAAGTAAAATATAAGGTTTATATGGTTAGGAAAAATGTGGTAAACTGCACTTTGTAAGGAAGAGTAGTAGATAGAACAGAGGAGAAAATATATATGCAGATCCATGATACAGCATTTATAGCGCCTGGAGCAGTGGTGCTTGGAGATGTGACGATCGGAGAAAACAGCGGAATATGGTACAATGCGGTGGTCCGGGGCGACCGAGACTCCATTGTCATCGGAAAAGAGAGCAATATTCAGGACAATGCAGTAGTACATCTGGGCAGCGGATATCCGGTGGAGATCGGAGACCATGTGACCATAGGACACGGTGCGATCATCCACGGCTGCAAGATCGGCGACAATACCATGATCGGTATGGGAGCCATTCTGATGAATGGCTGTAAGATCGGGAAAAACTGCATCATCGGTGCCGGAGCACTGGTGACACAGAACGTAGAGATTCCGGATAATTCACTGGTCATCGGCAATCCCGGGAAAGTAAAACGTGCTGTTACCGAAGAAGAGATCCGGTGGAATCTGAAAAACGCACACATTTACGTAGAGGAAGCACAGGAAGAATTAAGCGACTCTTATCGGCAAAATATAAATGAAATTTAAAAGAAAAAAGTTTTGGATATATTGCCGATAATGATATAATATTTCCGGTGAGTAGTTTTGCGGAGGTTGTGTATGAAATATGTAAATGTAAATGAAATAGCTGCAAAATGGAATTTATCAGAAAGAAGTGTAAGAAATTATTGTGCCCATGGAAAAATTCCGGGTGTAATTCTTGATGGGAAAACATGGAGGATTCCAGAGGATGCCGTAAAGCCGGTCAGAAAGAAACGAGCGGAAAAAATAGCAAATGATCTTTTGACCAGATTAAAAATGGAAAAGGAAGCAGGGATACCGGGAGGAATATATCATAAGGTTCAGATCGAACTGACATATAATTCGAATCATATGGAAGGCAGCCGCTTGACCCATGATCAAACCAGATATATTTTTGAAACGAATACGATTGGAATTCAGGATGAAGTTGTGAATGTGGATGACATTGTTGAAACAGCCAATCATTTCCGATGCATTGATCAAATAATAGAGTTAGCAAACTATCCCCTGAGTGAAGCATTTATTAAACAGTTACATTATATTTTGAAATCCGGAACTTCAGATAGTAGAAAAACGTGGTTTGCTGTTGGTGAGTATAAACGTTTTGAAAATGATGTCGGAGGAAGCGCAACCGCAAAGCCCGCCGAAGTACCCGGAGAAATGCGGAATTTATTAAGCAGATATAATCTTTCAAAACAAAAGACGTTGAAGGAAATAATACAATTTCATTATGAATTTGAGAAGATACATCCTTTTCAGGATGGAAATGGTCGCGTTGGAAGATTAATTATGTTTAAGGAGTGTCTCCGTAATAGAATTACCCCTTTTATTATAGAGGATGATATAAAGGAATTCTACTATCGAGGTCTGAAGGAATGGAAGAACGAACAGGGATATCTTATGGACACTTGTCTGACTGCTCAGGATAGATTTAAGGTATACCTGGATTATTTTGGACTGGAATATAAGGATTAAAAACTATAACGAAAAAAGAGATCAAAAGAGCCGGATGACTACATTATGTTCGGTAAAAAGAGCACTGTCCTAGCGGAAGTGCTCTTTTGCGAATTCCATATCCTGTACCAGTTCCAGTGTTCCAAGATATTGCTCCTGCTTATCCCGGACAGCGTAATAAGTCACTAAGAATGTCCGGCCGCCCTTGTCCATCCAGACCGGTACCTGGTCCAGATTCCCTGCACGGAATTCTCCGATAATGCGGCGAACCTGTTCTTCGATTTTAGGCGGGTGACAGGTGAAGACCTCACGGTCCAATGCCATGCCGGGACGTTTGAATACCTTGGGGCCTTCGTTAAAATAACGATTGACATTATCGATGTCCACGAAGGTAATCTCCAAAGGAATCGTATTCAACATGGCGGTCAGCTGTGACAGGGTCAGACTGCCGCCGGGAAGGTGGATTCTGGTCTCACCATCTGCAAAAGCATGTTCCGCAGACATGGTGCCAACCGTAGAGGCAGTGTCAGCCAGATGTGCTTCCGCAGCCTCCCAACTGTCACCCCGGATACCGAAGCATTCCGCATAATCTTTGGCATCCCGGTAGATGTGATACCATTCCTCCTCCGAGAAATTCAGTGCGCAGTTGGGGAAGAGGATATTGGATTCCTTGTAGATCATTTCTTCCATGCGGTTTAATACGGCATTCAAACGTTGTTTCCATGCATCGGTTTCTTTTTGGTGTTTTTGTTTTGCAAGCGCATTCAGTTCATCCCGGATCTCATCATCCACTGTCCACATGACTGCGGAGGGGCCGCTGATCCCATATTGCACCTTCAAATGTGGATAAAGTAAGTCTCCCTTCCGGGCATAGTGGATAGCAATCTGGCGCAGCTCGTCAAGCAGTTCATTGGTAATTCCATTATTTTCCAATGCCTGCCTCGCACGGGCAATCAGCTTTTCCAGTGCTGCATTTTCCAGCGTAAAAGTCTGCAGGGGATGCCCGGAGATCTGGATCAGGGCGGCAGCAGCGGAGAGCCGTTGGTCCTTTATGTCTTTAGAGTGTAGTTTCTGGGCAGCTAGAGAAGAGGCTGCTGTTTTTTCGGCATTGGCAATTTTCTCTTCTGTCGTGGAACCATGGAACAGGGCGGAATGCACATCACAGAGCCGCTGCAATTCTTCGATGGAAGTACCCTCTCGCAGCAGTTCCTGCTCGGCCTGCATAATTGCGGAAGGATCCACATCCTTACATTCCCGGACGAAATCCGCCTGGACACTTTCCAGAGCTTCTCCGTGATTCAAACGTTGTAAGTAAGACTTAATCTGATCTTTCATATAAAAATTCCTCCGGAACCAGTATGCCCCGGAGGAAAGTTTGTTATTCTTTTATTTTTATGATTAATCATCGTAGAGTGTTTTGATAAATTCGCAATCCACTACCAATACGTAGAAAACCGAGCCATAATGTTCACTCTCCACGATACGCCCATAATCCAGAACCGTCTTATAAGTTCCATCTTTGACAGCAAGTCGGTATTTGACATAATCATTGTATCCGTTCATGCCGGATTCTATCTGCTGCCAGATGCTTTCTTCTACCTGCGTCAGATCTTCAGGATGCACCAGATTACGGAATTGATGTTTCGTAAAATGCATAAAATCATCCAGATCCGTACATCCTGTCAGCTGAAGCATTTCCTGATTAGCATACAGGATGCGTTCATCCTCTTTGTCGGCTCGGTAGATGAAAAAGGCACCCGGCAGGTTATCAGAAATATCCGATAATGAAAAACCAAGCTGTGTCCGTTTCGAATTGTGGAAATCCGGCCGGTAGGCCAGAGCACCATGTTTTCCCTGTAATTTTACCTCATAGAGTGCAATGTCGGCATAACGGAGAATGTCAGAGACTTTTTCTGCGTTGGCGGGGTATTCCGCATAGCCCAGGGAAATGCTGTAATTGTGTTCGACGCCTTTGGCTGAAAAAGAGCGGGAAGCCTTGCTGAAAGCATCTATCATTGGGGCAGCCTCTTCTGCGCGGCAATCCTTCAGGATAATACAGAACTCATCACCGCCATTTCTGGCAATAATGGAATTATCCGGAAAAGCCTGCACTAAGGATTGTGAAAGCTGCAATAGAACCTGATCACCGATAGTATGACCATAGACATCATTGATAAATTTAAAATTATCCACGTCAAGTAATATACCGACACAGTTTTTCTGCTTGTTTCCCTCCAGATACTCCTCCAGCTGCAAATTAAATCCGTTACGATTTAAGAGACCGGTCATAGAATCCGTCAGAGAGAGTCTGCGAAATTTTTTGCGTTGCTCGTCAACGAGTAGTATAGATATCGTTAGAACCACCAGTAGTAGGATCACTGCAATGCCACATAATACTATCAGTTGTAAAAGTGTGCCATTCTTCCAGCCACCGGTGGGCATGATTTCCAGCCTCCAGTTACATCCACCCAGAGTAAAATCATAAGACACGGGATCCATCAGAGTCTCCTCCGACTGGTCTACCACGGTATATTCATCGGTCAGAGGTGAGATGGTCTTCGATAGCCGGTATTGATAACCGAAATTGGTTAAGGCATCAGCGGAATGCTGAAAAATATCAGGAACCTTGATGATAACCATAGTCATGCCCCAAAAATAGGGAGTTCCCTTCTCATCCTGTAAAAAAACTGGATTACGGATCGAAAGGACGTGTCCTCCCTGCTCCAGCTCGAAAGGACCATGTATGATAAGCACATCATTAGCAATGCTGTAATTTACGGTCTCTCCGCGGTATTTGTCATGGATCAGGTCTATTTTACCTGCTTCGTTGCCTTCGGCGGGATAGATATCTGTTACGATGCCCCCGGGAGCCACTTGGATGCTCCGGACGTAATCTGCCATCATTCTGTCCGCAATGATATCAAATTTGTCGATTCTGCCGTCCGTACTGATCAGAAGCTGCTCCAGTGTATCCGTGATATTGATACCGGCATTCAGATCTGCGATCATGCTATCACCGTAGGTTACAGCGTTCAGTTCTGCAAGAGTGCGGAGATGTCTGGAGTCGGCCTGCTGTACCGCATGAGTGATCATATATAAGACAATGCTGCCGATAAGAAGTACCCATAACGGCAGCAGCCATTTTGTATGAGAAAATTTAATTTTATTCCGTGTCATAGTGCTATGCTTCCTTCGTATGTGTTGGCAAAATGATTTAAATTTAATTATAGCATTTTCAAGTTTTTTTGTATAGATACGAAGAGTCATTTCATCCTGCGGTGAAAATGCCAAAAACACCGGGCTTCTGATTTGGTACACGGGATCGATGGGGACGGAGAACTGGAGAAATACCACGATGTTGCTTTAGGTGAGTATTCTTTATTTTTAATAGATCAGATTTTTATAGCTGCCAATATACTGTCTGCGATAACGGCCCGGAGAGATACTTTTATAGCGGCGGAAAATGCGGTTAAAATAGCTTAAGTCGTGGAAACCGCAAGAATACGCAATTTCTGTGATACTATCGGAAGAAGTGCACAGAAGCTCACAGGCACATTCTACCCGGTAATAATTCAGATAATCAATGGGCGATTTGCCAATGATCGAGTGAAACACACGGCAAAAATGTTCCGGAGAGAGCTGCAGTACTTTTGCAAGGTCCGAAAGACTTAACTGTGAGGCATAATTTCTGCGGATATAATCCAGTACCTGCTTGATCTGGTCAGAATCCTGGACAAAATGTCTGGAAGAGGGAGTCAGTACCGTAAATAAATGTTCCCGGAGAATCTGTCCCAGCAGTTGCCACAGCATTCCTATGGTGAAAAATTCATAGCCGTTATTTTTATCTTTCATTGCAGCAAACAGGTCAGAGATGATCTGACCGCAGGGAGTGCCTGCCGGATACAGAACATTGATCTGGGTCTCAGGAGAAAAGAGCCCGGCATATTTCTGCTGAAACAGTCCTCCGTAATTTTTGATAAGATGGTTCAGATCAAATACCAGACATTCATAGACGCAGTCTTTGGGGATTCCGCCATGTACGGCTCCGGAGGAAAGAAAGGCGGAATTCCCAGGATGCAGTGTGTAAGACTGCCCATCTGTCAACAACGTAAATTCCCCTTGCAGAACCAGTAGAAGTTCGCATTCCATATGCCAGTGGAAGGGCATTTCGTAACGGGGATGCAGCATATCAACATAATAGAGTTCTAACGGAAAGTCAGAAGTTCCTCTCGTCGTATTCTCATGGGAAGCCAGATATCTCATCATTCTATCCTTTCATAAAAGAACCGTACTATTTAAAATCCCATTCGTAAAACTGCTCTTTCAGGTCTTTTCTTTTACAAATATGGTCACAGAATATCAATATTGTCCAATATGTAATCATTATAAACAACGACACCACAAAAATGCAACAGTATAATACAAGTAACCAAATATAATACAAGGAGGTATGGACATGGAAATCACAGGGATAAAAGATCAGATCTGCGATGTCTGTCACAAAATGTGGCAACTGGGATGGGTTGCGGCCAATGATGGCAATGTGTCTGTCAGACTGGACGATGGAACCTACCTGGCAACACCAACAGGGATGAGTAAGAGTTTCATCACCTCGGACAAACTGCTCCGGATCGATGCTGCCGGTAATGTTTTGGAGGGCTCGGAAGGACTGCGGCCGTCCAGCGAGATAAAGATGCATCTAAGATGCTATGAAAAGAGGGAGGATGTATGCGCAGTCGTACATGCACATCCTCCGGCAGCTACCGGATTTGCCGTGGCACATCGTCCGATGGACATGTACAACATGATCGAGGATGTCGCAGCCATCGGTGCGGTTCCGCTGACACCATATGGTACACCGAGCACGACAGAGGTTCCAGATGCCATTGAGCCTTATTTGCAGGAACATGATGTAATGCTGCTTGAGAATCACGGGGCATTGACAGTGGGAAGTGATGTGATCACCGCTTATTACCGTATGGAAAGTCTGGAACTGTGGGCGAAGATCACGATCAACGCAATCCTTCTGGGAGGAAGCTATGACATTGACCGGAAAAATATCGACAAACTGATCAACCTGCGATCCTATTATCACATAACGGGAAAACATCCGGGATACAAGAAATTTAAGCATCCGCAGGATGGAACTCCTACGGACAG
Organism: Clostridium sp. AF34-10BH; assembly: GCF_003478095.1. Classification (NCBI taxonomy): domain Bacteria; kingdom Bacillati; phylum Bacillota; class Clostridia; order Eubacteriales; family Clostridiaceae; genus Clostridium; species Clostridium sp. AF34-10BH. The sequence goes on from NZ_QUEC01000019.1 coordinate 45,222, forward strand.
ATAGGGGAAAGGAGTAAAGGATGGCTGCTTTTACGACAGTGCTTGCTTTTGACCTTGGAGCTTCCACCGGCCGTGCCATTCGTGCGGTCTATGACGGTGAGAGACTGCAATGGAAGGAGATCCACCGGTTCGATAATATACCGGCAGTAGAGAACGGACATCTTCGCTGGAATATGGAGGCGCTGCTTGGGGAGATCCGTATTGCCATACAAAAGGCGGGAAAGACCGACAGTCTTGCTTTTGATACCTGGGGAGTGGATTTTGGATTGTTGGATGCGGATGGAAAATTACTGGAGGATCCTGTTCATTACCGGGACGAGCGGACGAAGGACTGGCCCCAGCGTGTCGCACAGAAAATAGAACTTCACAGCCTGTATGTCAGAACTGGCAATCAGATTCTGGCAATCAATACACTGTTTCAGTTGCTGGCATTACAAGAGGAACAGCCGGATCTGTTAAGACGAGCAAAGCATCTGCTGTTCATCCCGGATCTGCTGGCGGCAATGCTGGGAGCGGATCTGACCTGGGAACGATCCATTGCTTCCACCAGTCAGATGTGGAATCCTGTTGCCGGAACCTGGGATTTGGAACTGCTGAGACAGATGGGAATGGATCCGGGATTATTCGGAGCCATGACAGACAGTGGTAGCATTATCGGAGCATTGCCGGATAGCACGAAGATCATCGCAGTGGCAGGACATGATACCCAGTGCGCAGTGGCGGCCATGCCTGTGGAAGAGGGAGAAAGCGCAGCGTTTCTCTCCTGTGGCACCTGGAGCCTGATCGGCTGTGAACTGGAGACACCGATCCTGACGAAGGAGAGCTGCGACAGTGGCCTGTCCAATGAATACGGAGCCAATGGCAGGATTAACTATCTGAAAAACATTATCGGATTGTGGCTGATCCAGGAGAGCCGGAGAGAATATGCCAGACAGGGAGAGGAGTATAGCTTCGGAGAACTGGCGAAGCTGGCGGACGAAGCAGAGGCTTTTCACTGCTTTATTGATCCGGATGCACCGGAATTCGTGGCACCCGGAAACATTCCGGAAAGAATACAAAAGTTCTGCCGTAGAACCGGTCAGCCGGTGCCGGAGACAGTGGGAGAGACAGTGCGGTGCATTTACGAAAGTCTGGCAATGAAATACCGATATGCTCTGGAGCAACTGGAAAGGATGACGGGCAAAAACTTCACAACATTGCATATCCTCGGTGGCGGAGCAAATGCAGGACTGCTCTGTCAGATGACGGCAGATGCCTGCAGACTTATGGTAAAAGCCGGCCCGGTGGAAGCGACGGCTCTCGGGAATATTCTTATTCAGTTGAAGGCACTGCATGCCATACATGATATCGACAAGGGCAGACGCCTGATTGCCGTGACAGAGAAAATAACAGAATATGCACCACAAAACAGAAAAAAAGACGCATGGGAAAATGCGTATCACAGATTTGTTACCATGATGCAAATGGAGAAAGAGAGGTAATTATGAGATACCCTAAGATTGGAATTCGCCCGGTAATCGATGGACGTTGGGGTGGCGTTCGTGAAAGCCTGGAGAATCAGACCTGTGAAATGGCAAAAATTGCCGCAAAACTGATCTCTGAGAATTTGAAGTATCCGGATGGAACACCGGTACAATGCGTGATCGGCTGTACCACTATCGGAGGAGGTGCGGAGGCGGCCCGGGTGGCAGAACAGTTTCAGATGGAAAATGTAGTAGCAACCTTGTCTGTGACGCCCTGTTGGTGTTACGGAACAGAGACTTTCGATATGGATCCGAACACCATCAAAGCTGTCTGGGGATTCAACGGAACGGAGCGCCCGGGTGCGGTGTATCTGGCAGCAGTTATGGCGGCACATGCACAGCGTGGGCTTCCGGCTTTTTCCATCTATGGACATGATGTGCAGGATGCAAAGGATACGACAATTCCCGCAGATGTGTTGGAGAAAATCTTACGTTTCGCCAGGGGAGCTGTGGCCGTAGGCTGGATGACAAATAAGGCATATGTCAATATTGGAGCGGTAGCCATGGGCATTGCAGGCAGCTTTTGTGATCCGGATGTGCTACAGAAATATTTCGGGATCCGTGCGGAATGGGTAGATGAAGTGGAAATTCTCCGTCGTATTGCCATCGGCATCTATGATCCGGAGGAATATGAGAAGGCATTACAGTGGGTGAAAGCAAACTGCAGGGAAGGGTTCGACAAAAATCTTGGAAAAGATCTGCCGGAAGTCATCACAAAGTCAAAAATCATTCCTGCGGAAAAAGACTGGGAGTTTATTGTGAAGATGACACTGATTATCCGGGATATTTTGTTCGGCAATTCACGACTGGACGAGCTTGGCTGGCATGAGGAGGCTTTGGGGCATAATGCTGTGGCCGGAGGTTTCCAGGGACAGAGACAGTGGACGGACTGGTTGCCGAATGCGGACTTTACGGAAGCAATCCTTGCTTCTACTTTCGACTGGAATGGTCCCAAGGCACCGACTCCTTTTGCAACGGAGAATGATACCTGCAATGGTATTTCGATGCTGTTGGGACACCTGATTTCGGGAACGGCTCCCTGCTTCCATGATGTCCGTACCTACTGGAGCCCGGAGGCTTGTGAACGTGTGACAGGTCAGAAGCCGGACGGCGTGGCGGCAAACGGATTTATTCATCTGATCAATTCCGGTGCAACGGCGTTGGACGGGACTGGAGCGTGTGTGGACGAACAGGGCGACCATGTCATGAAACCTTTCTGGAAGATGACAGAGGAGGATATCCGGGAATGTCTGGATGTTACCGACTGGTGCAGGGCAGATTATGAATATTTCCGGGGTGGTGGATATTCCAGCCACTTTCGGTGTATTGCACAGATGCCTGTAACTATGCTAAGATTGAATATCATAGATGGAATAGGGCCTGTATTGCAGATTGCCGAAGGATGGACAGCAAAATTGCCGGAAGTGATTCATCATGCGATTGATAAGAGAACAGATCCTACCTGGCCGACCACCTGGTTTTGCCCAAGACTGACCGGTGAGGGCGCTTTTACTGACGTATATAGTGTTATGGCAAACTGGGGGGCAAATCATGGCGTGACCGTATATGGACATGTGGGTGCAGACCTGATCACATTGTCCAGCATGTTGCGGATCCCGGTGACCATGCATAATGTGGACCGGGACAAGATCTATCGTCCTCATGCATGGTCAAGCTTCGGAACACAGGATACACAGGCGGCGGATTGTGCGGCATGCAGGCAGTATGGCCCTTTGTATCGATAAAATCACAGGAAGCAGAGAGAGGAATCCTATGGGGAATTGTCTGAAGGTAGGTATTTTAGGTGCCGGAAATATTGCTGGATCCATGGCAGAAGCGCTGAATGAGCTGCAGAAGGAGGGAAAAGCCTGTGCTTATGCTGTGGCATCCCGTTCGCAGGAGAAGGCATTGGAGTTCGCACGGAAATGGAATATCACAAGAGCATACAGCAGTTACGAGGAACTTGCATCGGATCCGGAAGTGGACCTGATCTATATAGCAACACCACATTCTCTGCATTATGAGCAGGCAAAGCTCTGTATGGAACATGGCAAAAATGTTCTGGTAGAGAAGGCGTTTACAGCCAATGCAAGACAGGCTGAGGAATTATTTGCAATGGCAGAGGAAAAGAAGGTCTTTATTACAGAGGCAATCTGGACACGATATATGCCAAGCCGTGAGATCATAACTGGGTTGCTCAGGGAAGGAGTGATAGGTACACCGCAGATTTTGGAAGCGGAATTTTCCGTACAAAATTATGAAAATCCCAGGATGCATGATCCGATGCTGTGCGGAGGAGCACTATTGGATCTTGGAGTGTATGTACTGACAACGGCTTCCATGTATTTTGGAGATCATATTGTGAAGACGCAATCTTCCTGTGAGAAGTATCCGACCGGAGTAGATGCTGCAGATGAAATCCAGCTGACCTATGCGGATGGCAGTGTTGCGCAACTGCGCTGTTCCATGGTGGATAAAAAGAAAAACTGTGTAAAAATCTGTGGAACGAAAGGGTATATTTCCTGGGAGAGCAATAACAATCCCAGAAACCTGGAACTGCATGGCCCGGGAGAAATGCTGATTCGTAAAATCACGATTCCCACGCAGATCAATGGCTATGAATATGAAGTGCTGGTATGCCGGGAGGCAATCAGGAACGGGCAAAGAGAGTGTGAGAAAATGCCTCATGCGGAGACTCTTACGATCATGAAGCAGATGGATGAACTTCGGGCACAGTGGGGTGTGAAATACCCATATGATGAATAACGACAGATGCAAAAGAGCGGATCATCAGGATCCGCTCTTTTGACAGCTACAGAGTATAGGCAATATTACTTCTGTTAAACAAATAACGAAGCGTACTTCTTTTTACAGAATCTAAAAATAAGTGAGTTTTTCGGCAAAACAAAAAAACAAAGTGCCTTTTTGCGAACCTGAGCGTCTCATACCTTTTGGCAAAATCCGTTATAATGAACTCATCAAGCAAACACATAAATGTGATTGAAGGAGGGTACTAAATGAAGAAGTTAAAATTAACAGCATTACTCGTAACTATGGCAATGACAGCGTCTCTTGCAGGATGCGGCAACAGCGCTTCCGAAGAGACGACAGACGGCACACAGTCATCTCAGGCGACAGCCACGCAGGAAGCTGCTGGTACGGAAACAGCAGAGAACCATGATCCCGTAACTTTGCGCTTCATGTGGTGGGGCGGTGATGAGAGAGCGCAGGCAACACTGGATGTGATCGACAAGTTCGAGCAGGAATATCCCTGGATCACGATAGAAGCGGAGTACGGCAGCAGTGATGGTTATCAGGAAAAGCTGACAGCACAGTTGGTATCCGGTACGGTAGCTGACATTTTCCAGATGGGAACCGGTTGGATGCCCGGCTATGTAGAATCCAATGCAGGATACTTTGCAGACTTCAAAGATTTCTCAGATGTCTTTGATCTGTCTACCTTCGAAGAATCTATTTTAAAGAACAACGGACAGTTCGACGGACATCAGTATGGTGTACCGACCGGTATTTCCGGACATGCACTGATCTACAACAAGAAGGTAGCTGATGAGATCGGCGTTGACTTCAGTAGTGATTATACTTGGGACGATATTGTAGAAATGGGCAAGAAGGTCAAGGAGTATGACAAGGATATGTATCTGCTGACCATGGGAAGTTCTGAGCTGAATACCATGATCGTCCGCCCTTACTTACAGCAGTTGACCGGCAGCACAGTTCTGGTAAATGAGACCAAGAAGAGAGGTTTCGAGGAAAAAGATCTGGTGGAGGTACTGAACTACATTAAGGCATTGTATGATGAAGGCGTTGCATCACCTATGTCTACTGTTATCGCATACGGCGCAGATCTGGGAACAGATCCTAACTGGATCAACCAGAAATATGTGGCAGCATTCGGATACTCCTCTACAGTAGAGACTTTGCAGGCAGCATGTCCCGATGGAAACTTTGCGGCAGGCAAGCTTCCAGTTATGACAAATGCCAAAGATGAAGGCTGGTACTGCAATGCACCTCAGTATATGTGTGTCAGCGGTGCGAGCGAACATCAGGAAGAAGCCATGATGTTCTTAAACTACTTCTACAACAATGCAGATGCAGCCAAGATCCTGAAGACAGTCCGTTCCGTACCTCCTACCAGTGTAGGGCAGGAAGCATGTACAGAACTGGGCATTCTGGAAGGCATCGCCAAGGATAGCGTGGATATTATCCAGACCTATACAGGAACCAATGATCTGGGGCTGACCACAGAGGAAGAAGTAACGGCGATTCTGCAGGATGCAGCTACTCAGGTTGCTTACGGACAGGGTACTCCTGAAGACGTTGCCAAGTCAACAATCAGCCTTCTGGACAATTATCTGTCATCCAAGTAATCCCGGATCAGTTTCGGATTCGTACTACACAGAAATGATACTGGGGTATCCTGAAGGATTTCGGGATACCTCAGACATTTACGAGGCGGAGGTACTCTACATGACACCGAAAAAGAAAAAAATAAAAAGGAAGCAGTGGATCGGACTGGTATTCATTGCCCCCTGGCTGATCGGATTGATCGGACTGCAGGTATATCCTTTTGTTGCATCCCTGTTCTATTCCTTTACAGAATATAATATCATGTCCTCTCCGAAATGGATCGGATTGGCCAACTATGTGAAATTATTTACGGCGGATAATGAATTCTGGTATTCCGTAAAAGTTACTTTGATATACACAATATTTACTGTACCCGGAAAATTAACAGTGGCTCTGATCGTAGCACTGGTTATGAATAAAAACATGAAAGGAATCAATTTCATTCGTACAATTTATTATATCCCGTCTCTGATCGGCGGCAGCATCGGTATTGCCATTCTCTGGAAGCTGATGTTCCAGGAGGAGGGTATTATCAATTCCCTGTTGAAAGCAATCCATCTGCCGACCCTGCACTGGCTGGGAGATCCCAAGACAGCATTACCGACGATCATTCTACTGCAACTGTGGACGTTTGGATCTTCCTTCGTTATGTTCCTGGCAGCCCTGAAAAATGTACCGGCGGATTTGTATGAAGCAGCGGATATCGATGGAGCCAGCAGCTGGAAGAAATTCGTTAAGATCACATTGCCACAGATTTCCTCTATTATATTTTTCAATATTATCATGCAGACGATCACTGCATTACAAAGCTTTACCAGCTCACTGGTCATTACCAACGGAGGCCCGTTAAAGTCTACCTACGTGTTGGGAATGAAGTTGTACACGGAGGCATTCTCTTTCTATAAAATGGGATATGCATGCGCAATTTCCTGGGTGATCTTCATTATGATCATGATCGTTACGATGATTTTATTCCGATTCTCTTCCATGATGGTATATTACGAAGATGGAAACGATTTTTAGGAGGAACCTAAGATGAGAAAAAAGCTTAAAAAGAGAAACAGCGTATCCTGGGTGACCTACACAGTAGTACTTCTGATCGGACTGGCAATGTTGTATCCGATCATCTGGATGTTCTTCGCAACCTTCAAGAGCAATGCGGAGATCTTCGGATCTGTCAAACTGCTGCCGTCATCCTTCAGCTTCCAGAGCTATATTGACGGCTGGCATGTGAACAGCAAAATAACTTATACTACATTTTTCAAAAACAGCTTTGTGATGACGATCATCACTACGTTATTTACGGTATTATCCAGTGCGATTGTCGCTTATGGATTTGCCAGATACCAGTTCCCCGGCAAAAAGATTCTGTTTGGTATTCTGATTGCCACACTGATGCTTCCCGGAGCGGTAGTTATGATCCCACGTTATGCAATGTTTAATAAGCTGGGACTGGTGGATACTTACTGGCCGTTTTACTTACAGGGCCTGCTGTCTGTGAACTCGTTCTTTGTATTTATGCTGATCCAGTTTATCCGCGGACTGCCAAGAGAACTGGATGAATCTGCTTATCTTGACGGCTGCAGTGATCTGAAGGTATTCGTGAAGATCCTTGTGCCACTGATGAAACCGGCACTTTTCTCCGCAGGTCTGTTTCAGTTCATGTGGACTTACAATGATTATACAAACGTGTTGATCTACATTAACTCTGTGAAAAAATATACCCTGTCTCTGGCCTTGAGACTGTCTCTGGATGCAGAATCCGTGGTTCAGTGGAATAAAGTAATGGCAATGTCCTTCCTGTCCATTCTGCCGTTGATCATACTGTTCTTCGCTGCACAGAAGTATTTTGTGGAAGGCATTGCCACCAGTGGTCTGAAGGGTTAAATTTGAACCGGAATGCGGAAAAACACACAGGTTCCGAGTCCTTCTTTACTGTAAATATGAAGAGCACTCTCGGAACCATAGGTCAGTGTCAGACGCTTGTTCACGTTGTCGAGTCCGATACGCATGGAAGCGTCTGACATAAGATCTGATCTCAGCTTCTGAAGTTTGTCTTTTGGAATTCCCACACCATTGTCGGTTATTGATATATGGATCCAATCATCCCGTTTAAAAATCTTAATTTTTACCATTCCCTGGCGATTGCCGGGACGCAGCCCGTGACTGATACTGTTCTCTAAAAGTGGCTGAAGCAGGAGACGCTTAAACGCATGCGGCAGTACAGAATTGTCGATTTCTTCAAAGTAATAAAAACTGTCGGGAAAGCGGAACCTCTGTATTTCCACATATTTGTGAATATAAGTGATCTCATCCTGAATCGATACCGAAACCTGTGGATTGGCCAAAGAGTAGGAGAGAATATCTGACAGATTGCTGATGATCGTATTGGCGGTGGAAGGACCGCCTGCTATCTTGTAGACTTCAAAATCCAGAGTCTGCAGGGTGTTGACCATAAAATGAGGGTTGATCTGTAACTGTAGGGCGCTGAGCTCCGCAGCCTGTTTTTTGTATTTCTGCTCTGCCAGCTGGCTGTTTAAAAATGTGGTATTTAAGAATATGCGGATGACATTGTTCATGATCAAGCTGTATTCGTCATCCGGCTGGTCTGCCGGAGAATCTTTTTCAGTAGGGTAGATCCCCTTTTCCGCATTACCGAACAGATCAATCACTGACTGGATCTGCCGGAAATTATCCCTTGTGATCTGATAAGAGAACAGGAAGATAATGAACAGGGCAAACAGTAGCATGATCAGCGGCAACAGCAGATTCTGTGCACAATAGAGAATAATGGCGGAAACAGGAACCAGCTGCACCGAATAATACCGGTAGGTGGGTTGATATATCACATAAGTAAGATAGAAATGATGATCTACCTTTTCCCAGTGAAAGCCATCCGTCAGTGTGGAAAGATCCACTTCAGAAAAGTCGGGAACAGAAGAAAACCCCTGAGAAGCCAGAAGATTCTGCCCGCTGTCCAGAAGAAACATACCGTGTTTCCAGGATGTGGATTTTGCAGACATCATTTTTTCCAGCTCTATCAGAGAAAGGTTGGATACCATGACACCATCCAGATAAGAAAAACGCTTATATACCGTCAGTACATTTTCTGATGTTGATGAGGTGGATGTCTTCATTTCCCTGGAGACAATATAGGTGTCCTGATCTTCCGGAAGGGAGGTATAGATATCATACCAACCGGCGTCCACATCGCTGCTCAGAAAACGGATCGTCTTGTCAGAAGAGAAAAAGATATTATTGTCATCCAGATAAAGATAAAGGCTGTCCACCAGTGGATGGGAGGCGGAGATACTGCCGAGGAAGGTCTTTATACTGTTTAGGAAGACATAGTCGGTGTAAGTAGTCTCTCTGTTGTAGAGAATCTTGCGCATGGATAAGAGCAACTGGGAATTCAGCGTGATCATTTCCTGTTGGGAAGTGCAAACATCCATGGTACTTTCCAGATTCAGACAGAGATCATCCGTAGTGGACTGGGTGGTCTCTTTGATGGTCTGTAGCTGGGAGGTTGCGGTAAGGATCATGATGCATATAAACAAAAGACCGGTAGGGATTAACAGGAGAGAACTCCATACTTTTAAGCGTTTTAAGAAAAATCGGTGCATCATGATAACGATCCTCTGTTCTCAGGAGTTACTTCCGGCTGTTTCCCTGCACGGAATTCCTGTGGTGTGATTCCGTAATATTCCTTGAAATTACGGGTGAGATTTTTGGGGTTCAGATAGCCGACGGCATCTGCAATCTCGTAAAATTTGACGGAACGATCCGACAGCATCTGCATGGCCTGTTCCATCCTCACCTGTAGCAGATAACGGGAGAAACTGACACCGGTATCCGTCTTGAAAGCGGAAGAAAGATAAGCCGGTGAGTAGTGTACCAGAGAAGCGGCTGCTTCCAATGTTGCGGTCTTATAATCAGATTTGATATAGTTTTTCACAATCGTCACATAATCCGCCTCGTCTGCATTGGCTTCGTAAGGCAGATAATGGCCCTTCTCCCGTTCGTCCAGGGTTTTCCGGATGCGTTCAAAGCAGGCAGACATGGCGTCATATTTCATTGGTTTGATCAGGTAGTCCGTGACATGATTGATAATTGCTGCCCGGGCATATTCAAAATCCTGATAGGCGCTGAAAAAGATGACGATGATATCTTCGTTTTTCAGTTTTTGAGACAGTTCGATACCGGTCATGACAGGCATCTGGATATCGGTCATAACGATGTCCACCTGTGGGTGGGCATTGATATATTCCAGGGCTTCTTTCCCATTGGTAAAGGAAGCAACGACTTCAAAGCCGAAGTTGTTCCAGGGAAAAAGATGAATGATCCCTTCCAGAATACGGGGTTCATCATCTACGATGATTACTTGATACATACCAGGTTCCTCACGTGTAAGGTAATATTCAGATAACACGCAGATTATAACATATTTCAAAATAGAATACAAAGCATTCAAAACGAGGAGAAGACAAATGAACGAAAGGAAAATAAAATTGAAAACCGGTGAAATCTGGCAGGAGAGACTGGTGGCAGGCAATGGACACAGCGGAGTGATCTGTTCCTGTGATCCCTATGAAGAGGTACTGACCTATCAGAATATAGAACTGCTGATGCCGACAGAAGAACCCAGAATGACTCCGCCGGAAGTGGGAAGTGAGCTGCAGGAGGCCAGACAGGCAGTGCTGCATATGGATGCTACCTGGAATGTACACGGCAGAAAAAGAACTTACCTGTATGCCTACCATCCGGGGATGCAGCTTCGGATCACGACACCACAGCAGGAGCTCGAAGCATACAGCCGCCGGATGGTAGGAGAGACCGGGGAGGTCATTATGGACTATCGGGATAAGACCGGGGACTTCAGTCGGCATACATTTGTCTCCAGAGAGGACTGCGTTGTGACACAGTATCTGGCAGGCGGAAAGGAGACACTTCCCGAACTGATACTTTCCATAGATCCGCCGGAGACGCTGCCAAAATTCGGAGTAAAAAAGTGGGGAACCGGACCGGAAGTAAATATGAAATATGAACTGGTCTATGACAAGGCGGGCACTTATCTCGGACAGGCAGCGCATTATCCGGTATTTGTGGAAAGCGAGCTGCAGGATAAGGGGTATGTGACCATGGTACGGATTCTACATACAGGAGGAAGCAGAAATGTGGAACAGACGGAAGGCAGCAAAGAAATCCACATCCGGGGAGCAAAGGCAGTCTGGATCCTGGCGAAGACGGCTGCCCAGGTTGAAATGGGAGAAATGGAAGATTTTCCGGGGGTGAAAGCACAGGAAACCATCGATGCGGTGTTGGCAGACCTGAAGAGCGCAGTGGCGAAATACCGTACAAAAGAAGGCAGCTGGAATTATGAGAGAGTGCTGGCACTGCAGAAGGAACAGCAGAGGGAGACCTATGGTACAGTAAGTTTTCATCTGGGAGAACAGACAGCGGATTCCGGAGAGGAAGGCGTAGAAAAGGAGACCAATACGGAACTGTTACAGCGGCAGAAAAATACGCCGCAGATGTTGCAGAAACTGATGGAACGGATCTACCAGACAGGCAGATATGTGCAGGCTGCCTGCGCCGGATATTCTGCACCGAGGCTGTGCGGACTGTGGACAGGGGAATGGAATCCCGGCTGGAGCGGAGCCTATACGATGGATGCCAATGTGAATATTCAGGTCTCTGGTATGAATACCGGGCACATGGAAAAAGCGGCCTGGGGATATATGTATTTTATCCTCCGCCAGATCGGGGACTGGAAGGAGAATGCAAAAGCTGTTTACGGCATGTGGGATGCCCTGCTGGCACCGGTGAATACCGACGGTAATCGGGCAATTATGGTAGAGTATGATATTGACTATCCTTTCCAGTACTGGAATGCCGGGGCTTCCTGGCTGATGGTGCCGATCTTTGAGTACTGGCAGTGCTTTGGTAACCGGCAGATCCCACTGCCAGAGGATCTGGCCAAAGTCTGCGGAAAACAAAGCCTGGATCTGGAACAGGAGATTCTGCGCCCCCTGCTGTGGAAGACGTTTCATTTCTGGGAGCAGTTGTGTACCCCGGAATATTATACCGACAGAGAGGGACAGCCTCATTATAAGAAAGGAAAGACAGCTCTGGAGGAGGGAGAAAAATACCTGATTATTCCCTCTTATTCTCCGGAGAATCATCCAAACGGCTATTCCAGTACGATCACTGCCAATGCAGCCATGGACATTGCGGCGGCGTCAGATGTATTACGCATGATCCGGGAACTGGAAGAGAGGATCTGCGATGAACGGTCGGGAGAGTGGCTGACAGCCAGCAGGGAGCTTGCCGCAAAGCTGCCCGAATACCAGATGGATGAGACCGGTGGATTAAAGGAATGGTCACTGCCACAGATGCATGACAATCATGAGCACCGCCACATCAGCCATCTCTATTGCGCATGGCCCGGAGTAGAGACACAGCATAATGTGGGACTTGCGGAAAGCTGCAGGCAGGCCATCAGGAACCGGAATGTCGGGAATGCCGGAAAAGATGATACTGCCTCTCATGGTTGGATCCACAAGGGACTGGTGGCTGCCAGACTGAAGGATGGCAGGAGCCTGGGAGAAATCTTGCGCCTGCTGGTGCAAAGTGATATTTTTTACAGCAGCCTGCTGACGGATCATAATACGGATCGCTGCAGAGGGGTCTATTGCACGGATACGATTCTGGGATTGCAAGGAATCATACATGAAGCACTGGTGTATTCCGAACGGGGAGAGATCGAATTCCTGCCGGCACTTCCGGAGGAGTGGAAGCAGGGCAGTGTGGATGGTCTGATGGCCAGAACAAGAATCTGCATCCGGAAGCTGGCATGGAATCTGGAGAAGAAGATACTGGAAGCAGAACTGGAATCTTATGAGGATCAGGAGGTCAGAATTTCCTGCCCGGTGTTGCAATACGATGCATGTTATTATCTAAAACAGGGAGAACTGCGCAGGATCAGGATTTAATCCATCGGATCCTGGAGCTGCCTGCGGTATTTATTGGCAGTGATGCCGTAATGCTGTCGAAACGCCTGGGTGAAATGTTGGGATGTGGAGTAATTCAGTTTCTCCGCAATCTGCGTGATGCTCAGGCGTTTGTCTGTCAGATAGATTTTTGCCGCAGACATTCGGGCTTCTTGTTTTTTCTGCTGAAAGGTCTTGCCGTAATATTTTTTCAGGAACCGTTCCGTCTGGCGGACACTTAACCCAAGAGTTTTTGCCAGGTTTTCCAGAGTGATGGTCTCGTAATGATAGAGAAAGGCCCGTTCGATGATCAGGGTCTTACCGTCAATGAGATTGGAGGGAGCAAAGTGCTGTTTAGAGAAACGGTTTCCCTCGTAATTGCGGACAACTTTTACAAGACACTGTTGTAACAGAGCCTCTACCTGAATCATGTAACCGGTATATTTATATTTTAATTCATAGAAGAGCTGCTCCATCAGTACACCAAGATTCTGGGTATCCGGACCAATCCAGAATCTTTTTTTCAGAAATTTGTCCGCAGTGCTGCCGGAAAAAACGAGGAGAGCATCTTCTTCCTGCAACTGAAAATAGATAGAATATTCTGTCATGGGATCCATAGGGCTTGGAATCTGCTCGTGCTCCACATGGGGGCCTGTCATATATAGTGTGCCAGGCGTAAGCTCATAAGAACTGCCATCAATGACTGCCTGTCCGAGCCCATTAGGGATGTAGTGCAGTTCATAGCTGTTGTTACCGTGGCTGTGGCGTGGCAGTGGCTTGAAAAAGTGTTCGAAAGCAATATTCAGAATTAGAAAAGTTGTGTTGTCGATAGTGGTTTTCACATCGAGACCATAGATGGTATTGTTCGTTGTCTGATTCATGGAGCCTCCTGCTGTCCGGATTTACCGTGACCTATCCGATGATATTAAGTGTAGCAACGGTAAAGAAAAAAGTCAATTAAAAAAGTGCGATAACACGACAAAAATACACGATGTATGTCGCGAATATGTCTATTAATAGTATATTTGTGGGATTAGAATGGATGTATCACAGCAACCCACACAGGGAGAAAATATGACAGAAGAACATATAACATTTTATTTTTAAGGAGGTTAACAGATGGACAGACAGGAAATGAAACAGAAAAAGATGATGGGAGCAATTCTTCCGGGCAACAGCACAGTAGAACTTAGAGAATTCGAAATGCCGAAGCCGGGACATGGACAGGTTGTGGTCAAGGCAATGGCTACAACTATCTGCGGCAGTGATATCCGCTGCATCTACAGAGAACATGTGGGAAAAGGTCCGGAAGGCTATATTCCCGGAACTGTGGCAGGTCATGAACCTTGTGGTCTGATCGTAGAGGAAGGCGAAGGTTTGAAGAGATTCAAGAAGGGCGACCGTGTTATTATTTATCACATTTCCGGATGTGGTGTATGTAACGATTGCAGAAGAGGCTACTATATTTCCTGCAAGAGTAAATTCCGTCAGGCATACGGATGGCAGAGAAACGGTGGCATGGCACAGTATATTCTGGCAGATGAGAAGGATCTGATCGCATTGCCAGATGAGCTGACCTACAAGGATGGAGCACAGGTGGCCTGTGGTTTCGGTACCGTATATGAGGCTATCGAAAAGGTAGGTGTCAGCGGCAATGATGCAGTATTGGTAACCGGTCTGGGACCTGTCGGTCTGGCAACACTGATGTTGGCAAAAGCACTGGGAGCCAATATGCTCATCGGCGTGGAGACGAATCCGTACCGTATTGAACTGGCGAAGAAGATGGGACTGGCTGATTATGTATTTGCACCGGATGAGGCTTATGATCAGATCATGAAAGTAACAAACGGCAATGGTGTGGAGAGAGCGTTCGATGCCAGCGCCAGTGATCCAGGAAGACAGCTGGCAATCCGTGCTACCAGAGAATGGGGCAGGATCGCATTCGTGGGAGAGGGAGGCACCTGTACTTTTAACCCCAGTCCGGACATTATTCATGGTCAGAAGACAATCTACGGCAGCTGGGTAACCTCGCTGTGGAGAATGGAAGAACTGGTAGAAAGACTGGTGCGTTGGGGAATTCATCCGGAAGATCTGATCACGGACGAATTCCCTCTGGAGCAGGCAGGGGAAGCTTACAGACTGATGGCAAGTGGAAACTGTGGCAAGGTGGCAGTGGTATTTCCCGAAGACTAAGGGAAGAAAGGTTATCATATGGCAGAAATCATAGAACAGAGCCGGATCCCAAAGCGGACTCTGGTGGACGGATTTAAGGTACCGGCAATCGGACTCGGAACCTTCGGATCCGATAAATATAACAGCGATCAGATTGCAGAAGCTGTATATGGCGGCATCCGGGCAGGATATCGTATGATCGACTGTGCTTCCGTATACCAGAATGAGAATCGTATCGGAGAGAGCATTGAGCGTGTCCTGAAAGAAGGAATCGTGGATCGATCGGATTTGTTTATCACCTCTAAAGTATGGAATGATATGCACAATAGAGTGAAGGAGTCCTGTGAGAAGAGCCTGAAGGATCTGCGGGTATCTTATCTGGATCTGTATCTGGTGCACTGGCCTTTTCCCAATTATCATGCTCCCGGCTGTGACGGAGATTCCCGTAATCCGGATTCCAGACCGTTTTCTGTGACGGAATTTCTGAATACCTGGAGACAGTGTGAGGCACTGGTGGAAGAAGGCAGGGTAAAATACATTGGTATGTCTAATATGACAGTACCGAAACTTCGGGCAGTATTGCCGTTGTGTAGGATTCAGCCGATGTTCTTAGAGATGGAATTGCATCCCGGATTTCAGCAGCCGCAATTGTATGACTATGCACTGTCACAGGGGATTCAACCCATCGGTTATTGTCCCATCGGATCGCCCTCCAGACCGGAGAGAGACCGGACGGCAGAGGATATTTCAGATACCCGGATGCCGGAGATTATGGAGATTGCAGAGCATCATCACGTACATCCTGCTATGATCTGCCTAAAGTGGGCGGTACAGAGAGGACAGATTCCGATTCCTTTTTCAGTAAAGGAATATCAATATGTGGATAATCTGAAATGCATCACAGAAGATCCCTTGACAGTGGAAGAGATGGAGATGATCCGGAAAGCAGACAAGAATTGCCGCCTGATCAAAGGTCAGGTATTTCTGTGGCCCGGAGCAACCGACTGGCAGGATCTATGGGATGTGGACGGAGAAATCACGTCATGAAAGGGGTAAGCGCATGTTAAAAGGAATTCCGAAGATATTATCTCCCGAGTTATTAAAGGTACTTTGTGAAATGGGACACAGTGACAGACTGGTTATCGCAGACGGTAATTTTCCGGCTGAGTCCATGGGGAAGGATGCAATCGTGATTCGGATGGATGGACATGGCACGACTGAGATTCTGGATGCCATTTTGCAGGTGTTTCCATTGGATAGTTATGTGGAGCATCCGTTGAATCTGATGGAGGTGATGCCTGGGGATCCGGTGGAGACGCCGATCTGGGAGAATTATGAAAAAGTCATCGCAAAACACGATTCCCGAGGTGGCAGAGCCATTGGACAGATCGAGCGCTTTGCCTTCTATGAGGAGGCAAAAAAGGTCTATGCCATTATTGCAACCGGAGAGAGTGCACTATATGCCAATATTATGTTACAAAAAGGTGTGGTAACAGAATAAGGCAGCTGATAAGAACAGGAGCAAAAGCATCGGCGATAAGCGGATGCTTTTGCTGTTAAGAAAAACATGTTAGAATACAGTCAGGATCAGGGAAATGTGTGCAAAAAAATATATAATAACAGGAAAAAAGGAGAAATGGCATGAGTAGGTTATGGTATGATCATCCGGCATCGGAATGGGAAGAAGCTCTTCCTATAGGAAATGGCAGAATCGGTGCCATGGTCTACGGAGGTACGGACAGAGAACGGCTCCAGGTAAATGAAGAGAGCATCTGGTTGGGTGGACCTGTAAACCGTCACAATCCCGATGCAAAAGAAAATCTGCCGAAGATACGACAGCTCCTTCGGGACGGCAGAATTCCGGAGGCTGAGCATCTGATGGAGACCGCATTATCGGCCTGCCCGGAAGGAATGCATCCTTATCAGACACTTGGGGATGTACAATTTTTCTTTGATGGGATCGAAGGCGGCAGAGAACGGAAAAGCGGTAAACTGCGGGATATGATCCTCTGTGAAGGAACAAAACATTATGAGAGATGTCTGGATCTGGAAACGGCAATCTGCCGGACAGAGTTCGCTGTTGGTGACAGTATATATGAGAGGGAAATATTTGCCTCTCACCCGGCGGACTGTCTGGTGATGCGCTTCCGCACAAGGGGCAAGGGGAAAGTGAATTTTTTAGCGAAGCTTCGAAGAGAAAGCTGGTTTGACGGAACTTGTAAGGTTGGAGAGAATGGCATAAGACTTTATGGCAATCTGGGAAGAGGCGGATATGAATTTGCCATGGAACTGCGTGCTGTGTCTACTGGCGGACGGATTTTGACCCAGGGGGAATGTCTGAAGGCAGAAGGAGCAGAGGAAGTGGTGCTGTGGTTTACTGCAGATTCCACTTATCACTACAGTATACCAGAAAAGGATCGGTATGCGGAGGCGTATCTGAAAGCTGGTAGGGAACTGCCTGTGGGGCTGGATGAAGAATTGACTGGCTCTGCAAGAACAGAGTTCCTATACCAGATGGCAATGCAGGCACTTCTGGCAGAGAAAATGGATCAGCGCCTGAAGGCGGCGATGCTTCTGTCTTATGATACCCTTAAAGCAGAGCATGTGGCAGATCATAAATCTTTATATGACCGTTTTGTGTTTGAAGTAGAAGGCGCAGAGCGGTACGAGAATCTGCCTACGGATCTGCGCCTTGAGAGACTTCGGAAAGGGAAGCAGGAGCATGCAGAACAGACAGAAGACGTGGGATTGATGAAGCTGCTCTATGATTATGGACGCTATCTTACGATTGCTGCCAGCAGGGAGGGAGGGTTGCCGACCACACTGCAGGGACTTTGGAATTGTGAATTTTTCCCAGCATGGGACAGTAAGTATACCATCAATATCAATACAGAGATGAACTACTGGCATGTGGAAAACTGCAATCTGTCAGAGTGTCATATTCCCTTATTTGAATTGTTAAAAAAGGTGCAGAAGAACGGCAGATATACCGCCAGAGAAATGTATGGGTGCCGGGGATTTGTGGCGCATCACAATACGGATATTCATGGAGATACCGCACCACAGGATACATGGTATCCCGGGACTTATTGGGTGATGGGAGCAGCATGGCTGTGTACGCACCTATGGATGCATTACCGCTATACAAAGAATCTGGTATTTTTACGGGAAGCTTTCCCTGTCATGGCAGAGGCAGCACTATTCTTTGTGGATTATCTGGAAGAAAAAGACGGATATCTGGTGACAAATCCTTCTGTTTCACCGGAGAATACATATATTCTGCCGAATGGACAAAAAGGATGCTGCTGTATCGGTGCAACCATGGACAATCAGATTCTGAGGGATCTGTTCAAAGGATGCTTGGGAGCCTGGAAGGAACTGGGAGAACAGGTACCGGAAGCCTGTGAGATTCCGGAAGCCGGTGACATAAAGGAACTGATGGGAACAATCCGCAAAATGTACGACAGACTGCCGCCCAACAGGATCGGCAGTGACGGACGCCTGATGGAATGGATGGAGGAATACGAGGAAACAGAACCCGGACACCGCCATATTTCCCATCTGTATGGGCTGTACCCCGCCGGAGAGATTACTGCAGACGGCACCCCTGAACTGGCTGAGGCTTGCCGCAAGACCCTGGAATACCGCCTGTCCCACGGCGGCGGACATACCGGATGGAGTAGGGCATGGATCACGAATCACTATGTCAGCCTGTGGAACGCTGAAGCAGCATATGACAACATCCGGAAGATGTTGGAGGTCTCGACCTATCCTAATCTGTTGGACAAACATCCTCCATTCCAGATTGACGGCAATTTTGGGATCTGCGCTGCCATGAATGGGATGCTGGTTCAGAGCAATGAGGAGAGAATCCTGCTTCTCCCTGCATTGCCGGCTGCATGGAAGACCGGCGCCGTACGGGGAATGCATCTGATAGGAAATCTGGAACTTTCCATGAGCTGGAAAGACGGAAGAATCACTGGTGCCGTTTTTACTGCATATTCGGATGTGGATACTGTGGTGAAATATAAGGAGACCGAAAAAAGACTGCAATTAAAGGAAGGTGAGATTAAAGATATAATGCAGTATTGACAGGTAAAAAAGTGGTAGTTTGATGTACTTAGGGCTGGCTGTCGCACCAGCGACTTGGTACAATACCTAGGGAAAGATAATTAGTTACGAAAGAATATGTTTAGGAAGCATGCATAAAAGATTATTGGGAATATCAGCTGGACAAGGAGAAGGGCAATAAGGTAATATATTATTGCATGCCGGAACGGAAAAGGAGGATTCCTCCGACGGAAGGAATCGTCTGCGGAATGGAGATTAGTATGGAATATATATCAGATGCACAGGCAAAACAGATGATCTTAGAGGTAGGCCGCAGAATGTATCAGGGCGGCTTTGTGGCAGCGAACGACGGGAATATCTCCTGTAAAGTAGGGGACAATGGAATCTGGGCAACACCTACGGGAGTTTCTAAGGGATTTATGACAGAGGACATGCTGGTAAAACTGGATCTGGACGGGAATGTGTTGGAGGGAACGCACAAGCCTTCCAGCGAGATCAAGATGCACCTCAGAGTATTCAAAGAGAACCCGAAGGTACAGGGCGTGGTCCATGCACATCCCCTTACAGCAACGGCGTTTGCCTGCGCGGGCATCAGCCTGGAAGAACCGGTGCTGATGGAAGGAGTTCTGTCCTTAGGCTGTGTGCCGTTAGTGCATTTTGCGCTACCGGGCACAGAGGAAGTGCCGGAAGCGGTAGCTCCCTATTGTCGGGAATACAATGCAGTACTGTTAGCAAACCACGGTGCGCTGACCTGGGGAGACAATCTCATGCAGGCATATTACCGCATGGAGACCACGGAATATTATGCGAAGATCCTGATGATGAACAACTTCATCCTAGGGAAAAAGACGTTGTTGTCCCAGGGACAGATCGACGATATTATCAGGATCCGTGCAGGATGGGGCATCACCACGGGCGGCAGACCCATCGGACCGGAGGGCGCGCAGAATCTGGAGGATATCTGTGTTTCAAAGAGACAGTAATGGCATAGTGGAGACGGTTGTCTTGCTTTCCAAGGGTGAGGTCGACTCGAAAAAGATTCGGGTTGAGTTCTCTTTGGAAGATATGGATATGTCCGAATTTCAGGATGGGGCAACCTACACCCAGATCAAGGACTATGTGCTGGAGCATAGTGGGTTAAAGGTATCCAACCTGTATATCTCATAAATTAAGCGGAAATGTGGGATTGGGGTCGGTAAGAACTATAATCTGCCGAAGTCCGAGGGCACAAGAGGTTCGGTGGACCTCTGTTCTGCGCCGACCGGAGCGGGAGCGGAGACTGCCAGACAGCCACAGTGTCCGCCGGAAAAAGAGAAAGCAATCCGAGAAGCATTCAAATATTTTGGGATGATCTAACATCCCATAGAATGGAGGTTTCTAATGGATAGATTGATTTCTTGTGAGTTCAACATGGATAATGCCTGTGTGGAACTGAAATTCTTAGATGGCAGCATGATTGTCATTGATACCATCGCCGTGGAGAATGGGGTCGCCGACAATATGTATCAGAGGTCAGAATTGGACTATCTGATCTACAATGATCCGATTGGATATGCAGACTTGATATTGAACGGTGATCCCGAAATTATCTAAAAACTGTAACTGAATGTAAAACCTTAGATTAAAACTCAGCCCTCTGCCTTTTCATTGGCAGAGGACCGTTTTTTGCTTAACAGTTATTGAGCATCCCTTAATTGCTCTACAACGCTGCATTTCGCTGCGTTATTATACATCATGCAGGGGATCAGCCACCCCAGCAGAAGAAATACCGGAATTGTCAGCAGGACAGGCAGAATGGTGAACCGATACTCGAAGAACCAGAACATACTGCCCAGCATTTTTCCTGCAAGAGGTTCCACCAACAGCGACAGAATAAAGGCTGCCGCTACGGAAGACATTGCGTAAAACAACCCCTCGTAGATCAGCATGGTTTTGAGCTGCCGGTTCGTCATTCCTACAGCCTGAAGCACAGCAAATTCACGGCGGCGGGAAAGGATACCGGTCATCATGGCGTTGGAGAAATTTAGAACACCCACAAGTCCAATGATGGCACAGAGCAATCCGCCCAACAGCAGAAACATATTCTGAAAGTCTTCAAATTCGGCTCGGAGTGTTGCTTTGCTTTCATACATCAATTCGGACAAGTCATTCGCAGTCAAATCAGTAAGATAATTCTCCGCAGATGCTTCTGCCTTATCATCAGGAGTATCGAACAGATAAAACATCGGGATACTCTCATGCTGGCTGTCATTATTTAGCTTTTCGATAGGAAGCACAAAACTGTAGCCTGTTGTATAATAGCGGAAACTCATAGAGTGTGGCACTGTGACATAAGCACATACTGTATATTCTACATCATGGCTTTCTGAAATCTGAAACTGTATATATTTCGATGGCGTGTTTTCATCGCAAAGGTTTCCGGTACGGCTGTCAATATCATGCCCGTCATCAATATAGGTTATGGTCTGAATAGAACCTACAGGCGGGTAAAAATCAAGATTACTTACGTTGCCATAATCATCTGTAAGGACTACTACAGCGATTGCTTTTGAATCCTCTTGGAACATAGGGGATATGTCGCCCTCAACCACAGTTAGTTTCTCAAACAGAGATTCATCCAAACCTTCGATCAATGCACGCTGGCTCACAAGATCATCACGACGATTTTGCTGTTCCAAGAGGGCTTTTGCATTTTCCTCGGATGTATAGTGCATCATGTCCTGTAGCCAGCGTTCCTCACTCATCCAGCCATATGGCTTATAGCCCGTCAGCTTGTAACCACACCCAGAAAGGGACGGAGAAATATTGGTTTCAATTTGCTCAATTTGTTCCTGAGAGATAAAGCTGCCAGAGCGACTATAACGAAAATAGTCCGTAGAGCTTACAATAAAGTCCGCACAGGTCTGCTTTGCAAGATACTTTTCCATATCAAAGCCCCCGGTAAAAGTGACCAGAATATTGAGAAGCACCACGGAAAGCGAAAGAGAGATAACCACAAGGATAGTCTTTCTTTTATTTCGCCCCAAATTAGCAAAAGCCATTTGATGTACTTTTGCGCCATGGGTAGTACAGTGTTTCTTTTTGCTCCTTACAATTTCAGTGTACTTTGTTGCTTCTACTGGAGAAACTTTTGCAGCGATCTTACCCGGACGGGAACAGGACAGCAAAACTGTAATTAGCGCAAACAGAGCAGACGCAAAGAAAATCAACGGTGAAGTGCTGACGGTGGAAACGCCGACACCAAAAGTGGTTCGTGCCATTACGACTGGCGTCAGAGATGCACCGAAACCATATCCCAACAGCAATCCAATCGGAATGCCTACAACGCACAGAAATAGTGCCTGTTGGCGTATGATGCGTCGCAACTGCCGGGGTGTGACACCAATGGTTTTCAGCAAACCATAGAATCGAATATCTCCGGTAACGGAAATCTGAAATATGTTGTAGATAATCAGATAACCTGTGAAGATTACCAACGTAAGGAAAGCGACAATCGCAATTAGTATGGATGCATCTATGCTTTCGCCAAGCTGTGAAGAAGTGTAGCCCCAGTTTACACCGATGCGTACAAGTTCCCCTTCACCTGTTTCATCCCAAGCATACCCTAAGTCCAGATCCACCTGCTCCATCTGAGCACGGATGTTCATGCTGGATGCCAGCATCACATTCAAATCAATACGGAACGGTTCCAGTCCATTGGACACAGCTTCCGATTCTATTTCTTTTGCGTATTCTTCACTGATATTGATATAGTGAACAGGACTTATATCATCATATTCCCACCATCCCGTCAGAGTAAATGTATCTGTTTTCTCATAAGGCATTTGGGATAAAGCACCAACCGTATAAGTAAGTTCAATTTCTGCTCCTAACTTCGGCTCAATACCCAGAAGTTTCAAGGCATTTGTGTCCATGGCGATTTCTTTGCCGCTCTGAGGCATGTGTCCGGTGGTAGGTTTGGCAAAGCTCCATTTGGTGCAGTTGGCATCCATAAAACTGACTTCGGCAGGTACTTTGGCAAATGCACCGCTGTCTATATAGCCGGTACTGATGCGCTTGCCGATTTCCTTTATATTTGAATGGGCGGCAATCTTTTGAATCTGTTTTTCTGTCACTTCCTTAAAGGTTCCATGACAGTACCCACCCACCTGACGGAAGGTGTAATTCTCATAGCTGGAATTTATGGACATTATTATGGTAAACAGAGAGGTAAATAGCAGTGTTGTCAGCGCAATGGCAATGATTGCAATGATATTACGCTTACGGGATGCCCATAAAGAACGCCAGCTTAATTTCCAAATACATTTTCTGTTTTTGACATTCATCGTAGCCACCTCCCGTTAGTTCTGGGAGACGATCCGACCATCTTCGATACGGATAATGCGGTCTGCCATCTGCGCAATTTCTTCGTTGTGAGTGATCATTACGATTGTCTGGGCGAACTTTTGACTGGTGACTTTCAAAAGGCTCAATACATCCTGGCTGGTTTTGGAATCCAGATTGCCGGTGGGTTCATCTGCCAGAATGATAGCGGGTGCTGCCGCCAGCGCACGGGCAATGGCTACACGCTGCTGTTGACCGCCTGAGAGCTGATTGGGCAGCGCATCCAGACGATCATCCAGCCCAAGTGTCTGTACAATCTGCTGTACGAAATCCTTATTGACCTTGCCACCGTCCAGCTCAATGGGTAGAACGATATTTTCATACACATTCAGCACCGGAACAAGATTATATGCTTGGAACACAAAGCCAATTTTTCTGCGGCGGAAGATGGTCAGGGCTTCCTCCTTCAGGGAGAAAATATTCTGCCCGTCCACCATGACTGTGCCGCTTGTAGGACGATCCAGCCCACCCAGCATATGCAGCAGGGTAGACTTGCCGGAGCCGGATGTACCGACAATCGCCACAAATTCGCCTTTCTGCACACTTAAATCCACTCCGTCCAGCGCATGAACCGCATTATTGCCGGAGCCATAAATTTTTATCAGGTCTTTTGCCTGTAAAACTTCCATAAACGAGTACCTCCATGAAAAAATCTGTATGTATGCAAAGAGATCATCCTTTGATACATACAGATTATCGCACAGGATTCTTTCCACATTCTTTCCGGCGGAAAATGAAATCTAACAGTTTTGATAGAATTGTTGTTATTTCGGCAGAAATATGGAAAACGTACTTCCTTTTCCCAGAACGGAAGCAACCTTGATATAACCGCCCTCGCCGGATATGATCTGTCGGGCAAGGTATAAGCCGATGCCGACCCCTTCCTGCTCCTGAACCGCCTTTGAACGATAAAAACGGGCAAAGATCTTTGCTTGCTCACTTTCCGGAATGCCTGTGCCGGTATCCGATATATCGATCCTTGCAAACATTTCATAACTTACGGCAGAAATAGTAATGGTGCCATGCTCTGTATATTTGATGGCATTGTCTACGATATTAGCCAGCGCTTCTGTTGTCCATTTCATATCAAAGGCAGCAGAAATATCTGTATCATGCAGTCGCAAAGACAACCCTTTTTCAGCAGCTTTGGCGGCATATTGTTCTACTACGCTTTCAAGCAGCGGCTGCAGTGCTCCTTGCTGGGGGGAGAGTAAAATGATCCCATTTTCCAGTCTGGAAAGCTTTACGAGAGAATCGATCAGAAATCGCAGCTTTTCCGATTGTTTGTACAGCGCCACCACATTTGCCTTCGCCGATACAGGCAGAGTTTCCTCCATCAAAAGCTCGCTGTATAACAGCAGGTTTGCAATCGGCGTTTTTGTCTGGTGGGAGATGTCCGCAATCAAGGACTTAATTCTGTCTTTCTCCTGTGCTACATTTCGAGAAGATGCTTCTGCTGCGGAAAGATAGTGTGCAAACTTTGTTTCCAAAGCAGACAGCCGGCTTTCATTAAAATTGGTTTCAGAAAAGGAGCCGGTCATGGCAGCGTCCAGCATCCTTTCGATTTCTTCCATCGTTTTTCTGGCCTTTCTCCGCTCCCATAATACAACAGCTATCGCCGCCAGAAAACATAGCAGTATGATCACAATACCGGTTTTATTCATCTTTGGTCACCCAGCTATAACCGATTCCATAGACGGTTTTAATGTATTTCTGTGCACCAAGCTTATCCCTCAGACGCTTGATCGTAACGGACAAAGCATTTTCATCCACATATTCTGCGCCATCTGTCCAGATCCGGTCTACAAGGTCTCCACGGGTCATGGTCCGACCACGGTTTTCAACAAGCAGACGCAGTAATTTTTGCTCTGTTTTGCTCAATTCCACTTTTGAATCTCCCACATAAAAGGTCATAGCCTCAAAGTCAAAGTGAAATAGATCCATATGGATCGGTGCATTTTTATGGTTTGACGCTTGCTTTCGCAGTTGGGTATTCACCCTTGCCCGCAAAACCGAAAGAGAAAAGGGCTTGGTAATGTAATCATCAGCGCCCCTCTCCAGTCCGTCTACGATGTCCAGATCGGTGTCATTGGCAGTCAGCAGAATAACAGGAACCCCGGGCATGTTTTCCTTGACCTCCCGGAGCAGCTCAAGCCCACTGCCATCCGGCAGATTGATATCCAACAGGATCAGGGATACACCGCCGCAAAGCAATTGCTCTCTTGCCGCTTTTAGATCATGACAGGATATAATCTGACGGTCATCTGCTTTCAGTGCTTTGCATAAGCCTTGATTCAAACCGATATCATCTTCAATAATCAATAATTGTTCCATGTATCTCACTCCCTCGTTATTCAAATGCCACCATCATTTCCTTGGGCAATTTTTCGTTCTCACAGTTCAGAAGATAGGCTATTGCTCTGATTGCAAATTTGTTTGTTTTCACTGTGTCCCAGTCGGCAAGACGAACTATTTCTGCTGTGCTGCCCTCAAACATAACCGCCAGTTCTTCAAAGGTGGGGCGGCCTTTCCACGAGCCGACACGCCCGCAGGTCATGCAGATCGCCAGCCGCTTTTCAAGCAAGGTCGCAGTTGTATTTCTTTGCAAATTCACTGACCGCACCCTTGGCAGGATCATAGTCCATCAGCTTTTGGAGCATTTGCTCCCGGCAGGAGAGTTTTATATCTATAAATCGGTCTGTGTCGTACAAATCGCCGCCGTCCACACCGAGAAAGTCTTTGATGCGCTTGTTGAGCTGCGGCTCGTAGTGGTGCAGGAAGAATGAGAAATATATAAGGTTCTTTTCCTGTAAGGCAGACAGGATGTATTCGTTCAGACTGTCCACCGCTGGCGGCTCCGGTTCCAGTTGGAAGATGCGCTCTGCCACATAGGGAATGATGCCATCACCGTGCGGATTGACTTGGTGTTTTGGTATGTATCCGGTCATATTCCATATAAAATCCTTCAGCATAGCGCACCTCCCTTCTAAACAAATGCTTTCTGGATAGTAGCCTGATTTTAATTCTCAGATTGTGTTTCTTTTGCTTCTACTTTTACAATCATACATAGGCTTTGAACTGCATTAAAGAGACGGATGCAATCCATCTCGTCAATTTCAAAATCCGATCTTCCATGTAATAGCCAATGCCTATTTATCGTTTCAGGTTCATCGGCAGAGAAATCGCTTTTTTGATACAGATTTCGGATGAAGTTGTTATAAGAAATCCATACATGTTTTTGAATTGTACTTCCTGTTGACGGGAAGGTATCGACCTTCTTTTGACAAACCTTCATCATCCTTACATCTTGCTTGTCATCGCTAAATTCTGACAGAATACCCTCGATAACCGAGAGTAGCGATGTTGCACAAACAGCATACAATTTATTTTGAAACGCTTGCCAGCACTGGTCTGTGAGATTTTTCAGTCCTTCTTTAATGGGAGATGCTTTGATTCCGTTCACCATATCTTTGGTTTTCTGAAAATCTTCTATTGTAAAAAACCATTTCAAAAATGCATTGATATCATCCAATTTGTTTGTGTTTGCTATTGTTTTGACTGCGTAAATATTTAATTCTGCGGGTAAAGTCCACCCTTCTGTTGATAGCTTGCTCACAACAATATCTAATTCTTTATCAAATTCCTGTACACTTTCTTCAGCCTTCTTTGAAATGGCTTTTTGAATAACCTCCATTTGTTCTTTCGTTAATTCTAACATTCGTATAACCCTCCGAGTTTAAGTGTTCCTATAATTTAGGCTCTCATTTAGCAAAGCCGCCTGTCCCATCTCTTTTTCGTAATCACCTTTGGCATAGGCGACATTGCTCAGCGCTCGAAGCATTTTATCCTTTGCCAGCCTTTTCATAACCTCTGCAAGATCAGCGTCCAGAGTACCACGCTTCACATAGCGGTTTATGGTGTTCAGCCGTTTCTCATAAATCTGTTTCACCGGATGATCGTCCGCAAGCTCCCGTTGTTCTCTGCTTTTCAGGTTGCCGATCTGCCGACAGGTGCGGTGCAGCTTGTCCCCCGGTGCATAGCCGCCGCAGTATTTGGTGTGCCTTGCGTTGGTGGTCAGAAACCACTTTTCGCAGATTTTGCATTTCTTCGGTGCATGACCA
This sequence comes from Clostridium sp. AF34-10BH, assembly GCF_003478095.1. NCBI lineage: Bacteria > Bacillati > Bacillota > Clostridia > Eubacteriales > Clostridiaceae > Clostridium > Clostridium sp. AF34-10BH. The sequence goes on from NZ_QUEC01000019.1 coordinate 72,849, forward strand.
ACACACAGGCCCTCAAAGAGATCAGACCGGAACATCCCCACAAAGGATACATAGTGCATCCGCTTGACCAGCTTCGCAACTTTTTCGCCGGGACGGATGGTTGCCACATACTGAACAGAGTTATTTGCGACAGACATCCAGGCATTGCCCTCAGCGATGGAGAACTCCGGCGTGAAATAGCTGCCGAACATTCTGGCAAATCCCTCTGCGGTGCGGTCTGCTTCGTTGCAATCCGATTTTTCTGCAAAATCAAGCATGGCCGTTTGGTATTCCCCAAGGGAGTAGGCTAGATGCCCGCATACGGCGGTATAGCGCTGGAGCGTGATTGCTTCGGCATAGTTCTGGATTTCTTCAAATTGCAAAGAATTGGTTGCGGCTTTTGTGGCAAACTCCACATATTTCAGTGCATTGTCCGCAGTAAAGACCCTTTCTATCCGTTCTCTGTGCTTTGATATGTCCATATAAGAGAATGGCGGGGTTTCGCTGAGAATATCCAGCATCGCCAGAGTAGCTTCCCTTGCCATAGGACAGAGTGCACAAGCATCCTGTCCGGCGTTTAATGTTCCGAGCAGCAGATTGATTTTCTCGCATTGCTCGTTCGCCTTTGCAATGGTATCCGCAGGGACATTCAGTGCATCACAGGCAAGCGTACCGACAGGAAATGTTTTGCCCTCATATATGACCGTATCCTGCCAAAAATCCAAAGTCATCAATTCTTGGTTCATGCTTGCCCTCCTGTCCTGTTTTTTCATTTTTCTAATTATATCATGTAAATGTGAAGAAATCTACGTCCTCAGATAAGTTGTCCTGTCATTAGCCTGTTTTTTGAAAAATCCGGCATAACCATAGTAGAAAGCGTCAAACACCTGCCAATCACGGCGGGTGTTTCGTGTTTTCTGAATACTATGAACGGAGGTTTTTCTATGACAATCTATGAAACCATCAAGGCGGCAATCAGCGTAAAGCAAGCCGCCAAACACTACGGGCTGAATGTCAACCGCAACGGTATGGCTTGCTGTTCGTTCCACAACGACAGGCATCCGAGCTTGAAGCTGAATGAGGACTATTTTTTTCTGCTTCAGCTGCGGAGCCAAGGGGGATGTAATCGACCTTGTGGCAAGGCTGTTCGATCTGAGCAGTTATGAAGCAGTGCAAAAACTGGCTGCGGACTTTGAGCTTGACCCGAAACCGCCCACTGCCGCAGCTATGGTCAAGCCGAAGAGTCCTTATATCCGTCAGTTCCGGGAGGATGAAATGTTGTTCAGTATGCTAAGAAAGCAAATGAAACGGGGAAGCTGTATGAAGAGAATCTTGCAGAAATAAAAAAGATGAATAATGAGCAAACAGAGCTTCTAAAAAAGGCACTTGAAGCAGTTATTCATCTATATGAGGAAGATTCAAAGAAGAGAAAGTGAATTGATAAAAAGCGTTAGCGTGGCTCTGCGGTTTATCCGCAGTTCGAGGGGATTGGGGCATTTTCCCCAACAAGCAAAAATGCGCCGGGTATATACCGGGGCACTGCTTGCCAAGTAGCGAAATTAGGAATGACAGAGAGGATAAGACAATGGAAAATGTAACTTTTGATTATAAGTTTTACAGGATACCTAAGAGATTTTTTAAGGAAGACATGTTCAGAGATATGACAAATGCAGCAAAAGTATTATATGGAATACTGCTGGATCGCAAGTGCTTGTCAGACTCCAATGGAGACGCATGGCGTGATGAATATGGAATTACCTATATCATTTTCACAATCGAAGAAATTATGAATCTGATGAACCTGGGGAATAAGAAGGTTAACAAAATGGTGAAGGAGCTGGAGGAGCATGGCTTGATTTACCGAAGACATCAGGGCTTGGGAAGACCGAATAAGATTTATGTTTATGATTTGCTCAAAGCAGATAATTCAAATTGGCTGCCAAAACAAATTATATTCGGAAAAGGGAGCAGCAATGAGAAAGAAGTATTATGAAGATGCAAAAGAGAATGCAGCTTTTGAGAGATGTGCAGATGTAATAACATCCCTGATTCTAAAATATGGACCGGCTTTAAAACGAAAATGGAATCTAGACGAGTGGATTAGGAATATTCAGGCAGAGAGTCTATGGAAAGACATAGCTTGCAAAAGATATCAGCGGTATTTTATTTGCATGATGAATATGAAAAGTCTTCCTGTATGACAAAATCAAATTGACTAATACTAATTAGCAATATATAATATAGACAAAACGAAAATGACATGAACGGAGGAACAATGAAGTGGAGAAGGTTATAACACTTGAGGAAGCATTAAAAAGAATTGAAGAATTAGAAAATGAAAACGCCGAGTTACGCAAAGAACTGGAATATTATAAAAATCGTAAATTAAGTGGAAGGCAGAAGCACAATGCAAAATGGATGGCAATCTACAATGATTTTGTTGATTGCTATGAGAACGGCATGGCTATGATAGAGATTGCAAAACGAAATAATGTCAGCGAGAGGACGATATACAGGTATAAGGCGTATTATGACAAGATGAGGAACACAAAGGAGAATGTGATAGAGTAATTGAAGAAATTAATAGTAAAAAACATATTGCTGGCGTCAGCAATATGTTCATAAGAGGAGGAAATTTGAATGGAAAAGAGAATAATTGAATTGTACAGAAGAAAATTTGATGATATCCGACATGAAGCGGATGGCATTGAGTATTGGTATGCACGAGAATTAATGACATTATTGGACTATATTCAATGGAGAAATTTCGAAAATGTTGTAAAAAAGGGAATGCTTTCTTGTAAAAATAACGGAATTAGTGTGGAAGACCATTTTGCTGGCGTCAGCAAAATGGTCACATTGGGAAGTGGAGCCAAAGGATGTAATTAAAAATTGGATGAGAAGCAAAGACACAATAGAGTTTCTTGGTTTATGGGAAAAATTACATAATAATAACTTTAAAGGGGTCGAATTCGACTCCTTTAGAAATCAGGCGGGATCTAATGCATTTACAATGTCACCTACAAAATGGATAGAGACTACTGGGGCAATAGGAATCGTATGTAAATCCGGACGTTATGGTGGCACTTATGCACATTCAGATATCGCATTTGAATTTGCATCATGGATTTCAGCAGAATTTAAACTTTATATAATCATGGATTATAAAAGGCTGAAAGCAGATGAAAATAGCCGCTTTTCATTAAATTGGAATCTAAACAGTGAAATATCAAAATTGAATTATAAAATACATACAGATGCAATCAAAGAAAATTTGATACCACCGGAATTGACACCAGCACAAATCAGTTTTACATATGCAAATGAAGCTGATATGCTAAATGTGGTTCTATTTGGCAGAACAACCGCCGGAAGCATATTTGCCACGCGGAATTTCTTATCCTAGACAAGGTTCACACCCACGCAGAAGATCAGGATAGAGCCGATGAGGGAGAGATCGGTAATGGCGGCATCTGTCATGACCGGTGCAATCAGTCTTGCCAACAGCGTGACCGCACCCTCGAACAGAGGGTCTTTGGCATTGCCTGTTTTTTTCTTTGGTAAAAAATCTGTTGAATACAGTGCCGGCGATCCTGCTGGCGGATGAGCCTACCGGCGCCTTGGACCAGACCAGCGGCAAGGAGGTACTGAAGCTGTTCCGGGAATTAAACGACATGGGCAACACGATCGTAATGATCACACATGATCTGGGAGTGGCACAGTCCGCGAAGCGTATCGTAAGAATTGTAGACGGACAGCTGTATGAGTAAATTAAATACTTTTTGCAACAAGCACAATTCCTGAGAGAATGAGCAGGAGAATCACGATTTTGCGGATGAGCTTTTCATCCATCAGGTCGCTGCTCTTCAGGCCAAGGAATAATCCCAACAGCATTAGGGGAATCAGGAGTATCGCCTGCCGGATCGTCTCGAACCGGATCAGTCCCAAAGCACTGTACAGGCAGATGCGAAAGGTGCTTTCTACAGCAAATACTGCGCTGATATTAGCTTTGAAGGCATCATTATCTTCACAGACGCTTGTCATATAAACGGCCAGCAGAGCGCCGACACCAAACAGCCCGCTGAGTAATCCGGCGGAGAGTCCTACTATTACGGTGAATAGAGGAGAGACTTTTTTCGGGGAAAAGGTCTCTTCATTTTTTGCCCCTTTTTGTTGAAACCACATCTGGATTCCAATGCCTATGACCACAATACCGAAGATGATCTTAACGATATTGGCAGTGATGTATTTTAAAATAAATGCCCCCGGAATGCTGCCGGCAAGAACGAACAGCATAGGGAGGAAAAAGATACGCGGATGCAGGGAAGTTCTTTTTTTCCATACTAGGATCAGGTTCGACGGATAACCGATCAGCAGTTCCACCGGAGAAATATTAGCATTTACGATGCCGAAACTTAAAATAGAGGTGAATACCAGTGTATTGGCGAATCCGCACAGACCTTTTATGAAAAATGCTGTTAAAGTGGCTAAAATCCAGTAAATCATGAGAACCTGGCTCCTTAATCGTTCGTTTCAGCTAGAATAAAGTCTCATAGGCGCTGCCTGTGCAGGAATCATCCATAGCGCAACTTTTTTCTATAGTAAAATACACACGTGGTCAGGGCAAGCATTTTGTGAAAAAACTTGTGGGAACTTTGGGAGTGTGGTACATTGACACTAAGCAAAAGGAAAGGCAGGAAGATTCGTATGGCAGGATATTTGATCAAAGATACTACAAGAGAAGAACGGGAGCAGATCGTAGCGGAATCCTTAGGATATATGGAAGCAAATTGTGACGGCTGTTCGTCCGGACTGGCAGAGATGTATCAGGCATACATCGATGGGGAGAAGGAGCTTCGGGACATTAATATGGAGTTTCATGCAGGATATGTCTCGGGGGAGGAAGTACCGGGGAGAAGATCCTGCCCGATGTAAGGATAGTAAGCATAAAGTTTCGTAATTTGCAAAAACTCTTTCTATAAGGGAGAAACCGGAAAAGAGGGATGCAGATGCGGAAGGATCTTATAATTATAGTAAATCTGGAAAATGGAAAAGCACAGTTGGAATTCAAGCTGCCGGAAGAATTTTTGACGGAGCGGCGGGAGACTGAGATGCGAATGGAAATATGGGAGACAGCAGGAGGCGGTCGCCCTATTTTTTATGGAAATTATCGGAATGTGGATCAGGATCCGATGACCGCGTTATTATTGCGGCCGCACCTGTGGAATGGGAGGAAGGATCCCTATCTCTATCAGGTGAGAGCTTGGCTGCGGTTCCCAACCGGGATCGATAGTAGTCTTTTTAAAACAGAGGATTCAGGAAAATTCCGGGATTCAGAAGATTTCGAAAATCGACGGGAAGTGTACTGGCAGCGGGACCTTGCAATTTATGACTTGCGTGTCATAGAGAAAAAGGGCATCTATTTGAACGAAGCCGAATTTCATCCACACATCGTAGAATACCGGCTGCCACCGCAACTCAGTGAGTACGGTACGCAGGACGAACAGATGGAAAGAGATCTGGAGCGGCTGGCACGGATGGGAGCCAATGCGATTCTGTTTCACAATGACGACAGGAAAAGCGAAGGACAGGAAAAGACCGGGCAGGACAATGCCGGACAGAAAAATGGGGTAAGGCAGAATCCGGGAACAGATCATTTTTACAGGTTATGCCTGAAACGTGGATTTTTGGTAAAAGACCTGTGGATAACAGACGAAAAAATCCCCATATACCGTGGATTACCCGGAGAAACTACGCAGGAGATGTTGCTTTCGGAGGACGGCAGGACGTTGACGGAGCACTATTACTATTATCAGGCGAAATGGAGTAGGGAACCGGTACTCTATCCGGCACTTTCTACCCTGCACCGGCAGGAGAACGGTCTGCTCTCCCTGACAGTCTACAGCAACCAGAAAAAAGTGGTGCTCTATGTGGACGGGGTACTTTTCCTGTTTCAGTCGGCGCAGACCGGAGGGCCGGAGTTTATTTTTGAGGATATTCCGGCAGAGAAGCTGCCGCTGCATCTGGCGGTGGAAGCCGGTAACTTAAGCACTTCTTTGACGATAAGGTGAAAAGTTTTTTGTAGGATTCAAAACCGGTTTCACACAATTTTCACAAATGTTTCACCTTTTGATGACATTTGCCTCATATAGTAATACAAGTACACCAAATAATGATTGACACAAGTATCGGGAATTATTTGAGGTAAGCGCAAGTAACTGATATGGGAGGCAAATATGATAGAAGTAACCAATCTTACAAAAAAATACGGAGACCATATAGCCGTAGATCATCTTTCTTTCCGTGTGGAAAAGGGACAGATTTACGGCTTTCTTGGTCCAAACGGCGCAGGTAAATCCACGACCATGAACATCATCACGGGTTATCTGGCAGCCACGGAGGGTACTGTGACGATCGATGGCAAAGATGTCCAAAAAGATCCGGAGGAGGCAAAGTGTGCCATCGGTTATCTGCCGGAGCTTCCGCCGCTGTATGTTGACATGACTGTCAGAGAATACCTGGATTTCGTGGCAGAACTGAAAAAAGTGCCGAAAAAAGAGCGGAAGCAGCAGATTGATGAGGTCATGGAAATGACACAGATCACCGATATGCAGCAGCGTCTGATCAGGAATCTGTCAAAAGGTTACAGGCAGAGAGTCGGACTGGCGCAGGCAATCCTTGGCTACCCTGAGGTTATCATTCTGGATGAGCCCACGGTAGGTCTGGATCCGAAACAGATCATCGAGATCCGTGATCTGATCCGCAAGCTGGGGGAGAATCATACCGTGATCCTCAGCTCCCATATTCTGTCGGAGGTCAGTGCGGTCTGCGACCATATTATGATTATAGCCCACGGTAAGTTGGTAGCCAGTGATTCTCCGGAGAATCTGCAGAAGCTTATGAGTGGTTCCATGGAACTGGATCTGGAAGTAAAGGGAAGCATCGCTGCGGTGAAGAGTGCATTGCAGGAGATCTCACAGATCGACCGGATCGAAGAGAACACGGAGGCATCCAAAAATATTGCAAAGCTGAAAGTGATCTCCAAAGAGAATGCAGATATCAGAGAGCAGGTATTCTATGCACTGGCAGATGCAAAGCTGCCTATTTTAGAGATGACCCATGCGGAGAAGTCTCTGGAAGACATCTTCCTGGAACTGACCGAGGATGTAGCACCCACACAGCCGGAGAAGCACAAACTATTCTCAAAAAGAAAAAGGCTGGAAATGTCAGATGTTGCCGCACAGCAGACAGAAGCTTCGGAAGAGGAAGCACAGCCCGAAGAAGAGAAAAAAGAAACTGTAACTACAAAGGAGGCGGAATCATATGCTAGCCATTTATAAGAGAGAATTGAAATCCTATTTCCGTTCCTTTATCGGATTTTTATTTATTGCAGTCACCCTGTTTTTCCTGGGACTGTATTTCAGCGTTTATAACCTGATGAACGGATATCCTTATTTTGCGTATGTGGTATCCAGCGTTACCTTTTTATTCATGCTGACCGTGCCGATCCTGACCATGCGTATCCTGGCGGAGGAAAAGCGGAGCAAGACGGATCAGCTGATCCTGACGGCACCGGTGTCCGTAGGCGGCATCGTTATGGGAAAATTTCTGGCGCTGTTAACTATATTTGCCATTCCCGTAGCGATCATCTGCTTTTACCCGCTGATCATGGCGCAGTACGGCAGTGTTCCCATGGGAGAGGCCTATCTGTCGATCCTGGCATATTTCCTCTTCGGGATGACCGCCATTGCCATCGGTCTGTTCCTGTCTTCCGTGACAGAGAGCCAAGTCATCGCAGCAGTACTTACTTTTTTAGTATTGTTCCTGGGATATATGATGGATTCTATCTGTTCCATTATTTCCAGCACCGGCAATCTGTTGACAAAGCTGCTGCGTTGCTTTGACCTTTACACACCATTTTCCAACCTGTTAAATGGCACACTGGATGTATCTTCTATCGTATATTATGTATCCGTTACGGCACTGGTTCTGTTCCTGACGGTACAGTCCATTCAGAAACGCCGTTACAGCATGTCCGTGAAGAACTTAAGCTTCAGTGCTTACAGTACCGGTATGATCGCTGTAGCTGTAGCGCTGGTAGTAGTCGTTAATATTATCATGGGCGAGATGCCTTCCAGCTGGACAGCAATCGACATGACCAGCCAGAAGCTGTATTCCCTGACAGATCAGACCGTCGACTATGTGAAAAATATGCAGGATGATGTGACAATCTATGTGTTGGTAAATCAGGACAATCAGGATACCACACTGGGGCAGACTTTGCAGAGATACGATGATCTGTCGGATCATATCACCGTGGAATATGTGGATCCCACCGTTAACCCGATGTTCTATGCCCAGTACACCACCGGCAACATTAGCACGAACAGCCTGATCGTGGTCAGTGACAAGCGCAGCAAGGTCATTGATTACAACGATGTCTATGAGTCTTCCTATGATTTTGACTATTCGACCTACAGTTATAACACCACGACCACCGGTTATGATGGCGAAGGACAGATCACCAGTGCGCTGGATTATGTGTTAAATGATGATATGCCCAAGGTATATATGACAACAGGACATAATGAACTGAGTTTAAGCAACACTTTTACATCCGCACTAAACAAGGAAAATGTGGATTATGAGACCGTGAATCTGATGGATCTGGATGCTATCCCCGACGATGCGGCCTGTCTGTTCATTAACGGTGCCACCAGTGATTTTTCATCCGATGATAAGGATAAGGTGATCGACTATCTGAACAACGGTGGAAAAGTCATCCTGGTAACCGGCTATACCGATGAGGAGACACCGAATATTGATGCTATTTTAAGCTATATGAATCTGAGCATTGCCAAAGGACTGGTGGTGGAGAACGATTCCAACGGCTACTACAGAAGCCCTTATTATATCCTGCCCACCCAGAGCTCTGACAGTTATACTTCCGGTACTTACGGAAAATACCTGTTCCTGCCGTACTCTCAGGGAATTATTGTTCCGGAGGAAGAGAGCAGCGACGAGACAGTCACCGGCGATATTACTTATGATGTGTTCTTAAGTACCTCCGACAGTTCTTTTGCAAAACAGGATGTGAGCAATGCGCAGGACTTCTCGCAGGGTGAAAATGATGTAAATGGTCCCTTCGCACTGGGGGTGGAAGCAGTAAAGACACTGGATGATGGAGATGCGACACTGGTCGTGTACGGTTGTGAGCAGCTGTTCACGGATGATGCAGATTCTGTCGTCAGTGGTGCGAACCTGACCCTGTTCACCAATACATTCAGTGGAATGGCAGATCATGAGACCTCGGTATCTATTCCGGTAAAAAGTTATGAGGTCTCTAATCTGGTAGTGGATTCCGCACAGATTCTGCTGCTGGGGCTGCTGGTTACCGTGATTCTTCCCGTCGGCTGTATGATCGTCGGATTCGTGATCTGGTTCCGCAGACGGAAGAAATAATTGTGAAAGGCGTGAGTTATAGATATGAAAAAGAAACAAAGACAGATGATCGGAATGCTGCTGGCACTGGTGGTTCTGGCGGCAGCATTCCTGGGCATCCGACAGTATAATAAAAATGCATCGTCTGCGACATCCACCACCGAGGATACACAGGAGACGGTGCTGGATGTGAACTCCGATGATATTACCAGCTTCCGCTATGTATATGAGGGAGAGACCTATGCCTTTGAAAAAGAGGATGACACATGGTACTATGCGGACGATCATTCCCTGAATCTGAACCAGGATCGGATCAAGGCGATGATCCTGAAGGTGGCACCGTTAAAGGCAGATCAGGTGATTGAGAATGTGACGGACATGTCACAGTATGGATTGGCAGATCCGGAGCGTACCATTCAGTACGAGACTGCAGATCGCAGTGTGATCATTAATATTGGTAATCTGAATTCCATGACCAGCCAGTATTACATCGCATTTCCCTCTGAAATGAAAGTGTATGTCGTGGCCACCAACGTGGTAACCGGATTCAACTATACACTGGAGGATCTGGTGGAGGTGGAGGAGACTGCTGAAGAGACAGAAAGCACCGAAGCTACAGATACTACGATAACGGAAAGCGAGACAACGAAAACTGCGACGGAGACAAATTAGGGATTCTCCCCGCGAATGACAATAATGTCATTTAATTTTAATATCGTATCTTTTTGAGGCAGAAT
>NZ_QUEC01000002.1:0-60063 GCF_003478095.1 Clostridium sp. AF34-10BH
GGTGCTTTCTTTCTTTTTTCTATTAACTTTTCCTACAAAAACTTTACCCTACGTCCTACAACCACTCGTTGGTACAACTGTTTTTTATCGAGCATTTCTTCTCTGCTTATCTTTTTGGAAAATGATTTTATGAAAAATAAATCTTCCGTAAGGTGTAGCTTCTCTTATTTTTTAGGTCTCTTTTCAAAAGCATTTTTCATTTATTTACATCGCAGATGTGACAAGCTCTACTTATGCCCTTTTTGCTTTCCGGAGCCTTTAGCGGAGAAAGCAATGAGATTTCTGCGAAAACCCCGTAACTATGCGGGTTTGAGCCTGTAAACGAGCCGTCAGAATATTGGCACTTTTCTGTAAACATTGTTTACAACTGTAAACGAGAGTGCCAGAACGCCCGTAAAATGGGCATTTTTTAAGTGAACTTGTTTACAAGCCGTAAGGGTCTGTGACGACGTGTAAACGGGACGTTATTTGCAAAATTTGTAAACAATGTTTACAAGAAAGTTCTTTACGCAGACCTTAGACTGCACCGTAAGGTTCTGCGCAGCTTGCCCCAAAAAATAAGTTCCCTTACGGGAACCTTCTGAAAACATGTGACCGCTGCCGGTCGTTCTGTGCATCGTGCCATACCTTTTTCTTTCAAAAGTGAACCATTCCATGTACCGGTTTCCGCCCAGATGTGGGTCAATCTTGGGCGCATATTGGTACACAAATGTAGGGAATGCCTGTTCTTTCCTTTTTGGTACAATCCGTGGTTCATTCTGCTCCCAAAGATGGTACATTATCTGGCTAAAAAAATGGGCGGCCTTTCGGCTGCCCGTAGATTCTCTAGTTTATTCTGAAATTATATGCCTTTTGTCGTGAACGCTTTCTGAGTCTTGCCGTCATATATATGATCTGAAATTCTGCGTTCCACTTCTTGATATTTGTCGCCACAAAGACTGTCATCACAACGGTAAGGATTGTCATGCTAAGGCTTGTGCAGAACAGACACTCCACATACTTTGCTGTCAGTACTCCCGCAAGAACCATTCTGACCGGAACGGGTACTGCAAGAAGAATCTGTAATAACCTTCTCTCCACCAAACAGAACAGGACAATCCATAAGTCTCTGATACCTGAAACCACTCTCTTCCTCATATTTGCCACACTCCTTCCAAGTCTCCCACCGGCAGTCCGGCGGACTGCAAAAAGGAACCTGCAAAAGCAGGTTCCTTAAATGAGTGAAAATCCTTGTCGAAGAATGGTGTTCCAGTTGCTTTTTTGATAAAGAAAACGTACAATGATTACCACCTTCTTGTCTTCAGCTATGGTATAAAACGCAAGATAATTGTTTACCATAATAAATCGAATTCCCCAACCAGCCAAAACGGGATCATCCACCAGCTGTAGTTTCTCCGGCATCTGGGTCAGTTCACCGATTTTTTCCGTTGCAACATCTAGCAGATGGTCTGCTGCCTGTGGGTTCTTCAAGACAAATTCGATGTAATCTGCTGCTTTCGCAATGTCATGCTCCGCAGTTTTGGTGATGTGTACCTGATAATTCATCTTCTGCGGCGGCTCCGAATATCAGCCATGGCTTCTTGAAACGGTCTGGTATTGCCAGCGGCAATATCGTCCATTCCTTCCTTAATCTGGCTATATAGTTCAAAGCGGCTGGTTAATTCCTCGTATGCCTCAATGCTCATTACAGCAAGGTCACCTTTTCCATTCTTCGTAATAAAAACAGGTTCCGGGTAATTATGACAGTAGGTCGATATTTCATTATAATTGTTCCGCAAGTCAGCACTTGATTTAATGGTCGGCATAAAAGCACCTCCTTCTGTGATAGTAAAATTATACACAAATTTTGTTATGCGGTCAATGGAGTATGCTATTATTCTTTGCGGTATGCTTTTCCTTATTCCTCTGTCAGCAATCCTCCCTTGCACACACGGTCTCAATGTCAGCACTCAAAATATCGAAATGGCAGTCCTCACATTGCAGTAAGATATTTTCGGGGTTATCTTCCGCACCCTCGAACGTGATTTTCACATTATGCCCCATGCGCTTCTGTAGAGCATTCCATAAGTCCATATCTCGATCCATAATTCTTTACCATTCTGTCAAGCGACAGCCTTTCTTTTTCGTATTGCGCCCGGTCTGTACAGCAGACCTTCCGTAAAATAGGAAAAGCGGACGCATCAGCGTCCGCCTTATTACTTGCTATTTAATTTCCGAACGACACTTCCACATCAGGGTTCTGCTCCTGCCACTTCTTCAAGCCGTCTTCCTGCGTGGGTGGGGTCATTGACCAGCCTACGTTCGAGGATGACGTGTCAGTGTTCTCATCGGCAGTCTTAGGAGCTGCTGCTACGGAGTCGTCCTGTGCAGGAGTGTTGATGGTTACAGAGCTGTTTGCAGCAGTGTTGTTCAGGTCAAATACCTCGTATGCGATGTGGTACGGTTCTAACTGTATTCCACCGAGGGTGTTTGATATTAACCGAACAGCTACAGCACCGTATGTGTATTCAGCACGCATGTAGGTGTTGCGGTGTCCTTCGCTGTCGTGCCACTTCTGATGGATTGCAGCAGCGTCGCTACCGTCACCAGTTGTGTAGTTCTCGATGGTGCCTGCTCTTACACCTGCGTGAACATCGTCTTCATAACACCTCTGTACGGCAATGTTGTACATGTCTTCTGACCAGGTGAGTGCAGGGATGCCTGCGGCAGTTCTTTCTGCATTGACCAATGCGAAGATTTGCTCTGCAGCTGCACGGTCGAAGTAATCATTTGTGGTTGATGTGTTTCCTGTAGTTGTATTTCCAGTACCGCCGTTACCGTGAGTTTTCATGAAGTTCTCGATAACAGCATCAGAGATACCGAATTCATCAGTTCCTGTATTACTTGCATACTGGTTTCCAGCAGTATTGCTGCTGTTGTTTGCACTTGCAACGGTATTCACAGCAGGTTTTTCGGATACGATGTACTTGTCACTTACATAACCAATGGTGTTATTCCAGTCAAAGCGATACCAGCCTGTCTGGTCGCACTTACCCGTAACGACAATTTCCTGGCTGGCTTTCAGGCTGCCAATTTTCTTACCATCGGTGCTTGGCAGGTCTCTGACATTTACTGCGGACTTTGCATACATGGTCTGGTTTAATTCCGAATAAGTATACCCTGTGCTTACAGCAGTGGGTTCTACAGGTGCTGTTGTGGGTTCCACGGCAGGTGCGGGAGATTCTGCAGGGGTCTCGGCAGGAGCTGCTTCTGATTCCGTGGGAATCTCAGCAGGCTTTGCCGTGGGTTCTGCTACGGCTGCTTCTGTGGCTGTCATTTCAGTGGATTCTACAGAGGTGGTCTCTGTGCTGGCAGTTTCGTTACTGGTTGTCTCTTTGCTGCCACATGCGGTCAGCATCAGTGCTGCGCAAAGGATTGTTGCTACGGCTTTCGCAGCGAGCTTGTGTTCTGTGTTTCATAGTTGGTTTTCCTCACTTTCGTTGAGAGAATTTATTTCGAGAGATTAACTTTCGTTTTCATGTGATCGTTCTCTATCGTTCTTACATTATAGTCAATATATTAGGTATAGTCAAGAAATTAAGTATGATACTCTTTTTATAATATGTGATAGGAGGTTCAATCTAATAACATGATATCATACAAACCTTTTTTTGACACCCTACTTCGCAAAAATGTGACAGAATACGAACTGATTTTTAAGCACGGTGTTTCCGCCAATACCATCCACCGCATGAAAAAGGGAGAAGCAATCACTACAAAGACACTCGATGTGCTCTGCTACATCCTCGATTGTCCTGTTTCTGACATTATCGAACATGATAAGACAAAGTAAAATCGACAGGAGCTCTAACGCCCCTGCCGATTTTTTAATTTTATGAAAATCATTCAAAAACTACATCTTCATCTACAGAAATGCCATCTGCACCGATTTCATCAAATGTAACTGCCATGTCATGATTCATTCTCATCAAGAAATATTTTCCATCACTTACAAAGAACCCACTGTAGTGCGAGTCATAGACATCACCCGATTTAATATCATTTGTAGTGGAAATCTCTTTCCGCCCACTCCTTTCTAAAATCAATGCCTCCTTATCCACATTATTTCCGGATGCATCTGTATAAATAGAGAAACCGTAGCGAGGTTTCGCAATACCACCCTGCTCTGCCAATTTCGTATTTATTTCATTTATAATGTAATCCTTTGCAGCATTTACCTGATCCTGCACACTATTTAGGTAATCTGGGTCTAATTCCTCTCCACCTTCTGATGTAGTTCCACTAATTTCCCTATATGCATCATCAAGTGCTATCATTGCAATTGTATCACTATCTGTTGAATCGGATATGGAATTCTCTGCATCTTGTCTAAGTTCATCTTTATGTTGATGATAATACATCAAAACTTCATTTCTGTTGTTCCAATCCTCCTCTACCCATGAAGCGATCTCTTCATCGGTCATTTTCGATAACTCTGCAAATGTCTTGCTCTTTTTCCCCTCCATATTAAGATAAGTTCCATCTCCATACACCACATAAACGTCCGGTGTTGCTTCCTTATCAATCGCATCACATAAATACCAGACGCTTACTTCATTGTTTGTAAACAACTGGCTAAATGTGCCAACGTTTTCATTCTTTGTGTCAGCTTCTTTTTCTGTGTTTGTTCTTGCACTGCCATTACTGCTGCTTGTAGTATCTTTGCTGCCGCAGGCAAACAAACTCAGAGAGAGAATCGCCATCATACTTACCATCATTAGTTTTCTTTTCATTTTATTTCTCCTCTTAAATAAGATTTTTGTAGCTTCCTATATTATAGTCAATCTATTGAGTATAGCCAAGAAATTAAGTATATAAAACAACCACCTACAGCAATCAATTACTGTAGGTGGTCTTTATTACTCTGCTTCTACAAACGCATTCAGGGTGTTTTTCTCACGATTATAGTAATACACGTTGTCTGTCAGGAAATCATCCACACTTACTTCTGTACGATTGACATTACAAACCATCTGGTACAGTTCTTCTGCGCTTGTGTTACTGCTTTCGGGAACTATCAAAACTTCATGGACAGAACTGGGAAGGATGTAGAGGTTCGCATTTAATTTTTCTGCTACGATTTTCAACACATCCTGATAGAGCACATTTACCGCACCGTAGTAATTCTGCTTATTGGTCATTATATACATCTGCCAGTCTGGATCCTGTACAATCTCCATCATCAGCTCCTCTGTACTCGCTGCCCGCCGTCTTGCATCCCTGTCTTCTTTCGTCTCAAATAAGATTCTTTGCAAAGGTATCACGGTAACATGAAGCAGACTTTTCGTGTTATGTTTGGCATATCTGTTTAATTCCTCTTCATCTACACCCCACAAAGCCACAAGCTCATGGATCAATTAACTCACACTGTCCGCAGGTCGAACTGGATAAACATCATTCGACAGTGCCAGGACAGACCGGCAGGCACTACGGCAAAGCAGTGGCTTGCTGAAAACGATATTTCTGAAAAATCTTACTATTACTGGCTCCGAAAGATCCGCCGGGAAGTCTGTGAACAGGAGGGACTCCAGGAAGTCACCAACCCGTCTGCCCTCTCTTTTGTAGAAATCCCGGTAAAAACTGCTCTGGACACAACACCGGTGCCAACCGTCCCGGCAGCAATGACTCCGGTTGCAGTGATCGGATCAGGCCGCCTGACGCTGGAATTATCAAACGATATTTCAGAGTCCCTGCTTTGCAGGCTGTTGCAGGAGGTGCTTCATGCTTGAAGATGCTGCCGGTATCCGCAGAGTCGTGATTGCCTGCGGATATGTGGATCTGCGCAAAGGGATCGATGGGCTGTCCATGATCATCGGAGACAGATACCATCAGAATCCTTTTGAAAAGGGAACTTTATTCCTGTTCTGTGGCAGACGGTCCGACCGCATCAAGGGACTTCTATGGATGGGAGACGGTTTTCTTCAGCTCTACAAACGGCTGGAGGCAGGTTCCCTGTCCTGGCCGGGAACCAGCGAAGAGGCCGCAGACCTTACAGAGGAACAGTTCCGTTATCTTATGATGGGGCTGAATCCCCTGAACCCCAAAGTCAGGGAAGTAACACCGCAAAAGCCCACCTGATCTTTGTGCAAAACATAGATTTTTTATGCCTGCTATCCGGTCAGATCCATTCCCGGTGTTACAGCCTCTCTGAACGCTGTTTCCTGGTCTGTGACGTATCCACAGGAGGATCCGGATAAAATTTCAGCACCTTGAAAACTTTATATTTCCCTGGCTCTATGACCATCACACCGCCATACAGGCATAGGCAGAATGACGAAACCTGCGGAGGTGCCGGTTCGCAATCCTTTGTGTTTTCTGGTATAATGAAAACAGTTTAAGGAGCGGGACAATGGCAGACAGACATACACTGGAAGAACTGAATAACTGCAGCAGGGAAGAACTGATCACCATCGTTCTTATGATGCAGGGACAGCTGGATACCCTGAATGAGAACATCGAGCGGCTGATCGAACAGGTACGCATAGCGAACAGCTATCGTTTCGGAAAACACACAGAAACGCTGGATTCCATAGATGGTCAGCTGTCCTTCTTTGATGAGGCAGAAAGCTGGTGCGATCTGTCTGTCCCGGAACCTGCTGCGGAGGAAGTACTTCCATCCCGACGTAGCCATAAGAAAAAAGGGCAGCGGGAAACGTATCTGAAAGATTTCCCGGAAGAGATCCTTCCTCCTTATCAGGTATCCACAGAAGAACTGGATGCGTTTTATGGTGCAGGCAACTGGCGCAGAATGAAGGATGAAACCTACAAAAGACTGCGCCATGAGCCGGAATCCTGGACGGTGGAAATCCATACCGTGGAAGTCTATACAGGCACTGGCGGAGATCATCAGGACGAATTCTTACGTGGAAAGCGCCCCAAGGACCTTCTGCGTGGAAGCATCGTTACTCCTTCCCTGCTTGCATCCATTCTGAATGTAAAATATGTGAACTCCTCTGCACTGCACAGAGTCGAGCAGGAGTTTCAACGCAATGGTGTAAATATCTCCAGACAGACCATGTCGAACTGGATCATCCGGTGTGCTGAGAAATATTTCGCACCGTTTGTGGATCGTATGAAGCAGGAACTGCTGTCCCTGCCGGTGACACAGTCAGACGAAACGCCGACACAGGTGATCGGTGACAGTGACCGCCCGAACAGTAAATGCTACATGTGGGTACACCGTTCCGGGGAGTTCTATAAGGAACGTCCTGTGGTGATCTACGAATACCAGAAAGGCAGGGATCATGAAAAGCCGCTGGAGTTTTACCGGAACTACAAAGGAGTTCTGGTCACGGACAGTCTGGAGCAGTATCATCTGCTGGACAAAAAACTGCCGGGAGTGACAAATGCAAACTGTTGGGCACATGCAAGAAGAGCCTTTGCAGATGCCGTAAAGGCAGCGGATAAAAAGGATCCCCTGTCAGCAAAAATTCCGTAGCATACCAGGCATTACAAAAGATCGCAGAATTCTACCGGATCGATACCGAACTGAAAGAACTTCCGGCAACGGATCGCCTTACACAACGGCAGACAAGGATAAAGCCGCTGGTTGAGGATTTCTTTGCGTGGGCAAAACAACAGGCTGCAGAATGTGCGGTGCCTCCGAA
Organism: Clostridium sp. AF34-10BH; assembly: GCF_003478095.1. Taxonomy (NCBI): domain Bacteria; kingdom Bacillati; phylum Bacillota; class Clostridia; order Eubacteriales; family Clostridiaceae; genus Clostridium; species Clostridium sp. AF34-10BH. The sequence goes on from NZ_QUEC01000002.1 coordinate 7,647, forward strand.
ATCCAGGACCGGACAGGGACTAAATTTCGTCATCCATCAGGAAAACTATTTAAAGGTATTTCTGACCGATGGGGATATCCCAATCGATAACTCCGCTTCCGAGCGGGCTATCCGGACTTTCTGTATCGGCAAAAAGAACTGGATGTTCCATAACACAGCAAAAGGTGCCGGAGCCAGCGCTCTTGTTTACAGTATTTCAGAAACAGCAAAGCTGAACAATCTGCGCCCATACTACTACTTTAGGTATATCCTCACGGAGCTGCCTAAGTATTGTGACGAAAAAGGAAATATAGATCCGGCAAAACTAGATCAGCTGATGCCCTGGGCTGAGGAGCTTCCCGAGGAATGTAGGAAACCACGCCGCTCATAAAAGCGGCGTTAAATTTAAGGGTAGGCGTAGGATTTGACGTTTACCTTCATCCACTGTGTAATTTCCAATCTTTAAGAGCCATCCACTGTAAGCCATGATCTCCACCTCTAATTGTTCCGGTTGGCGGCTGCCATCTAGTCGACAGTCGGTATTTTGGGTATAAGAAAAGCACCTACCCGAAGGTAAGTGCTTCAGACCTAATTGTTATTTATATTCCTTTTTGCAATCGTTCATCTAATTCTTTTACAGCCTCTTCTGACAATTTTTCATCTTCTATTTTTGCATAAACTTTTCTATCTTTTAAGAATAGCATCAATAAAATATTTGTAAACCGATATGTCAATGTTGTAAATCGAACTAACGTAAATATCCCAATACATACATATATTACAATCTCACATTCAGACATTATGTCATACATAAAAAGAATAGCCGAAATAATCACCGTAAGTAGACCATGTAATATCAACCTTTTAATAGAGGACGCAAATACCTCCTTGTCCGCTGTGTCCAAGAAATAATTGATAAGCTCTGATTTTTCTTTTGCTGAAATCAGTATAGTAAGTAATACTCCAAAAAAGCTTATTATTATTGACACAAAGGTAACCATTGAAGTAAGCGTGTCTGGGAAATTCTTACTCTCCCATATCTTAATCTCCCATATTTTATAGCAAATAAAGTATGCTACAACCGAAAAAATAGGCAAAACAATGCAGTATATCCCTCTCCAACTATTAAGAGTCTTTTTAAATACCTCATTTTTTCTAATTGGATTGCCAATCATATTACAACATCCCCTTATTTATTAACATATTGATAATATATATTTCCTGCAATCTGCATAAAGTCTAACTCGCCCCTTTCGGGCACGGTTAAATCAAATTTTCCAGTACGTACATTATCAAATAAATCATACAAATCTGCGTCTTTATCATCTGCTAAAGTTATTTTTGCCTTTGATAAACATCCTCTATTACGAAGCAATGTGTTTACCGCAGAATATATTCCTTGGTTACTTAACTGCCTATTTTTTCCTCTGCCAATTCCTATTTCAATGTAAAATGTGTAACCACCCAATTCATCACAGGATTCAATAATGTTCTCAAAAGCTTTTGAACCATCAGTGTCAAATTGATTGACTGCTGAACAGCCGACATAAATCTTTTTAATTATTCCCTTTTTACACCTTGCTGTGTCAAAAATATCAAGGACTGGTCTAAAATAACAACATTTTCCGCCATTTGTAGCGTTAATGTAGTTTTGTATTGCATTTGCAGAATATGATCCTCTGTTATTTTGTATTAGAATAATATGGTTTGCTTCATCATATAAAGCAACTGTATTTCTTCCTAAGTATTCATCATTTTCTAAATCTATATGTTCAGCTTTTTCGTTTTCCTTTGCTTTGTATGCATCACTTGCTTCATCCAGTCGCATAAAATTCAATGCATAATATCCTTTTTCTATTACCTGCGCAGTTTCTAGTCTTCCCTGCACATCTCCTATTCTTTTTATTCTATCTGCAATTTCATTTTTGCTAATAGTGTCTAACCACTTCCTTAAATCATAAAGACTCTCCTTACCATCATCGTCCTGTGTTACCACATCATAATAAGTAAATTTGATATGTTTTTTCTTTCCTACCATGCCTTTATCCCCTGTACTTTCCCCGCATTCACGGTTTTATTATGTTACCATTGTCCTACAGAATCCGTATTTTTTCAATAGCTCCAGCATTTCGATTTATCGAAGTAGATATGCCATTATATAGAAATATATCCTATGCTTTTTATCATTGAAATCTAATTTATCACTCATTATAATGATAATATACACAAGACAAAGGAAAGTGAGGTACACCTATATGACTGACATCAATATTAATGCAAATCTTCCTGAATCCGTAGACAATGCAATTAAAAATGTAACTGATTTACCAACTCAAGGCATTGGACAAACGTTGTCGGATTGTTGGTTTCTCGCTTTTGGTGGGATTTCTCAGTTAGCTGAAAAACGCCGTATTAAGTATACCAAAGATCTTGAAAAATTCAAAAAAGAACTAGAAGACTCCTTGGAAACCGTCCCCGAACAACGTCGTAAAGAGCCTACCACACAAATAGTTCTTAAAACTCTTGATGAGGCAAAATATTGTGTTGAGGAAGATGATCTTCGTCAGCTTTTCGTTGCTTTGCTTACTTCAGCAACTGACTCTGGGAAAAATGTTCATCCTTCTTTTGCTCAAATTATCGGTCAAATGAGTTCTAATGATGCAAAATTATTACAATGTTTCAAATCAAGTAGTGAGCAGCCCATCTGTAATATCAGATGCTACTTGAACAAAGAAAAAACATCTTATGATGTAGTCGTAAGAAATATTTTTCTTAGTGGCTCTTCTGAAATGATGCCTAATGAAAAAAGTATTTCCATTTCATCACTTCAACGCTTAGGGCTTATTGAAATGTCATGGACAGAATATTTTTCTAACGAAGACACTTACACCCCATTTCTTAACAGCAATATATTTCTTTCTGCTAAAAGAAAATACTCAATGTATGAAATAACATTAGAAAAGGGAATTGCAAAATTATCTCCTTTAGGAGAATTATTTGTATCCTGTTGTATTCCTAAAGTTATCAAATAAGCCTTTAATATAGGAATCAATCACCTCAAAGTATTTGTAAGCGAAAAATTTCAGCATCAGTATGGAGACTACTGCCGAAACAATAATAGAGATCACTATGCACAATACTATTTCCATTTTGCATCCTCCTTGCATTCAAAAAGAGCAGCTTCAATGCTGCTCTTTCTATGTCATTGCTGTCAGAAAAGGACTCCGCACATGAGCCCATTGTATTATCCGAATATATTACCGCAGTCGTCACATACAAACTTTGATACATTCCTCGTAACCGGCTGCCTTACAACCTTTTCTTTTTTATTAACCAGGGTGAAAGGCTTAAGCGGATTCAGATTCGCAGAATATGTCGTTTTCACCTTTCCTTGGCTGATTACTTCCTGTTCGACAAAAGCATGGAACCGTTTGCTACCGCAGTTGGGACAACAGTCAAAATGTTTCGGCTTTTTATCTTTCGTCAACAGTGAATCTAGCACAACAACTCCTACTATTATTGCAAGTAATGTCAACATGGCCGCCATAATAAATACCTCCCTACACAATATATTTGCCTTCCGCAGACCTCAACACATAGCTTTCGGAAGTTCGCCGGGCAGCAGATCTATAAGAATTCCGGCCATGATATTGTAGCGGTTAAAGAATTTTACCAGCACGCCAGTGTTACGACAACACAAGAATATCTTGCCCAGTCCTCGGAGAAGCTGGCGCAGGCTATAAATAAAAGTGTTCACTTACCAGTTGAAACGGATTGACACAAGGGAATCGACCGCGTAAAGTCCATTTTAAGGCAATTATGCGGTCTATACGTGAGTTTTCTACACCTGAGCTACTTCTGTCCAAATTTGAGCCAGTCAGAGCAGCAGGCGGGGCATATTATAAGTTTGTGGAGTGTACCCCCAGAACTGGGGAAGAATAATCAGGGATACTATATCCAAAATCAGATCACATTTTTCAGCACAAATCTGTGTGAAATCTGCACCAAATTTTGAAAAAATTCAATTTCGATTTTTCAACTAAAAATGAGGGGGTAGGGGGGGTATCAAAATCATTTACCAAGATTTTTTTGAAAACTTCTCCTATTTTTGCGCAAAAAAATAAACCGATCTATGGTCGATTTATCTTTAGTATGAAGAAAGGCACTTGTACAACTCTCCTTTCTCTAATTATTCTGATATTGATTTGAGTACCTAGTTGAGTACCTAATCAATACCACCCTGTGAAAACCCGCATAAATGCTAAGTTTATGATGGAGTAGACGGGAGTCGAACCCGTGTCCAAAAGCCTATTCCCTGTCCTTCTACGAGTGTAGTTTATTCTTTGACATTCCCTCCGCGCCCCGGGAATAAACACCCTGAGCATTTCAGTAGCTTCATGTTACGCCCATATGCGCAAAGCTTTGCATATGTCGTTTCTCACATGTTTGAAGCCGGGATCCTAAGGTGTGAGTGCCCTAGGGCCGACTGCTGCCATTAGGCAGCGTATGCTAAATTATCGTTAGCGTTTAATTTTAATTTGGCCATTTAACGCATTACCATGCGACTCGCTTCTCCAGCTGCAAAACCCCTGTCGAAACCTTTACTACCCCTTATTCAATTGTCAGACCAAGTATACTTGATGGCACACACACTGTCAAGCACTTGCAGTAAAGCATTGCAGGATCAGAGCCTGTGGATCACAGATTGCGGACCTTGAATTCCTTCTCTGCCTCTCTGCGCTGATCCTTTTTGGCAATGGCTTCTCTCTTGTCATAGAGCTTCTTACCACGTGCCAGCCCGATCTCTACCTTTACCTTACCGTCTTTAAAGTATACCTGCAAAGGGACTAATGTATACCCTTTTTCCTTGATCTTGCCCAGCAGTTTGTTGATCTCGTACTTATGCAGCAGCAGTTTTTTCACACGAAGAGGATCTTTATTGAAAATATTCCCCTTCTCATAAGGACTTACATGCATTCCGTAGACGAATACTTCTCCGTCTTCAATGCGGACGAACGCCTCCTTGATACTGCACTTGCCCATACGCATGGACTTTACTTCCGTACCGTGCAAGGCAATGCCGCACTCATAGGTCTCATCAATGAAAAAATCATGATATGCTTTTTTATTGTTCGCGATCAGCTTCTGGGACTCTTTTCCTTTTGCCATGGCTACCTCTTCAAAACCTTGTAACTATTCAGAACCCCATTGCAGAACACTCCTGCGGAACTTATTTTTAACGACTCTGAATAGTTACAGTTTACTATATTTTCTGTAATTGTCAATGAACTAACAGTTCATTTATCCACCAGCCGGAAATTGATGGTGCGCATAAAACGGTCACAGTCCTCCACTTCGATCCGCACCGGCATTCCCAGTTTGAAGCAACGTCCGGTAGCTTCTCCCACCATCTCACAGGCTGCCTCATTGTAGTGATAATAGTCGCCCGGGATCGTGGAAATATGGATCAGCCCTTCCACGGTATTGGGCAGTTCCACATACAGTCCCCAGCCGGTGACACCGGAGATCACACCCTCGTATTCCTCTCCGATGTGTTGTTCCATATATTCTACCTTCTTCAGCTTATCCGTCTCCCGCTCTGCCTCATCGGCACGGCGCTCCATTTCAGAAGAATGTTTCGCCACCTCCGGCAGAATATCCCGGTAGTGCTCCACTCTCTCTTCCTTCAGGCGTCCCCGCAGCTGTTCCTTGATAATACGATGGATCTGCAGATCCGGATAACGGCGGATCGGCGAAGTAAAATGACAGTAATACTGACATGCCAGTCCAAAATGTCCGGTACACTCCGTGCTGTATTTTGCCTGTTTCATGCTGCGCAGGGTCAGTCTGGCGATCATAGGCTCTTCGGGAGTTCCCTCAATCTTCTGTAACAGCTTCTGGATCTCCTTGGGATGGATTTCCTCCGTGGAGACCTTGCTGTTCCTGCGCCCCAGCGCCTTCATGTAATAGCCATAATTGCTGATGAACGTAGACAGCTTCTGGATCCGCTCCGGATCCGGTACATCATGGACGCGGTAGACGAAGGGCAGCTCCTGCCAGTAAAAATGCTGTGCCACTGTCTCATTCGCTGCGAGCATAAAATCCTCGATCAGCATAGTCGCTACATTCCGCTCGTAAGGCTTAATATCCAGTGGATGTCCTTCCTTATCTAACAGGATCTTGCACTCCGGAAAATCGAAATCAATGGATCCCCGCTTCTGTCTCTTCTTCCTCAGTTTGTCCGCGAGCTCAGCCATTTGTTGGAACATAGGGAGCAGTTCCCTGTACTGTGAATAGTCTGTTGAGATTTCTATGCCTTCCCCGGAGGTTCCGTCCGGCATATCGGCGTTATGCTCTACACACTCTGGCTCCTCCAGCAGCTTTTTCACCACGGTATAAGACATCCGCTTATTGACCCGGATCACAGATTCGCAGATCTCATAGTCCACGATCTCGCCCTCTTCATCCACCTTCATCAGGCAGCTTAATGCCAGACGGTCCACGCCCTCATTCAGGGAACAGATACCGTTACTCAATGCATGGGGCAGCATAGGGATCACACGGTCCACCAGATAGACACTGGTGCCTCGTTTTAATGCCTCTCTGTCCAGTGCGGAATTCTCCTGCACGTAGTTCGTCACGTCTGCAATGTGTACTCCTAAGTGGTAATATGTCCCATCAAAGGATACACTGACAGCATCATCCAGATCCTTGGCATCCTCTCCGTCGATGGTCACCATGGTCACATCCCGCAGATCCCTGCGTCCGGCACAATCCGCCTCGGATACCTCCTGGGATACCCTCTCCACCTGGCTCATGATCTTCTCGCCGAATTCCACCGGCAGATCAAAGCCACGTACGATAGACATGATATCTACACCGGGATCGTTGATATGTCCCAGGATCTCCACGACTTTGCCCTCAGGACTCTTCGTATTCGTGCCGTATCCGGTAATCTCCACCACGACCTTATGTCCGGTCATGGCCCCCTTCGACCACTCCTTCGGCACGAAAATATCCTGTGCTATCTTCGTGTTATCCGGAATGACAAAGCCAAAATTACTCTTGGACTGCTCATAGGTTCCCACCACCTGAGTCATACCCCTGGCAATGATGCGGATAACCTGCGCTTCCTGGCGTTTGCCGGTCTTCGCAGGCAGAAGTGCCACTTCCACGGTATCCTTATGGAATGCTCCACCCTGCTTGTCCTCCGGAATGAACAGATCCTCGTCCCTTCCTTCCACTTCCACAAATCCAAAGCCTTTGGCATTGCTGATAAAAGTTCCCGTCAGAACCTTACCGTTGGACTTCATATATTTACCCTTAACGGTCAGGGTAAGTTTTCCTTCCGCTAAAAGTTCCCGTAAAATCTCACGAAACTCTTCCCGGTCTTCTTTTGCGACCTGAAGAAACATTGCCAGTTCCTTTTCCTTCATCGGAACGTAAAAATCATCCTTCACCAGATCACAAATTACTTTTTTTCTCTTCTCTCTGATTTCGTTTATCATGTAACCTCTCTCAAACAGTAACTATCCAGAACTCCATTCGCAAAACCGCCTCTACGAGGCTCTGAATAGTTACATATAACAAAACACTCTTGTATGCCATGCACACAAGAGTGTCATCCTTCGTAATGATTAAAATACGTTCAGATTCAGTACGACTGCAAGTAACATGAAGAATACTGCAAGGATCTTCGTGATCTTCACCAGCATACCTTCCATGGAACGTCCTTTATTTCTGCCCCAGTAGGTCTCAGCTGCACCGCTGATAGAGCCCAGTCCTGCGGACTTACCTTCCTGCATCAATACTAACACCGTCAGTGCTACGCATACTAATATAAAAATTATGTTGATTACTACTCTTAATGCTTCCATTTCACACCTCCTAATGTCAAGCAGATTTTATATTACCATATATTGTACACAATTGCAACAACATTTTACAATACAGCACCGAAAAGGCGACACAAAAAAGAACCCCCGGAAATCTTTACGATCTCACGGGGATCCTTTGTTTTTTATTCTGAATGATCAGATCCGCAGCTTACTCTGCGATGTCACCATACATGAAGTACCAGAAACCATAAGCGGAATGCCAGATACCGGTGATCTTCTCACTCTGCAGCCAGAAGTCATTGTAGTAAGCAACAGGGATGCATCCTACCTGCTCCATCAGAACATCCTCAGCCTGATGAAGAGCTGCGGAACGCTCAGCGGTATCCATGGTGGAAGCTGCCTTCTCCATAGCTGCATCGAAGTCAGCGTTGGAGAACTTACCATCGTTGTTACCGTTGCCGGTGCAGAACAAGTCTAACATATTGGAAGGATCGCTGTAGTCTCCTACCCATCCGTTACGTGCTACCATGTACTCACCGTTACGTCTCATCGGAGTGAAGCTGGACCACTCAACGATATTTACTTCTACGTTAATACCAAGCTCGCCCCATGCCTGCTGTAAGTACTCAGCAACAACCTTGTGGTAACCTGCATCGTTGGTAGTATAGGTGATGGTAGGAAGTCCTTCACCGTTAGGGTAGCCGGCATCAGCTAAGAGCTGCTTAGCTTCCTCAAGGTTAGCATCGAAATCCTCGGAGATATAGCTCTGACCACCGTTAGCATTTGCATTGAAGGAGCTGCCGTCGGTATCTACCCAGCCCTCACCTACGAGGTTGTATGCGGGAGAGTAGGTTCCCTGCATCAGGGTATTTGCTACATAATCACGATCAATTGCCAGGCTCAGAGCCTTACGAACATTTACATCTGCGAATGCAGGATCTTCCAGGTTCATGGACAGATAGTAAGTTCCCAGGTTAGGCTCTACATGGAACTCGGGGTTACCCTGTAAGCTGGGGATCTCCTGGGTAGGAACATCCTTGATGAACAGTACATCACCGGACTGGTATGCAGTATAAGCTGCGTTGGAATCCTCCATCAGTACGAATTTGATGCTGCCAAGCTTGATCGCATCTGCATTCCAGTAGTTAGGGTTCTTGGACATAGTAATGTGAGAACCGGGTACCCACTCGGTAATGTAGAAAGGTCCGTTGGAGATATAGGTCTCAGCTGCGGTAGCCCATGCATCGCCGTTAGCCTCTACGGTTGCCTGCTGAACAGGGCTCAGGGTAGCGAATGCTGCCAGAGACTCGAAGTAAGGGCAGGGATTGGAAAGCTCTACAACGAAGTTCTTAGCATCGGGAGCGGATACTGCCAGAGCATCCAGATCACCTGCCTGTGCCTCGTCAAAGCCCTTAACCATACCCAGAACAGTCTCAGCATAAGGAGCTGCTACTACGGGATCGCATACACGCTTCCAGCTGTATACGAAATCGTCTGCGGTCAGATCACTGCCGTCAGACCACTTTAATCCATCACGAAGATGGAAGGTCCAGGTAAGACCATCTTCAGATACTTCCCAGGTCTCAGCCTGTCCGGGAGCGATCTTACCATCCTGGTCAATTGTCAGAAGACACTCAAAAGAGTGAAGCAGCATATTACCGCCATCTACTGCACTGTTCAGTGCGGGATCAATGGTCTCGGGATCGGGACCGATCTGAACGGTAAGCTGTTTGCCTTCGGTACTAACTTCGGTTGCTGCTGCATCGGTCTTGGTGCTGTCAGTTGCACTGGCACTGCCGGTTGCAGAAGAACCATTGTCGCTGCTGCCGCATGCTGCCAGAGAACCTACCAGCATTGCTGCGGTGAGCAGCATAGCTAACTTCTTTTTCATAAAGTTATCCTCCTCTTTCTTTTCATACAAAAGCACTATGCTTTGTATAGCTTTATATTAAACAGCTAAATTGCTCAGCTGTCAATACCTAATTTCAGGCATTGATCTTCTCCACATGGTGGCAAGCCACGTAGTGACCCTTTTCCACTTCTCTCCATTCGGGTTCCTTCTGTGCACAGCACTCATCCGCATAAGGACATCTGGTGCGGAAACGACATCCGGTAGGAGGATTTAAGGGGCTGGGTACATCTCCCTGCAGAACAATACGTTTGCTTGCTCTTGCCTTGATGGGATCTGCAATGGGGATCGCAGAGATCAGGCTCTTGGTATAAGGATGCAGGCTTCGTGCTACCAGCTCGTAGCTGTCTGCCAGCTCTACCATTTTGCCCAGGTACATAACGCCGATACGGTCGGAGATATGTTTTACGACAGAGAGGTCATGTGCGATGAACAGATAGGTCAGTCCCATCTGCTCCTGCAGCTCCTCGAACATATTCACCACCTGTGCCTGGATTGATACATCCAGTGCGGAGATCGGCTCATCGCAGACGATGAACTGCGGGTTCACTGCCAGTGCTCTCGCAATGCCGACACGCTGACGCTGTCCGCCGGAGAATTCATGAGGATATCTGTTCGCATGCTCAGAGTTCAGTCCAACCTTCTCCAGCATGGAAATGATCATATCATGACGTTCCTTCTTATTGGCAGCCAGCTTATGAATATCTATGGCTTCCCCTACGATATCTCCTACGGTCATTCTGGGATCCAGACTTGCATAAGGATCCTGGAATACCATCTGCATCTTCTGACGGTAAGGCAGCATATCTACCTTTACTTTATTTTCAACGTCCAGGATCACCTTGCCGTCAAATGTGATCTTGCCGCCGGTGGGCTCATATAATCGTAAGATAGAACGTCCGGTGGTGGTCTTACCACAGCCGCTCTCTCCTACCAGTCCGAGAGTCTCACCTTTATTCACAAAAAAGCTGACATCATCCACGGCCTTCACGAACTTACGGTTTTTACCCATGCCGCCTGCGGGGAAGTATTGCTTCAAATGTTCAACCTGAAGTAACTTATCACTCATTGGTATTTCCTCCCTCCATCTCAGCTTTCTGGTTCATAAAGCAGTGTGCATAATGCGTCTCGCTAAAATCCGTCTTGGGCGGATTCTCTCTCAGGCAGATCTTCATGCAGTTCTTACAGCGGGGTGCGAATGCACATCCCTCGGGAGGATTCAGAAGATCCACCGGGTTACCCTCGATGGGGATCAGCTTCTCATGCTTCGTGCTGTCCAGACGGGGGATACTCTCCAGAAGACCCTTGGTATATTCATGCTTCGGATGGTAGAAGATCTCGTCACAGGTACCAGTCTCCACGATACGACCGGCATACATGACTGCAATACGGTCACACATGCTCGCCACGATACCCAGGTCATGGGTGATCATGATGATCGCCATGCCCAACTTGTCCTTCAGCTCCATCATCAGCTCCAGGATCTGCGCCTGAATGGTAACGTCCAGTGCGGTAGTAGGCTCATCGGCGATCAGAAGCTTCGGTTCACATGCCAGCGCGATCGCGATCATGACACGCTGTCTCATACCACCGGACAGCTCGTGGGGATACTGCTTCATACGCTTCTCCGGTTCATTGATACCTACCAGAGACAAAAGCTCCACTGCTCTTGCATATGCCTTTTTCTTGTCCGCATCGGTATGCAGACGGATCACTTCCATAATCTGATTACCAATGGTATATACGGGATTTAAGCTGGTCAGAGGATCCTGGAAAATAATGGAGACCTCTTTACCACGCATCTTGGAAAAATCTTTTTCGGTCATTTTCTCCACTTCGTGTCCATTGAAGTGAAGTTCTCCGCCGATCAGCTTACCGGGATAAGCGGTCAGTCCCATCAGACTGTATGCGGTTACGGATTTACCGGAACCACTCTCTCCTACGATGCCCAATACTTCCCCTTCCTTCAGGTGAATGGAGACATCGTTCAGTGCCTTTACTTCTCCGGCAGGAGTAAAGAAAGAGAGACGTTCATGCTGTATATCTACCAGATAATTGTTATCCATCTTCACTACTCCTTCCATTAATTCTTAAGCTTCGGGTCAAATGCGTCACGAAGTCCGTCACCAAACAGGTTAAAGCTTAAGATGATCAGACTGATCAGCAGACAGGGTGCAAACAGCAGGTACGGGAATGTGATCATTCCGTTAATGGCATCACTTGCAAGGCTTCCCAGGGAAGGCAGGGGAACTGCCACACCCATACCTAAGAAGCTCAGATAGCTCTCGGTAAAAATAGAGGAAGGGATCTGCAGTGTGGTGGTAACGATCAGCGTACCGATACAGTTGGTCAGCAGATGCTTTTTAATGATACGGCCATCCTTGGCTCCCAGAGCCTTGGCTGCCATGACATAATCATTTTCCTTCAGGGTCAGGATCTGGCTTCGTACCATACGTGCCATTCCTACCCAGTACAGCAATGCGAATACGATGAAGATACTGATCAGGTTAGATCCTACGATCTGCATCCATCCGAATCCGGGAAGCTGTGCCAGATTCGCCAGAGGGTCCTTTAACGCAAAGGACAGCAGCACGATCAGCAGGAAATCCGGTATCGTATAGATAATATCCACAATACGCATAATGATCAGATCCACCCATCCACCGAAGAAGGCAGAGATGGAACCGATCAGGGAACCGATCACGAAAATGATGGCAGTAGCGATCAGACCAACCAACAGGGAGATACGGCTTCCCATCATAACACGGATGGCATAATCACGGCCCATTTTATCTGTACCGAGCACATGGGGGAATACCTTCTCTCCCGCATCCATACGCTCTATCTCTTTCTCGGAATACTGCATGGGGTGCAGATTCTCGCTTCCTTTGATCTGTGTCTTGTAATCATAGGGATAAAATGCAGGCACGATAAAGGAAAAGATCATAACTACAATAATAACGAAGAGGCTGACCATGGCAACCTTATTCTTACGAAGTCTGCGGAAGCCATCCTGCCAGAAGCCCACGCTCTCGCGCATGATGACCTGACTCTGCTTCTCTTCTTCGTTCGCCGGCATAAAATCTTCCGGTTTATATTTTACATGAAAGCTCATAGCATTCGGTTCTTTCATCGGTATCTTCCTTCCTGTTAATCTTACTTCAACTTGATTCTGGGGTCGACGAGCTTATACACGATATCCACCAGCACATTCATGACAACCATCAGTGTTGCGAGGAAAATGGTGGTACCCATGATCATGGTGTAGTCACGGTTAATGATCGAGCTGACAAATTCATTGCCCAGACCGGGGATCGTGAAAATCTTCTCTACTACGAAGCTTCCTGTCATAGTATAAGCCATCATAGGACCTACATAGGTGATAACGGGGAGCAGTGCATTTCTCAGTGCATGCTTGAACAGACGGAAGAAAGGTTTTACTCCCTTCGCCGTAGCGGTTCTCATATAATCCTGCCCCAGAACATCCAGCATGGAAGAACGCATCAGTCTCATAATATAAGCAGTTGGGTACAATGCCAATGCGATCACGGGCATCACATAATGCTTCCAGGTACCGATTCCGTAGGTGGGCAGTATCTTTACCTTACTTCCCAGGAAATACAGAAGCAGAGTACATATAACGAAGCTTGGTACCGCAATACCACAAGTGGAGATCACGGAGATCACGCTGTCCAGCGTCTTGCCACGATGGGTAGCTGCCAGACATCCCAGAGGGATACCTACCAACAGCGCTACGATAACGGAAAGTCCACCTACTCTTGCAGATACAGGGAACTTGGATACTATAATAGAAGTAACGGTTCTTCCTCTCTGCTTCAGACTCTCTCCGAAATCACCGTGCAAAGCATCTTTCATATACGTCAGATACTGCTGGGACAAAGGCTTGTCCAGTCCATATTTTGCCTCCAGGGCTGCCTGTGCAGCAGGGCTTACTGCTTTCTCCGAGAGGAACGGACCACCGGGGACCATGTTCATCAGGAAAAAGGTGAGTGTTGCTACTGTAAAAATCGTGATCAGCGCCAGACCGATACGTTTTGCAATATATTTAAGCATCTCTTCAACTCCTTGCTTTTCTTTTGCCTACGGACATTCATAAAATACACTTTTCGTATTTGTATGCAAGTATACACGTACGTAAAATGTACTTTACTTTTCCGACAACGACTTTTGTTATATTACAACACTTTTTCAAGGCTGTCAACTGAATTACATATGAAGCATCTGCCAGTTTCCGTGACTCTGCCTCTTTTGCTGTCTCCTTCCGCTGTGCGTGTAGCGCGCACATTTGTCTGTATATTTATGAAAAAGTTTTTCAATAAAAATAGTCTCTGTTTTCAATTCCTGTATATAGTGTATATTTTCCAGTATATGATGTATATTTACACATTGTATTTTTGTTCTTTTTTCTTTCTCCCATGTATGTCTCTATAGTTTTCCTCAAAAAAAAAGAAGAATTTTTGGTGCAGAAAATTCTTCTTTTTTATACATTTTTTATTTTTTGTAGTTTACATTTTGTTGCGCAACCACTCAGATCTTGTGGAACGGCTCCATATATGCCGCGGCATCCTTTAACTCCTCTTCAATGGCAAGCAGCCGGTTGTACTTCGCCACACGATCGCTGCGACAGGGCGCTCCGGTCTTGATCTGTCCGGCATTCAGTGCCACCGCTATGTCCGCTATGGTGGTATCCTCCGTCTCGCCGGATCTGTGGGAGATCACTGCCTTGTAACCATTCTTGTGTGCCATCTCCACCGCTTCGAAGGCTTCGGACAGAGTTCCGATCTGATTGACTTTAACCAGAATGGCATTACCACAATGAAGTTTGATCCCGGCATCCAGCCGTTTTGTATTTGTGACAAACAGATCATCTCCCACTAACTGGATCTTCTCTCCCAGCCGTTTCGTCAGCTCCTGCCATCCGTCCCAGTCATTTTCATCCAGTCCGTCCTCAATAGAGATAATGGGATAGTTCTCTACGAGCCGTTCATAATACGAGATCATTTCTCCGGTATCCCGCAGGACTTCCTCTCCCTTCAGCTTACTCTCTCCGGGGAAATGGTACATTCCCGTTTTTTCATTATATAGTTCGCTGCTGGCGGCATCCATGGCGATCCGGATATCCTGCCCCGGCACATATCCGGAAGCTTCGATTGCCTCCACGAGGAGATCCAGCACACTCTCTGCATCCGGCAGATTGGGGGCAAAGCCGCCCTCATCCCCGACTCCGGTGGACAAGCCTTTCTCCTCCAGCAGTTTTTTCAGATTATGATAAATTTCCGCACAGATCCGTAACCCCTCCGCAAAGTTCTCCGCCTGCGCGGGCATGATCATGAACTCCTGGAAATCCACGGTGTTCGCCGCATGCTTTCCGCCGTTTAAGATATTCATCATAGGTACCGGCAGAAGTCTCGGAGAGATTCCTCCGAAGTAACGATACAGGGGAAGACCCAGTGCCTCCGCCGCTGCTCTTGCCACCGCCATGGACACTGCCAGCATGGCATTGGCTCCCAGGTTACTCTTATTGTCCGTGCCGTCCGTCTCCCGCAGGATCCGGTCGATACGGATCTGCTCCAATGCATTCTCTCCCACCAAAACACTTGCAATCTTTTCATCCACGTTTTTGACGGCATGCTGCACACCCAGTCCGAAATATCTGGTTTCTCCATCCCTGAGTTCCACAGCCTCGAACTGTCCGGTACTGGCTCCGGAGGGCACCGCTGCCATCCCCTGAAAACATCTGCCGTTCTCTCTGTCCTTCACCGTGACAGTGGCAGACACCGTGGGATTTCCTCTGGAATCCAGAATCTCCCTTCCATGTACTTCGACGATCTCCAGATATTTTTCCATAAAAAACCTCCTTACAGGCATCCTTAACTTACTTTTTCTTAGGTAAGTATGTCCCATAAGGAGGTTATTATTCAGATCTGCTATGTGTTAATACGCTTTTCCGGCAAGGATCTCACAGTAATCCTTATAATTTTTCTCAAGTAGTGCCGGAGTATCCAGTCCATAGGGACACTTGGATTTACATCTGCCACAATGCAGGCAATCCTCGATCTTACGCATTTTTGCCTGCATCTCGTCTGTCAGCTGTGCTGCTGAAGGTGCTCTGCGGATCATCAGGCTCATGCGGGCACAGTTGTTGATCTCGATCCCTGCCGGACAGGGCATGCAATAGCCGCAGCCTCTGCAGAACTCTCCCTGCAGTTCTTCTCTGTCACGATCGATCACCGCCTGTAATTCCGGTGTCAGTGTGGGAGGATTGTCGATATAGGATAAGAATTCATCCAGCTCATTCTCCCGCTGCACACCCCAGATGGGAAGCACATTGTCGAACTGTGCCAGATACGCATAGGCTGCTGCGGAATTATTGATCAGTCCGCCGGACAGTGCCTTCATGGCAATGAATCCCATGCCTGCCTTTTTGCAATCCTGTACCAGTTCCAGATCCTTGTCGGTAGCCAGATAGCAGAACGGAAACTGCAGTGTCTCATACAGTCCGCTTTCAATGGCTTCATGGGCAACATTCAGGCGGTGATTGGTAATACCAATGTGACGGATCATGCCTTTTTCTTTGGCTTCCAGCATGGCCTCATACAATCCCGTGCCATCTCCCGGCTTCGGGCAGAATGCCGGATTGTGGAACTGGTAGATGTCGATATAATCTGTTTTTAATTTTTCCAGGGAAGTGTGCAGCTCCTTCCAGAAGCCTTCTGCTGTGGTGGCTCCGGTCTTGGTAGCGATATATATTTTGTCACGCATACCCTCAAAGGCAGCGCCCACTTTCTCTTCGCTGTCAGTATAGTATCTGGCAGTGTCATAAAAGGTCACGCCTGCAGCATAGGCTTTGCGAAGCAGTCCAATGGCTGCTTCCTTGGAGATCCGCTGGATGGGCAGCGCTCCGAAGGAGTTTTTCTCTACGGTGATCCCGGTGCTGCCCAGAGTTACCAGATTTTTCTTCTGTTCCATATAATATAATTCTTCCTCCTGCTGATAAGAAGATATCATGTAAAAATCAGTTACAAAATCCTCAGGCACCGTGCAAAGTGCCTGAGGAATCTTCATCTGCTTTTATGGTTTCTGCGATCTTACCGAAAATATTCCGGTGATTACTTTTTAATTAACAGAGACTTTCCTGTCATTTCTGCCGGCTGCTCCATACCCATCACGTTGATCAGGGTAGGTACGATATCTGCCAGGCATCCGCCCTTTTTCAGCGTATAAGCAGGATCGTAGTTTACCAGGATGAACGGAACCGGATTGGTGGTATGTGCGGTATGAGGCTGACCGGTGGTGTAATCGATCATCTGCTCTGCGTTACCGTGGTCTGCACAGATGAACAGAACACCGTCTACATCCTTCACTGCCTGTACTGCCTTGCCTACGCACTCATCTACGGTCTCAATCGCCTTGATGGCTGCAGAGATCACACCGGTATGACCTACCATATCGGGGTTTGCGAAGTTGATCACGATCACATCATATTTTTCAGAGCGGATCGCATCAAGCAGTTTCCCGCAGACCTGAGGAGCACTCATCTCCGGCTTCAGATCATAGGTTGCCACATCCTTGGGAGAATTTACCAGGATACGATCCTCTCCCTCGTTGGGCTGCTCTACGCCGCCGTTGAAGAAGAAGGTTACATGTGCATACTTCTCAGTCTCGGCGATACGTGCCTGCTTCATGTCATGGGCTGCCAGCCACTCACCGAAGGTATTGGTAATGGCGATCTTGTGGAATGCCACTTCTTTATTAGGAATGGTAGGATCGTAATCGGAGAAGCATACAAAAGTAATATCCTTTCTCACACGGTCAAATCCCTTGAAGTCATCATCACAGAAGGCTCTGGTGATCTCTCTTGCACGGTCGGGACGGAAGTTGAAGAAGATCACGGAATCCTTGTCCTGCACCAGTCCGACTGCCTTGCCATCTTCTACAACAACAGTAGGTTTTACAAACTCATCGGTCTCTTCTCTGTCGTAAGACTCCTGGATACCACAGATACCGCAGGCAGCGGTCAGACCTTTGCCCTCGGTCATGGCGTCGTAAGCCAGCTGTACACGGTCATAATTGTTATCACGATCCATAGCATAATAACGGCCCATTACAGAAGCGATCTTACCTACACCGATTTTCTTCATTTCTTCATTTAACTGCTCTGCATAGCTCTTACCGCTGGCGGGAGGGGTATCACGTCCATCTAAGAAGCAGTGGACATATACCTTTTCCAGTCCCTGCTGCTTCGCCAACTCCAGCAGGCCGTACAGATGGGTGATGTGGCTGTGTACACCACCGTCAGATAACAGTCCCATCAGATGCAGGGCACTGTTGTTCTTCTTACAGTTATCAATAGCCTTCAACAGGGCTTCATTTTTAAAGAAGTCACCATCCTGGATTTCCTTGGTGATACGGGTCAGCTCCTGATATACGATACGGCCGGCACCCATATTCATATGACCTACCTCGGAGTTACCCATCTGGCCCTCGGGAAGTCCTACTGCCATACCGCTGGCATTGCCGTGTACAAAAGGATACTCCTTCATCAGGGAATCCATTACAGGGGTATTGGCCTGTGCTACGGCATTGCCCTCTACCTTATCATTCAATCCATAACCATCCAGGATCATTAATACAACCGGTTTCTTTCTCATCGATCGTTCCTCCATTTTTACTTTTGATTATTATAAATTACCAGTACGGCTCCGGAAAATGGTCTGCGTCCCGGATCCGTTCTGAAAGCTTACATTACGTCCACCGAGATTATACACTGAAAACGACGGATGCGCAATAGCAACCGCAGATTTCTTGATCTGCATCTTTGGGCGTTTTTTCTGCAAATCATCCGGATTTACTTGTATTTTTCCTGCATATGCGCTACAATATCCTTTAAAATCTCATTTGGGAAAAGGGGATATCTTATGGTTACATTATTGGCAAAATTATTTATCAGGGATCATGAAAACGTCACGGATTCCGGCGTTCGCCAGGCATATGGAATGCTCTGCGGTATCGTCGGGATTTTTTTCAACCTGATCCTGTTCACTGCCAAGGCTCTGGCAGGCTTTTTCAGTCATTCCATCGCCATCACGGCGGATGCATTCAACAACCTGTCGGATGCAGCATCCTCCATCATTACGCTGGCAGGCTTCAAAATGGCGGGACAGAAGCCGGACTCTGACCATCCCTTCGGACACGGACGGATCGAATATATCTCCGGGCTGTTAGTCTCTATTTTAATCGTGCTCATGGGCTTCGAACTGGTAAAAAGCTCTGTAAGTAAGATTTTCCATCCGGAAGTTCCTGACTACTCCCCTGTCATTATCGGCATCCTGGTATTTTCGATCCTGGTAAAGTGCTATATGGCTCTATATAACCGCAGCATCGGTTCCCGGATCGGTTCTGTGGCAATGAAGGCTACCGCCATTGACAGTTTGAGCGATATGATAGCAACCACCGTGGTTCTCATCGGCACTATCGTCTCCGCCGCCTCGGGCATCATTATCGACGGTTACTGTGGTGTGCTGGTGGGTATGTTCATCCTGTACTCCGGATTTGTCGCAGCCAAAGACACGATCAGTCCCCTGCTTGGGCAGCCCCCCGAGCCTGAACTGGTACAGCAGATTAACGACATCGTTCTCTCTTATGATGATGTCACCGGGATTCACGATCTGATCGTGCATAATTACGGCCCCGGAAGGACTCTGATCTCTCTGCATGCGGAGGTTCCTGCCGACGGTAATATTCTGACCCTGCACGATACGATCGATACCATAGAGCATGAACTGCGCAGCAAATTAAACTGTAACGCTGTGATCCACATGGATCCCGTCAGCACCAATGACCCCGAGACACTGTCCCTGAAAGCAGAGGTAAAAGCTTATCTGGATCAGATCGATCCAAAACTCAGCATGCATGATTTCCGCATCGTCAAGGGACTGACCCACACGAACCTCATTTTTGACATCGTAGTCCCCTATGATTATCCCGTTTCCGATCAGGATGTTGTTGACTCCGTCACGAAACGGATCCAGATGAACCACCCGGATTTCTACGCAGTGATTGATGTGGATAAGGCAGTGGTACAATAAAGTTTGTATTAAAAACGCCTTTTTTTGCATAAAAAATACAAAAACAGGAGATTTTGGCCTTTTATAAGAGCTTATTTTCGCTAAAATGGGAAAAATAATAAAATCAGTACAAAAAATGTTTGATTTAGAAGATTTTTTGTACTGATTTTGCTATTTTGATGCGATTTTCACCAAAACAATAGAAATGGCTGTAGGCAGAAATGCCTATGACGTACAGATATTATGAGAAAATGTAGAACCCCTGCAGCGGATGGAATGTCCTTCCGGGAATGTTTGTCGGACGATGGTGATATTTTGTCACTTTTCGTCAGGAAACTCCCTCCGGGAGACCTGACACCCGGAAGGATGTTCCATCCGATGCGGGCGTTCGTGGGGGTTATGGCAACCCTACGTTACGAGCCATGCACTCAATTTATTCCTGACTGTTGATGTAGTTGATCAGTCCCTCTGCGGCGATAATCTTCTGCATGAACTCGGGGAACGCCTGTCCCTGGAAGCTCTCGCCGGTGGTGAGGTCTTTGATCACTCCGGTATTAAAGTCGATCTCGACTTCATCGCCGTTTTGAATCTTCCGGGATGCCTCGGGACACTCAATGATGGGCAGTCCGATGTTAATGGCATTGCGGTAGAAGATTCTGGCGAAGGTCTCTGCGATGACACAGCTGACACCTGCAGCCTTGATGGCGATGGGGGCATGCTCTCTGGAGGAGCCGCAGCCGAAGTTCTTCTCCGCTACGATAATGTCACCTTTTTTCACATTTTTTATAAAATCCTTATCAATGTCCTCCATGCAGTGGGTAGCCAGTTCTGCGGGATCGGAGGAATTCAGATATCTTGCGGGAATGATAACGTCAGTATCCACGTTATCTCCGAATTTGAAAACTATTCCTTTTGCGTTGTTCATTTTCCGTTACCTTTCTATTACAAATGTTTCAAATATTTTTCCTGTTCCAATATATCTCTTACTTTTCCATGCAGGCAGCCACAGGATTCCACAATCCCTTACTTGCCTGCCCGCATCTTGCTTTTTCCTGCAGCTTACTCCAGTTCGCAGGGACAGGAAATCTTGCCGGTGATGGCGCTGGCTGCCGCTACTGCAGGACTTGCCAGATAGATCTCGGATTTTACATGTCCCATACGTCCCACGAAATTACGATTGGTCGTGGAGACACATCTCTCGCCTTCTGCCAGGATACCCATGTATCCACCAAGGCAGGGTCCACAGGTAGGAGTGCTTACGACTGCTCCCGCTTCAATAAAGGTCTTCAGAAGTCCCTCTTCCATGGCCTGCATATAGATGGACTGGGTGGCAGGAATTACGATGCAGCGCATGCCTTTCGCCACATGTCTGCCCTTGAGTACCTTTGCTGCGGTGCGCAGATCGTCAATACGTCCGTTGGTGCAGGAACCGATGACTACCTGGTCGATGGCAATGGCGTCCATCTCGTGGATCTCATCGATGGTATGTGTATTCTCCGGCAGATGAGGGAAGGCCACGGTAGGCCGTAAAGTGCTTAAGTCAATGGTATACTCCGCATCATACTGTGCATCCGGGTCTGCTTCGAATACTTTATAGGGACGCTTGGAGTGTTCTTCCATATAAGCAATAGCTTTCTCATCCACAGGGAAAATGCCATTCTTGCCACCGGCCTCAATGGCCATATTGGCAATGGTGAAACGGTCATCCATGGACAGATTGGCGATACCATCCCCTACAAATTCCATAGACTTGTACAGTGCACCGTCCACACCGATCATGCCGATGATATGTAAGATCACATCCTTACCACTGACCCATTCTGCGGGTTTGCCGGTCAGATTGAATTTGATTGCCGCAGGTACTTTGAACCATGCCTTACCGGTAGCCATACCGGCTGCCATATCCGTGCTTCCCACACCGGTGGAAAATGCTCCCAAAGCACCGTAAGTACAGGTATGGGAATCTGCACCGATGATCACATCTCCAGCTACAGTAAGTCCTTTCTCCGGAAGCAGGGCATGCTCGATCCCCATCTCTCCCACTTCGAAATAATTGGTGATCTCATTGCGTCTTGCGAACTCGCGGACACATTTGCAGTGCTCCGCGGATTTAATATCCTTATTGGGAACAAAATGATCCGGTACCAGTGCGATCTTATCCTTATCAAACACTCCCTGCACCTTCATTTTATCCATTTCCTTGATTGCCACCGGACTGGTAATATCGTTGCCCAGCACCAGATCCAGCTGTGCCTCGATCAGCTGGCCTGCCTGTACCTGCGCAAGGCCCGCTGCCTGTGCAAGTATCTTCTGTGTCATTGTCATTCCCATTGTCTACTGCTCCTTTTTCTCTTCATACAGCTTGTGCGTTCTGCACAGCTGTTCCACACTTCAGATCCGTAATACTTCTCTTTGAAGTTTTCATTATTGTAGCACACTCATTTGCAATTGAAAACATCCACATTTAACATATTTCTACGTAAATGTGGATGTTTTAGTATTAAAACATTGATTTATTTTATTATTATCATGCAACAGATTTTATGATAAGCAGTCACTGTTTTCGTTCTTTTCTGCCGTCTCAGACTCTCTGGGAACCATATTTTGACCATTCTGTGACTTTACTTTCCAGATCAGCACCACCTTAAACAGATCTCCGTCCAACTCGATCCGGAACTTTCCACCCTGTAATTCTGTGAAGCTTTTGGCGATGGCCAGCCCCAGTCCGCTGCCCTCGGTATTACGGGAGGTGTCTCCTCTGACGAACCGTTCCGTCAGTTCCTCTCCGGATACGGACAGCTCCTGTGCCGTGATATTTTTTAAGATGATCGTCACATCCTCTTTTGCCGTGAAACCGTTGACATAGACTCTGGTGCCGGGTAACGCGTACTTGGCAATATTGCCAAACAGATTTTCAAAAATACGGAAGGTCTTCTGACTGTCCAACGGCACGATGACCTTCTCTTCGGGCAGGTTCATCCGCACATCCAGTCCGGCATCCGCGAGCTTATCTTCCATCTCGAATTCGACCTGTTTTACCATGCTTACGATATCCACATCGCGGATATCGAGCGTGATATTCTGGGAATTTGCCTTGCTGACTTCGAACAGATCCTCGATCAGTGCCTTCAGGCGCAGCGATTTACGATCCAGCGTCTCTAAGTACTCCTTCCTCTGTTCTTCTGTCACTCCCGGCTCCTGCAGCAGCTTTACATAAGTAATGATAGCTGTCAGTGGCGTCTTCAGATCGTGGGATACATTCGTGATCAGTTCCGACTTCATCCGCTGACTCTTCACTTCCTCCGCCACCGCATTACGGAAGCCTTCCTCGATCCGGTAGATCTGCGGTTTAAAGGGTTCAAACACGCCCAGATCTTCCTCTATGGTCACGTTCAGATTACCCTGAGCGATCTCATTGGTGGCCTTTAACAGCAATCCGTACTTTTTCTGCAATTTGCTGACATAACGCCGCAGTACAAAATACAGTACCACAGAGTAAATGACTGCGATCGTCACTCCTCCCAGAGGAAGGCTGCATACGATCACCAGAATCAGGGCATTCCACAGCACAATCCGCAGGATCAGCTTTTTGGCATCCTTCGTCACATCAAAATGCTCTGCATCATGATAGACATCCACCACCTTATCCCTGCCAATGGAGAATCCCTTCTTCATTCCTCTCCACAGTTTTTTCCAGAAAGGCACTAACAGATAGCACAAGCTGTGCTGTCTCAAATACGCTCTGGCTCCCTGAACCCGCATTGCCCGCAGGGATACACCGCTGCACCAGGCAATGAAAAACAAGGCTGCCACTTCCAGAACATTTAATGCATAGGTCAGTATTGTGGTCGACATCTGTATCTGCGCACTGTTTCCCTGTAAAACCGTGTTCAGCGCATGACCGCTCCTTACCCAGGATACCAGTCCTACCACCTGTTCACTTCCAATGCCGGCGATCACCACAAGGATCACAATAACCGCCTCTACAGGCAGCTTTAACAGCGCCACCTTCTCCCAGGCTCTCTCTTCCTCAAGTCCCGGTAATACAAGCGCCAGCAGGAAGATCAACAGACACAGGATCAGAAACATCTGCTGGCATCCGGACAGATAGTAGGATGTATACTGGTCTCCCATGGAAAAGTAAACACTGACATTGTTCATGTCCTGATCATAATAAATATACTGACCGTTCTGTCCCAGACTCTGTGCCGCCTGTCTGGAGATGCAGTAGGTGATCTCACAATTTTTCGGCATTTCCAGCCGGAACATGGTATTATGACCGGCAGAGATTTCGCTGCCCATATTGGCATCCACCATTCGCGTAAGACCACAATTACGGATCACTTCCGCCGCCGTCTTGCGAAGGGTTGTCGTATCCGATCCGATCACCGTATTCCCTAAGGTGGCATCATTTCCATAGTCGTCAAATACAAAAGTCAGATAAAAGCTCTGGTCCTCCGCCACAATATCCGTATCCGCCAGATTACTTAGGATCTCTCCGGTCTTAGTATCCCGGATCCTATAATCATACAAATTATTCAGCTGACCAAAGGAGCTTTCCAGGGTATTGAAGTGCTCTTCCAGGTATTCCCTGGTCTGTACTGCAAAGCTTCCCTGGGCTACATAGTCTTCGGGATCTTCTCCTTCCGGTATGGTGAGGTCCTCCGTATCTCCGTCCGCCATTTCTGCCCGCTTCTGGTCATCATTGAGCCATTCATTCCCCTCCGTGGACTGCATATATAATTCTCCATAGCTTAAGGAAGTCTGATGCTCTTTGTTGTACAGATCGCGGTAGAGCAGATAGCAGTTCTGATACAGATAAGTAATCGTATTCGACGTCTCCAGCGGATCCGCAATGTATTGTTCATTTCTCCAGCTCTCCGCCCTGCGCTCGAAGATTCCGTAGCAGGCGGTAAAAATGCCGGAAGCTGCCAGACTGACAATCATTCCGATGATCAGCCATTTGACTGCAGGCTTTCTGTGTTCTCTGTTTTCTCTGTTTTCCCGTTTTCCTGTTGTCTCTGCTTTCACAACCTCTGTTACCTGTTCCATTCTTACACCTCTCCGGTCATTTCCCTCTGCCTGCCGAAACGATTTGTTTCCCACATCCGCATTTATTGTTTGTCGATCTTATATCCTACACCCCATACCACTTTCAGATACTTGGGATTTCGCGGATCTATCTCGATTTTTTCGCGGATATTCCTCACATGTACCATAATGGTATCGGTGTTGACCGCTTTCTCGTTCCAGATACGCTCGTAGATCTCATCCGCGGAAAATACTCTGCCCGGATTCTTGATCAAAAGCTGTACGATCTTGAATTCCATAGGAGTCAGCTTCACTGCTTCTCCGTCCACCGTCACTTCCACGGTTTCTTCGTTAAGTTCCAGTCCACCGATGGTATACACATGGGATTTTTCCTGTTCTTCCCCACTGACCGCCGTCAGATATTTGGAATATCTGCGCAGATGGGAATTCACCCTCGCCAACAGTTCCAACGGCGTAAAGGGTTTGGTCACATAATCATCCGCTCCCATATTTAATCCCATGATCTTGTCCACTTCCTCGGACTTGGCGGACAGCATGATTACCGGGAACTCGTGATTCTGCTCCCGCAGCTTCATTAACATTGTCACACCGTCCATCACCGGCATCATAATATCCAGGATAGCCAGATGAATCTCTTCCCGTGTTACGATCTCCAGTCCTTCCTTACCGTTGGCAGCTTTCCATACCTGATACCCCTGATTTTTCAGATAGATTTCCACACCATCCCGGATTTCCTTATCATCCTCCACGATGAGAATATGATATTTATTGTTCTCCATGACTCCCTCTCATTCTGCCACATGCGGCAAGGGGATCCTCTCCCCTGTCTGTTTCTGATTCTAATTTATAATTTCTAATTTCACCTACTGAAAAAACGAAAGATTTTCTAAAGATTTTTTTCGCAAAAACACCAAGGAGGTGGACATTCGGTGCCACCTCCTTGATCATCTTCGAAGCGTACATTTCCGGCTGCCATGGTTATACTTCATCCTCATAATACCGGATCATGCATACCAGTTCACCGTCCTCTACGGACACCTCCGCTTCCTCTCCCAGGAATTCATTGCTGATCCCGATGGGGAAATCGTTGGTGATCACGGCATTTTCCAAAGGATATTTCATGCCGCGGATATTCACGCCTTTTACCTCCTTCGTCAGGGCAAACAGTGACATGGTGCCCTCCAGCTCCTTCCGGAAATGCACGGCTTCGTTCTGCAGTACCAGCACCATTCCCGTACCGTCTACCAGGTACCCCACCGCGCCGTGATTTTTGAGATACAGCAGACACTGGATATTCGCCAGAGTATGATCAAATCTCCCGCCGGTGGCCGCATAAATACGGAAATCGGTATAGCCCAGCTCCAGCCCCCGCTTGATAGCTGCCAGCATGTCTGTGTCATCCTTGCACTCCGGCAGGCGGCAGATCTTCTCCGGAACGGTCTGTTGTAGCTGTTCCACAGCAAGCTTCTCCTGTTCGCTCATCGAGTCAAAATCTCCGATGATCAGATCCGGCTCCACATTCAGGAGCCCACAGTAGCTTAAGCCGCCGTCCACTGCGATCACATAATCTTCCTCCGTCACAGACAGCTCTCCCATCGTGAGATCTCCTGCGCCGATCAAAATACATTTACCCATAGAATTTACTGTTTTCCTTTCCTGTAACGGTTCCACCTTGTCATTCCCAAAGTCACATGTATGCGCCTGCACCGCTTTGTGACCGTCCTGTTTCCGAAACAGACGTTTCGTCTGCGAGCCGTTACGCAATATTCTACAATTTCTGCGTTTACTTTTCAAGCCATACGCAGTATATTTAATCTGTTCAAACTTACAACGATACTCAGAGGATCAACATCCCTGTATGTGAAAGGCACTCTCATGAATCTATATGACAATCAGCCGCTGACCGTTGCGGAGCTCCGCAGGCTGCAGGCTTTGGAAAACCGATATCGGAATGCTGCCAGAGAAGTGTTCACGAACCGTGTGGAATACTACCACAGGTTCACCGGTGGGCACTACACTTCTATCACCATCCGTGACCAGAAGACCCGCTGGGGAAGCTGTTCCTCGAGAGGAACTTTATCCTTCAATTACCGCCTGATCTACGGTCCCGCCGGTCCTCTGGATTATGTGGTAGTCCACGAGCTCTGCCACCTGACTCATATGAACCATTCGAAGGACTTCTGGAACATGGTCGAGCGCATCATGCCGGATTACCGGATCTATAAGCAGTGGTTAAGGGAGCACGGACAGGAGCTTACCCTGACGACACATCTGAAAAAGCAGGGCATTCCCATCCGCCTTGGCTAAGGCGCCATGCTATAAATGGCGGCCTGTTTTTCAACAGACCGCCATCTTTTACTATTCTGCTCTACGCAGTGCTATCTTCCGTTTATCTGTTCTCGTTTACATAGACCTGTACACGGCTCTGAATGACACCTGCCACATCTCTCGCACTCTTCTGTCCTGAGAAGTATGCTCCGGCTTCTTCCGAAATGATATTGGAGATTGCCTCATTATAGTATCCTCTCTTGTTCACGCTTTCCACAAAGCTTACGATCCTGTCCACCTGCTCCTGTGTCAGCTGCGGCAGCAGTATTTCCTCCCCATTGATGTAATAGGTCTCATCGTATTCCACTTTGTTGCCGTTCTCATCCATATAGTACGGCTTCTTCGTAGCATCCTGCACATTCTTCTCAAAGGTGCTGCGAAGTACCGGAAGATTGTATTCCTGTTCCTGTATCTTATCCTGATATTCCTGTGTCAGATAGTAGCGCAGGAATTCCCATGCACCATCCAGATTCTTGGATTTTGCAGACAGGGCATACATCCAGTTACCTGCCCATAATACAGATCCCATATCTCCATCGGTCGGGAAGCCTACAAAGGAGATATCCTCACCGAAGACACCGTTGATCGTACCGTTCAGGTCACGGATGTTGCTGATGGAAATGGTATCCAGCAGGGTTCTGTCCTCGCGGTACTGGGATTCATAATTATTCCAGTAATCCTCTCCCCAGTAATCCTCTCCATATTCTACCGGCAGCTCGCCTGCATAGGCCAGCATTGCCACGAAATTATCCGTATCAAATGCACATTTTCCTGTGGATACATCCACGAAATCACTGCCGCAATAGTTCATCATGGTATACAGGAAGCTGTCTCTGGTAATATCACTGAAGAGTGCGGTTCCTTCCGGCATGGAATCCCGGATCGTCTGCAGCTCTTCCATAGTAATGGAGGTGCGGTCACCGAAAATAGATTCTTTTCCTACCATAGTAGAGATATAGAAGGAAGGAATCACATAGTACAGTTTACCGTCCACACGGTACGCATCCCAGACATTCTGCAGATAGTCGTTTTTCGATAATTCCTCATCCCCCGCAATGAGATCATCCACATTTGCCACCAGTCCCTTGGCAATATAGCTGTCCATTGACATATTGCTGTCCACGACCAGAATATCCGGCATTCCTCCGGAGATGATATCATTATTTAACTGCTTCACACCGAGAGTATAATCCTCTGAAGTATTGTAGGTATTGTATTCCTTGACTACAATACGGTAAGTGTCACCGGACTTATTATACTCTACTACTTTTCTCTTCAGATCATAGTCGATATAGTTACCGGCCAGTGTAAGGACGATCCGGTCCTTGATATCCTCCGGCTTCACGTGGGTGAACAGACCTCCGCACATTTTACCTTCGGTGTTATCATAGTAAAAGCCCAGGAACTGTTCCTCGTCCAGTACCAGGAAATTGTTCAGGCTGCCGGCAGCCAGATCCGAATTGATATAACTCATGATCTGCTTCGATTCCTGTGTCTGCACATTATAACTGAACAGGCCGTTACTATCGGCATAGTACAGGATGTCACCGTCTCCGGGCACCATATTATAATAACCGCCGTTGGTCAGTGTCGAGGAAAACTTTATTCCTTCTGATACCGCATCTGTTGCAGGATCATAGGTTGCGATATACATATCCGTGTAATTGCTCTCATCATAATAGATGATCTGCACCTTGCCATCCGGCGTAATGATATTCGAGCTTGCATTGTTGAAAAGTGTTGCGACTGCCTCCGGCAGATCCTTCCGGTCTGTGATACCCTCTTGCGTCACAGTGCATTTCTCTATTTTATCACCGCTTAACAGCAGTGTCAGGGTTCCATCCTCATTGGGGATGATACTATATACCCAGGAATAGCTTTCTTCTGTATTCATATCATTCAGATCAGCTTCCCATACGATGGTCCCATCTGCGCTCCAGCAGATCAAGGCATAATCATTCGTACTGCTGTAATCGTCTTCGGAATATGTCTCACTATAGTAATTGCGTATTCCGTAAACATTCCCATCCGAACCGACCGTACAATTGTTAAGCGATGTGTATGTATAACTGCTGTTCCCTGCCGGTGCATCTACCACATCCATATCCGCTGCCGCAATATCCTGTGTGCTGACCTCCTGCTCCGTAAGAGGCACTGCTTCATTTCCGTCCCCGGAAGTCTCACCGCCCTGTGCAGGTGCCGGAGTCGCCGGAGCCTCTCCTTCCTTCCACATAGGCAGTTCTACGGTGTCGATGACGGTACCGTCCGGTTTCATTGTAGTAAGATGCAGCAGACTCTGATTACCATTCTCGAAATATTCATAGGTCTCAAACAGAAGGTAAACCGTATCTCCTTTTCTGGTCAACAGATCAATATTCATATTGTCTGAATCCATATTAAGATCCAGCGCCTGTTCCTTAAATACATACTGTTTTGCAAGGCTGGAATCGGCCGCACTGCTGCCACTGTTTCCGTTCCCGCCGTTACCCTTTCCACAGGCAGTCAGACCTGCGATCATTGCCACGGTCAACGCGATACTGATCCGTTTTTTCCCTTTCTTTTTCATTCTCCCTCTCCTTTTCTTGTCTGTGTCTGTTGTTTTACGACTGCTGTTCCTCTTTTGTCTCCTCAGGTGTCTGCGTTTCCTCTGTCTGCATGTTCATTGTCTGCGCTTTCTCCGGCTCTTCCGAAGCTGCATCCGCAGGCTCTGCTCCCTCCGCCGGTTCATCCGTCAGCCAGGAGAATTCACTGTCTGCATAAGGGTCTTCCTCCAGCTCCCGTTCCAGTTCCTCCAGGACATCCCTCTCCTTGTGGGAGTGCTTTTTCTCCCTGCGGCGTTCCACAGCCCGCTCTGCCTGATCCTTACCGGTATGCCATACATCCTTCAAAGTCCAGCCCTTATGACGCCACCAGTGTACAAAGCACCAGATAACGGTCACTACCGGATATAATGACAGAAGCAGCATAAATACTGTCAGTAATGCAATAATGTCTTCATAGCCTCTCGCCAGATTCTCCCAGTAGGGGTAGATGATGGCTTTGCCGTTCATGGAACGCGTTCCGAAGGCAAGGATTGTTTTGATCCGGTTGGGCAGGGAATAACGTCTGCTGTTTTCCACGATCTCAACGTTTTTCTCGTCTATGCCGATTCCTTCTTTTACTTTGCTGTAGGCGAACTCATCCACAGGGTTCGGCATCACGATCTCGTAATGGTTGATTCCGTTATTCGTACCATAAGCAGACAGTGTCTCATAAGACACATAGACCACCGTGGAATTCAGTCCCGCTGCTTTATCCATTCTGCTGTCCGGGCGCTGTACCACACCGGTGACGATATGGGGAACATTGCCGATATATACCGTCATTCCCACCACATCATTGGAGCCGAACAGCTGCCAGGCCGCATCCTGATCGATGATACAATAGTCCTGCATCAGATCGTTACCGGAAAAATAGGAGCCTGTGATCAGTTTTAACGGATGGAACATAAAAAAGTCTCCGCCGATACCGATGGCATTGGCATCCAGCGTATTTTTCCCGTTGACCAGGGTGATCTTACCGTCTGCGCTATAGGCATCCACCCAGAGTCTGGCACTTGGATTCTCGGAGGTCTCTGTAATCGAGGCCTCCTGCAGCACATTTTTCAATGAATATTCAAAGCTTTGAATGGTATCCTCCGTCACTTCTGCTTTGGAGGAGAAAAAGCAGCTGATCTGTGCCACATCCTTTTTTTCACTCCATCGTCCGGCCATCTGCTGGGCATCCTGGGTATTTGCCAGATGGTTGGTCCATCCCAGCAAAAGCAGGAACAGAAGAAAGGATACTACTGCACTGCAGTACCATATGCATTTCTTTTTATTCTGTATTCGAATCCGAAACATCTGATCTGTTTCTTCCTTCCTGTTAAATTATTTTCCGTCTGAAAGACCTTTTATGAATTATTTGCCAGTCTGACCAGCTTTCCTGCCTCTACCGGCTGGGTAGATGTCGTAATGACAAATTCATAGCCATATAAAGCTCCGCTCACTGCGGACTGGGTGTCATCACTTGCCAGTACCTCCACATCCACACGGGTCGCCACATAACGGTTACCTAAGGGGCTGCTCTTGGATTCCACGATCAGGATAAACTTACCGTTACTGTCCTCACGGATGGCACTGTTGGGTACGATCAGATCGTAATTGGCACTCTTCTGTCCCACGGATACATTTAAGGACTGTCCGGGTGTCACTTCATCTCCGGTGATATCAAAGGTCAGCAGCTTCTTCTGTCCGGGATCTGTGGTATCCGGCTTGATGCTGGCCAGTGTAATATCCATATTACTGTATCTCCAGGAGTTCACCAGGTCTGCCTTATCTCCTACGGAAAGTCTCTTCGCCTGATCATTGGTCACGGAAAAGCTCATGGTAAAGCCCTTACCCTCCGGCTGCATGGTCACCAGTGCAGTATCCGGCTGTGCCTCGTCTCCTGCCTTGACAGTTACACTGGTAATGGTACCCGAAATAGGGGCATCGATGCTGGCGCCTACCGCATTCTCCTGCAATTTTGCGATCTCATCACGCTGTTTTTGCAAATCGTCTAATTTATAATCCAAATTCAGTTCATTAGAAATATCTGTCAAAAGCTGGTCTCTGGTTGCTGTCGCCACATCCAACTGAGCTTTACGCTTAGTCAATTCTGCTGCCCAGTTATTTTTTTGTACTTCCAATGAATTAGAACTATTTTCTTTACTATTACCCTTATCCGAAAGTGCTTTTTGGGCATCCGATAAAGCTTTCACCTTATCTTCATACGCTTTTACTTTATCCGGATTGTTATTGATAAATGCCTGTTTTTCATTAATTAATTCCTGATATCTGGCACTATTTGCTGTAGCGACATCAAATTCTTCCTGCGATACTACTCCAATAACCTCGTTTCCCGATACCGTTTCCGTAATTCCTTCATGCCATTTTTTAATAATCGCATCACAAGCAGCCTTTTCATTTTGCCACCTAGTAATATCGTCTTTAGCAATCTTGATTTCATCACTGTCCAATGTTGCCTGTGCTGTATTCACCTTTGCCTGCTCCGAACTGGTATCTGGATCTCCACTCGCTTTCACATTAGCCTGTGCTGTATTTAGTTGATCGATAGCATTCTGTGCTTCATCCACCAGTTTTTGCCATTTATTAATTTCTGCTTCCGCTGCTACGATTCTGCTCTGATATGTTGCCATGGAAGAAACATTACCGCTCTGCACATTATTATAAACGCTATTTGTAATATCTTTTCCCAACATTGCAAGTTCAAACTGAAGTCTTGCTTCATCCAGGGCCTTCTGTGCATCCGTCAGTTCTTTACTTTCTTTATCTTCCAATAGCAGCAGGGGAGCTCCCTTCTCTACCTTATCCCCGGTCTTCACCAGGACACTGGAGATGGTACGGGTTTCCGTTATCTTCACATTATAGGGATCTCCACTCTCCACCGTGCCGGTTCCGCGGATCTTCGCCGTGATGGTGCCGGACTGTACATATTGTGCCGCAACCTCCGGAAGGGAATAGTTCATAAATGTATTGGAAAAAAATGTCAGCACCAACATTACAGACAAGAATATAATGGCTGCATTTTTAACCCATTCTCTTCTCTTTTTTCCACCGTTCTCGTTCATCTTGATTCTCCTCTATACTTCACTTTCTATCTGTATTCCGGCAGTCGGATCCATGCCGGTATATCCTCAAAAAATCAGTGATCCTAGCCTTTGACACCGCCCTGGTAGGTAATTCCGTCTACCAGATATTCTTCTCCGTAGAGAAATACCAGAAGACTGGGCACCATGTAGATCGTAGCCACGGCGAATGCCAGTCCGATCTCTCCGGAATTGATCTTGCTCAAGAACACGGACAAGGGATGCATCTCCGCATCGGATAACAAGATCAGCGGCTGCTCCACCATATTCCAGTAATCGATAAATACAAGGATGGCTGCGGAACACAGCGCACCTTTGCACAATGGCATACAGATCAGCCGATAGATCTGCCACTCTCCGGCACCGTCAATCTGTGCCGCCTCCATGACCCCCACAGGAATTCTCTTCATGAACTTCGTCAGCAGATAGACTGCAAAGGGTGAAAAGATCCCGGGCAGCCAGATGGCCCAGTACGTATTTAATATATTCAGCTTTTCCGCCACCAGATAATTGGGTACCAGCGTTACCTGATACGGCATCAGCATCAATATCACATAGGAAAAAAATACCAATGACCTCAGCTTCCCCGAGTACCTGGCGAATCCATAAGACGCCAGCGATGCCACGATCAGCTGAAACAGTACGATCGGTCCCACCAGGATCACGGAATTCCAGAATTTCAGCAGATATTCCGGGCTTTTCAAAAGTACCGTAGTATACTGGCTGAAGGATACAATATCCGGAATAAATTTCAAATTCACTTTTTCGGAAATATAGACCTTGCCGCCCTTATCATTCGTGGCAAATACCGAACCATAATTCGCTGATATCTCCGAAGATGACATGAAAGAATTGGTGATCGTCAGAACGATCGGCATCAGGAACAGTATGGCAAAAAAGGCTGCGATCACTGTTGCTATGCTGATGCGGATATTTTCAAATAGTTTTTTTCTGCGTTTATACCTGGCCGCCCTCTTCGTCTCCTGCGAAGCAGGTCTTCTGGATGGGGCTTTTGCCGGTGTACCTGTGTTGTTCTGCTCCATCAGCCTTCCACATCCTTTCCGAAATGATTTTCCACTGCGAACAGAAGTCCGATGATCACAATCATGACTAAGGACATCAATATGGCCGCTGCAGACAGCGTCTGATAATCCAGACTCTTGAACTTATTGTTCATGAAATGCTGCAGCATATAGATGGAGTCATAAGGGTAATCCGTGGTCAGCAGATAGATCTCACGGAAGATCTTAAATGAGCTGATCAGGGACATGATCGTCACAAACAAAAAAGTCGAGGACAGATACCGGATCTTGATGTAAAAAAAGGTCTGCAGCGGTGTTGCGCTCTCCAACCTCGCCACCTCCAGCAGCTCATTGGGAATGCTGGCCAGGGCTGCCATGAACAGGATCATATTATATCCAAGATTCTTCCACAAAAACAGGATTACGATAACAATGATGGAATAGCTGGACTTCAGCCAGTCAATCTTCTCTATGCCGAAGACTCCCAGCAGATCATTGACTGCACCGTTATAATGAAACAATACCTGCCAGATCAACACGATGGAGGCTACCGGTACCATCATGGGGCTTAAGAAAAACGTACGGAACTGGCTCCGGAACGGAAGTTTGGATTCCAATACAATGGCAAGCAGCAGGGACAATACCACTGCCAGCGGTACGGCAATGGCCGAGAACACAGCAGTATTATGTACCGCTGTACGGAAAGCGGCATTCTGCACTACATTTCTAAAGTTGTCTAAAAAGACAAAATTCATACTGATGGGATTGTCCACCAGGGAATAAAAGATCACAACCAGAAAGGGTAGAAAAAAGAACGCAAGAACTCCAAGGAAGCTGGGGGCTATAAAAAGCCCCGAGCTCCTCTTGAGTTTTCGCATTCTTCTATCTAATTTGTGATGCTTATGCGTATGTTTCACATGCTGTCTGCTCACGATATTTTAAGCCTTTCCTTTATCTGTTTTCATTCACATAGACCTGTACACGGCTCTGAATGACACCTGCCACATCCGCTACGGACTTCTGACCTTTGAAGAATGCTTCCGCTTCCTCCGTGATGATATTGGTGATCTCATCATTACCGGTTGCACTGGAAGGTTCAGCCACACTGATCAGCTCCTTCAGAATATTGATTTCTTCCTCGGTAGGAGTGTGATAGGTGTACTCCCAGTCTCCGTAACTGATGCCGGAAGTACCGTCCTCCGGAATCGGATTCCCGTTCTCATCCAGGATCTGCTCACCGTTTTCATCTGTCATATATGTCACATTCAGTGCCTTCTCCACCATATCATCCAGTGCAGACTTTCTGGCGGGAAGTCCATAGGAATATAGATCATCAAACGGCTGATTCAGGTAGTTCTCAATAAATGCCCATGCGCCGTCCTTGTTGGAGGATTTGGCGGTAATCGCATACAGCTCACTGGCCTGCATATAAGTACCGCTGCCACCGCCGGAGGTAGGATATCCGATATAGGTTACCGGCTCACCGAACATAGCTTCCTCCTCCTGAATACTGTTCAGCTGATAGATGCCTGTCATATTCAACAGTACTTCACCGGACTGGATCTTCGCCGGTGTAGATCTGTCATCATTCTGCCAATCATACTCTTCAGGGAAGGTATTGACAAATTCCAGTACTTTCTGGAAATCTTCCGAATCAAAGCTGCACTTTCCCGTCTCCCAGTCAATATAGCTGTCCAGATCATAGGCTAACAGTGTGTACAGCATACCGCTCTTGGTCATGCCCTCAAACAGGGAAGCACCTTCGTGCTGGCCTGCATAGGCTATAATATCGTCAATGGTCCAGCCCTTCTTATCACCTACTTCGGAGGTCTTGCCGACGATCGTGTTTAAGGTGAAGCTCTTCGGAATTCCCACCAGTTTTCCGTCAAAGGTATAACTGTCTACAATATTTTCAAAGAAATCGTCCTTGCTTAATACACTGCTCTTCTCCAGATAAGGTGTCATATCCTCGAATACACCCTTGGAAGCCAGTTCCTTGACATCCAGGTTGGACAGATCCAAGATATCCGGGCACCCGGCTCCGGAGGTAATATCATTGTTCATGGCTGTAATGCCATCCGCCCAGGAAGTTTCGGTCCAGTTATTATCATCGATATATGTTTTAATATTGACATGATATTCATTACTCTGCTTGTTGAAGGCTACGGCTGCTGCCTGAAGGCTCTGGGAGGTATACAGGGTTCCGATCGTGATCTGGGACTTCTGTGCCACCTCACTGGCCTTGGTTCTGGTCAGCTTCACCAGGTCAGTTTCCCCTGTGTTCCAGTCATTGACTACTGCCAGGATCTTACCATCTGCGGTGGCTGCGGCATAGGTAACATAACTGCCGTTAATATCACTGTCCAGCCAGCTCAGTATTTCGGTAGTCTTCTGGTCTGCGAGACTATAATCATACAGGGCAGTATCCGTATTCACCAGAAGATCATTTTCTATTCCGGCACACAAGCCTCCGTTGCCGTTCGTGTTCGGGAAGTTATCATATGTCTGTCCCAATGCTTTGCCGTCAAAGTCGATCTGGGATAGCTTCACGTTGCCGGATTGGTCATAATAAGCCAGGTATACCTTGCCGTCTTTTGCTTTTCCCATGCCCTGGATCCACTGGCTGTCCGTCTGCACAGCTCCCTGAAATTGTCCGTCACTGCCAAACAGCCGGATCAGTGAATCAGAGCTGATATAAAATCTGCCCTGGTCGTCCAGGCACATGCTGCCCACATAAGAATTGTTCTCATCCTGCTGCATGATGTCCGTGATATCCTGTGCCATCAGTTCCGTACCGGATGCATCGTACTTGTGCAATACCGTCGTCTGCTGTGTATAAGCGTCATCACCTTCTGTGGCATTCCACTCAAATTCCGCAGTATAAATATTACCTTCTGCGTCTGCCTGCATGGAATAGATCCCACCGCCGTCAGCATTAATGGTGATCGGCAGGTCCTCCCTGGAACCGTCTGTCAGCGAATAAGCTCCAAGCACGACCTTGCTCTCACCGGAAGCTTCATCCCATTGGTAATTTGTATAATACAGCTTATCTCCCTGTACTGTCATGTTACTGTAGCTGGAATTCGTATTATCATCCAACTCCAGGTATTCGGGAACATATACATATTCCTTCTGTTCTGTCTGTCCCACCTGATTCGATCCATCCTGCCTGCCGCAGGCTGCAAGCGACATTGCCATAACGGATGCCAGTGCGATCGCGGTTGCTTTTCTGCCCCTTAAATTTTTTCTCATATATTTCTCTCCTCTTAATTACAGGTAGCGCCTTACGCTCTTCCCCTGAAAGCAAGTTCTACGGAACAATCCATA
Organism: Clostridium sp. AF34-10BH; assembly: GCF_003478095.1. Taxonomy (NCBI): domain Bacteria; kingdom Bacillati; phylum Bacillota; class Clostridia; order Eubacteriales; family Clostridiaceae; genus Clostridium; species Clostridium sp. AF34-10BH. The sequence continues at coordinate 44,858 of NZ_QUEC01000002.1, forward strand.
TTTCTTACTTATCTATGCACATTATACCCTATTTCTATAGTAAAAGCATCTTAAGAATTTATGAACTCAGATTACGATGTGTATAAAATTGTATAAAAAAGGTAACTATTCAGAACCCCATTCGCAAAACCGCCTCTGCGAGGCTTTTCTGAATAACATGCTTGCATGTTATTTGCTCATAGTGGTTACTTCGCCCTATAAAGATTATCAATTGCTCTTACGAATGCAAGCATTCGACGCTCATTTGATAATCTTTACATGGCTCTGAATAGTTACAAAAAAGTATAGGCCCAGGGGACCTATACCATCTTATGCATTTCCGTTTTTCTTCTGTGATGCCGGTACAGGCTTCCCAGTCTGTTATAGAACCAGAAGGACTGTACCAGAATATTATTGGCTTTTCCGATCTTCTCTTTGGTAGTACCCCGGTAATAGGATCCTCCGCATTTGATCCCTTCTCCCAGCTTCACTGCCCGGATCAGATCGGATTCACAATGAATCTGCTCCGGGATGTCAGTATACGCCATACCGACACAGTCCGTTTTGTGAGCATCGCTTCCACCGAAGGCTGGCAGTGCGTACATTTCCGCCAGTACCTTTGCACAATGGTTGCTCTCTACGCTCTCACAGGCATTGAAGCCTTCCAGAAAATCAAACTGATTCATCACCGCCATCTGATTCCGCTTCTTCAGGGTATTGGTAAAGCTTAAATATTTCTCACCGCAGGGATGTGCCGGCCCTAATATTCCACCGTTCTTATGCACGATATCGATCAGGATCTGCACCGGCAATCCACGAAGCTCCAGAATTTTCAGCTTAATGGTCTCCGGCATGATCACCAGAATATGTCCTGCATCAATGGTATCGTATTCAATCCCCTTCAATACCACAAAATCTTTAAATTTTTGATCTTTTATATTTCGTTTCCACGTGCGGTAACCATTATAAGAATTATGATCACTGACCAGCATACCGTTAAAACCCTTGCGGATCAATTCCGCAATAAAATCGTCAATAGGAACCTTTCCATCCATAGATCCTTCTTTTGTATGACAATGCATATCAAATTTCATCTGTTTTGTTCCTTCTTTCTCTTGTGGCTTACGTCTTTGGTCCATGCCAAGTATAACAGATTCCCTCATATCATACAACGCTTTTACGAAAAAATGTCTGTAAGTTTCTGACATTTTACACTGATTTTACCACTATTTCCGCTGTTTTTGGCATTACACCGGAAACGTAAAGCAGGCACCGGCCTTTTATAGCCGATGCCTGCATATTTTTCTGCTATTCAGACAAATGTCTTACTTTACCACACGTACGCGGAAGACACCGTCGATCTTCTGTAAGGATTCTACCAGATCCTGTGTTGCCGCATTTTCAATATCCAGCATGGTATATGCCACTTCACCGCGGGATTTATTGGTCATATCGGAGATATTGATGTTCTTCTCACCGATCACTGCGGTAAACTGATTCAACATATTGGCAATATTTTTATGGAAAATTGCAATTCTTCCGGCCTGACTGCATACGCCCATATCGCAGGCAGGATAATTTACGCTGTTGCGAATATTGCCGTTCTCCAGATAATCCATCAGTTCTTCCACAGCCATCTTCGCACAGTTATCCTCGGATTCCTCGGTGCTTGCGCCCAGATGAGGGATCACGATACAGCTGGGCTGTCCTGCTGTCGTAGGATTCGGGAAATCAGATACATAACGGGCTACCTTGCCACTCTTTAATGCCTCCAGAACATCTGCCTCATTTGCCAGCAGATCCCTTGCAAAGTTTAACAGGACCACGCCATCTTTCATTTTGCTGATAGCTTCCTTGTTGATCATACCCTTTGTGGAATCCAGAAGCGGTACATGTATCGTAATGTAATCACAATCTGCATAAATTTCTTCCACATTCGTCACATGCTTGACAGAACGGCTTAAGTTCCATGCAGCATTGACAGATACATAAGGATCATAGCCATAGACCTCCATACCGAGGCTTACTGCTGTATTGGCCACCTTAACGCCGATAGCGCCCAGACCGATGACACCTAACTTTTTGCCCATTACTTCCGTACCGGCGAATTTCTTCTTTTCTTTTTCTGCGGCTTTGGCAATGTCAGCGTTGTCTTTGGATGCCTTGACCCATTCGATACCGCCTACTACATCACGGGCAGCTAACAGCATACCAGCGATCACCAGTTCCTTTACACCATTGGCGTTGGCACCGGGAGTATTGAATACTACGATACCCTTTTGGGCACATTTATCCAGAGGAATGTTGTTGACTCCGGCACCGGCTCTCGCTACTGCCAGCAGATTTTCCGGCAGATCCAGCTCATGCATGGAAGCACTGCGGACCAGAACGCCCTCTGCGTCATTCATATTATCGATTACTTTATAGTCTGCTGTCAGACGATCCAGTCCCACTTTGGAAATGGGATTCAGGCAATTGATCTGAAACATTTTTCTCCCCCTTAAGCGTTCTCCGCTTCAAACTTCTTCATGAACTCTACCAGCTTCTCCACACCTTCGATGGGCATCGCATTGTAGATACTTGCTCTCATGCCGCCTACGGTTCTGTGACCTTTCAGGTTCTCGAAGCCTGCCTCCTTCGCCTCTTTGACGAATTTGGCATCTAACTCCTCATTACCGGTAATGAACGGAACATTCATCAGGGATCTGTCTTCCTTGCGGACGGTTCCCTTGAACAGCTTGCTTTCATCCAGGTAGTCATACAGGATCTTCGCCTTTTTCTCATTGCGCTCCTTCATTGCTTCCAGACCGCCCATCTTCTTCAGCCATTTAAATACCTTGCCGCAGATGTAGATGCCATATGCGGGAGGCGTATTGTACAGAGAATCCGCATCTGCATGGATCTTATAACGAAGCATGGTCGGTGTACCGGGAAGCACATCCTCAGTGATCAGGTCCTCACGGATGATCACGATAACCACACCTGCAGGTCCGATATTTTTCTGTACGCCGCCATAGATCACACCGTATTTTGTCACATCTACCGGCTCGGATAAAAAGCAGCTGGATACATCTGCAACCAGAGGCTTACCCTTGGTATTGGGCAGGGTCTTGAATTTCGTACCGTAGATGGTATTATTCTCGCATATGTACACGTAATCGGCATCCTCGCTGATGGGCAGATCGGAGCAATCGGGAATATAAGAGAAGGTCTTATCCTCAGAAGAAGCGATCTTATTTGCCTTGCCGTACAGGGAAGCCTCCTGATATGCCTTCTTCGCCCACTGACCGGTTACGATGTAGTCTGCCACACGGTTCTTCATCAGGTTCATGGGGATCATGGCAAACTGCTGGCTCGCACCGCCCTGCAAAAACAGTACCTTATAGTTGTCCGGGATATTCATCAGTTCTCTGAGATCAGCTTCCGCTTCCTTAATGATCGTATCATAGGCTTTAGATCGATGGCTCATCTCCATTACGGACATGCCGGTTCCTCTATAATCCAGCATTTCATCGGCTGCTTCCTGCAATACCTCCTCAGGGAGTACTGCAGGGCCTGCGGAAAAGTTATACACTCTTGCCATTTTCAAAGACCTCCTCGATATTTTCTAAATTTTTTATAAAAAGCATAGGTATAGAATAAGCTTTTCATTTGCTTTAGTCAACTACATTGTTAAATTATTTTCAAAATGTTCGCATCCCGCACACATTTTGTCAGAAAATGTCTGTTTTATTAATAAAACATTACGACAGGGGTACCGATCTGTACCATGTCGTACAATTCTTCCATTTTGTCCTTCGGTGTATTGATACAGCCATGGGAACCGGCAGTCTGGTAGATGTCCCCGCCGAACTCTTTTCTCCAGCTGGCATCGTGGATACCGATGCTGCCCTTTACAGGTACCCAGAATTTCACAGGGGAGGCATAGCCCGGTCCCCGCAGTACTCTGTCCTTCTGCTTGTTATAGACGAAATTCACCCCCTCCGGTGTTCCCATACGTCTGCGCATGTTGCCGGTCACCACATCCGTCTCCAGCCGCAGTTCCCCCTTTTCATAATAGTACATTTTCTGTTGTGTCATATCCACTTCGATATAGGTATCTCCGATGTCATCCCTGCCATAGCAGAAAGCTTCTCTCTCGTAAGTGGGAACATGGGACTGCTGTGTCCCCGTATGTACACCGGCATCCAGCAGATGCTCCATCAGGTATGCAGTCTCTTTTTTCTGATCCAGCTTGCTTCCATAGGTGCCGCCCTCGATGGTGATCACATCTCCTCTGGTACTGTGGAATTGTCTGGTACGGCCATAACCGTCATACTTTTCGGCCAGCTGCCCTACATACGCCGTCACGGCTTCTTCATCCAGTACAAAGTTACCGGTCTGATCCGTCACCGGCAGACCATTCTCCGTCACCAGAAAAGAGGCACAGTCCGCTGCCGTCACCGGATGTCTCTCCTGTCCAAAGCAATAGACAATATCACAGCTCTGATAACGTTCAATCTCCTTCCAGAGATTCCGCAGAGTTTTCTGGTTCTCATTTGGAGTGATGTCATAATAACAGCCACTATCTGACAGGTTTAACGTCTCCTGCCCGTTTTCTACTGTGTTCTCCAACGCCAAAAAAGCCTTCTCCAAGTCAATGCGTCCCGCAAGTCCATCCGTGAAGACGTACTCGCCCGACGTATCCCGGGCAAGGCTGTAATCCTTGTTCTTCTGTTGTTCGGCCCGTACAAATTCCAGAGAATCATAAGCTCTCCGAAGCCCATCCACATCCACGGTCACTGTGGGAGAAAGTTCCCTCCGGGAGTGAAACAGAACATTGTCCACCCACAGGAACGGATTCTGTTCCTGCCGGTAATGTTCCAGTACGTTACTGTAATCTGCCTGATAATCTGCTTCCGCAAGAGAGATTGTATACTCTGTCCCCTCTCTGTCCACGATGACAATATTCGGAGCCTCTGTACGCAACAGAAGCTCCGAATTCACTTCCTCCACCGTTTTTCCGGTACAGTAGACACCGTTGATCCAGGTATTTACAGAGAAGCCTTCTCTGTAATAAAATGCCAGAATAAAATATCCGGTCAGTAATAACAGCAAAAATAAAAGTACTGCCAAAACTAATCTTTTCGTCGTCTTTTTCATCAGGACTGCCTTTTCAAATCATCTCCGTCAAACACTTCGCTGATGGGGGCTCCTGCCGGAACCATGGGGAATACCTTATCATCCTCCGGGATCATGCACTCGATCAGTACCGGTGCTTTCAGGGCAATGGCCTTCTCGATGGCCGGTGCCACTTCTTCCTTTTTGGTCACGCGGATGGCGGTACAGCCCAGTCCTTCTGCCACCTTGCAGAAATCCACCTTATCCTTCAGTACTGTCTGGGAATAGCGTTTTCCATAGAACAGTGTCTGCCACTGTCTTACCATGCCCAGCACCTGGTTGTTAATGACCACCTGGATGATGGGAATGTTGTAACGGCTGGCAGTAGCCAGTTCGTTCATGTTCATGCGGAAACATCCGTCGCCTGCAATGTTGATGCAGACCTTATCCGGCTGTCCGATCTGCGCACCGATGCAGGCTCCCAGACCGTAACCCATGGTACCTAATCCTCCGGAAGACAGGAAGGTACGGGGCTTCGTATAATGATAATACTGTGCCGCCCACATCTGATGCTGTCCCACGTCTGTGGTGATGATGGCTTCTCCGTTCGTTACACGGTCAATCTCCTGCATGATATAAGGACAGGACAGATTTTCGTCATCGTATTTCAGGGGATATTTTTCCTTCAGTTCCATTATATGCGCCATCCACTCCGGATGTTCCTGTTTCGACAGGCAGGCATTCAATTCGGTCAGAGTCTTCTTCAGATCTCCTACCAGAGATGCATCCACACGGATATTCTTGTTGATCTCCGCAGCATCCACATCCAGTTGGATGATTCTTGCGTTCTCTGCGAACTTCTTCGGGTTACCCGTCACACGGTCTGAGAATCTGGCTCCCAGTGCTACTAACAGGTCACACTCACTGACGCCCAGATTGGAAGTCTTGGTGCCGTGCATACCGATCATTCCTGTATAGCGCTCGCTTCTGCCGTCAAAAGCGCCTTTTCCCATCAGGGTATCGCATACCGGTGCATCGATAAGTTCTGCGAACTCTGCCACCTCCGCACTTGCTCCGGAGATAATAGCACCGCCGCCCAGATAGATATACGGCTTCTTTGCCTTATGTATCATTTCCGCTACCAGCATCAGTTCTTCTCTGGTGTAGCGGGTCACTCTTTCCTCCGGCTGAATGGTCACAGGTGTATACTCGCAGGTTGCCGCAGTCACATCCTTCGTAATATCGATCAGCACAGGGCCCGGTCTGCCGCTTCTGGCAATATGGAATGCCTTGCGGATGGTATCTGCCAGGATCTCCACATTTTTCACAATATAGCCATGCTTCGTAATAGGCATGGTCACGCCGGCGATATCCACCTCCTGGAAGCTGTCCTTACCGAGTAAAGGCAAGGTAACGTTGGCGGTGATCGCTACCATCGGTACAGAATCCATGTAAGCCGTAGCAATACCAGTGACTAGATTCGTGGCGCCGGGACCGCTGGTAGCCATGCAGACACCTACTTTTCCCGTAGCTCTCGCATAGCCGTCCGCCGCATGTGCCGCCCCCTGTTCATGGGAAGTCAGAATATGTTTGATCTCCCCACTGTGCTTATAAAGTGCGTCATAAATATTAAGGATTGCTCCGCCGGGGTAACCGAATACGGTATCTACCCCCTGCTCCTTCAGACATTCTACCAGAATTTCCGATCCCGTTAACTGCATTTCAAAATCCCTCCGGTTATTTAATGATTGCTTAGTTCTTCTGAGAAGGTGCTTCCAGTACCGCACCACGGTTGCCGCTGGTCACCAGTTCATGATATCTTGCCAGATAGCCTGTGGTGATCTTGGGTTCTCTGGGCTGCCATTTTGCTCTTCTCGCTGCCAGTTCTTCGTCAGATACCAGTACATCCAGCTTGTTCTCCGGGATATTGATACGGATGATGTCTCCCTCTTCCACCAGTGCGATCGGGCCGCCCACTGCTGCCTCAGGGGATACATGTCCGATGGATGCTCCTCTGGATGCTCCTGAAAAACGTCCATCCGTGATCAGTGCCACGCTGGAACCCAGTCCCATTCCTGCGATGGCAGAAGTAGGATTCAGCATCTCACGCATGCCGGGGCCTCCCTTGGGGCCTTCGTAACGGATTACCACTACGTCACCTGCCACGATTCTGCCGGACTTAATGGCATCAATAGCATCCTCTTCACAGTCGAATACTCTGGCAGGGCCCTCGTGTACCAACATCTCCGGTGCCACGGCAGATCTCTTGACCACGCCGCTGTCCGGTGCCAGATTCCCCTTCAGTACAGCGATACCTCCGGTCTGGGAGTAAGGATTTTCCACAGGACGGATGACTTCCGGATTCTTGTTTACACAATTCTTAATATTCTCGCCTACGGTAGTGCCGTTTGCTGTCAGACAATCGAGATTCAAAAGTCCCCTCTTGGACAATTCGTTCATTACCGCATAGACACCGCCTGCTTCATTCAGATCTTCCATATAAGTAGGGCCCGCCGGTGCCAGGTGGCACAGGTTCGGAGTCTTGGCGGAGATCTCGTTGGCGATCTCCAGATTCAGTTCCACGCCGGCTTCTCTTGCAATAGCGGGCAGATGCAGCATAGTATTCGTGGAGCAGCCCAGCGCCATATCTACCGTCAGTGCATTCTGGAATGCTTCCGGTGTCATAATGTCTCTGGGACGGATATTTTTCTCTACCAGTTCCATGATCTTCATGCCGGCATGTTTTGCCAGACGGATACGCTCGGAATATACGGCAGGAATGGTGCCGTTGCCTCTCAGTCCCATACCGATAGCCTCGGTCAGGCAGTTCATGGAGTTCGCGGTGTACATACCGGAGCAGGAACCGCAGGTAGGACATACCTTTTCCTCGAATTCAGCCAGTTCATCCATAGTCATGGTACCGGCTGCCACACTTCCCACTGCCTCGAACATAGAGGATAAGCTTCTCTTCTGTCCGTGTACATGTCCGGCTAACATGGGACCGCCGGATACGAAGATCGTAGGAATATTCACTCTGGCTGCCGCCATCAAAAGTCCGGGAACGTTCTTGTCACAGTTGGGAATACACACCAGACCGTCAAATCCGTGTGCCATAGCCATGCACTCGGTGCTGTCGGCAATCAGATCCCTGGTCACAAGGGAATATTTCATTCCCACATGTCCCATGGCAATACCGTCGCATACAGCGATGGCGGGGAATACTACCGGCATACCACCTGCCATGGCTACGCCCATTTTTACAGCTTCGGTGATCTTATCCAGATTCATATGTCCGGGTACGATCTCATTGAAGGAGCTGACGATACCGATCATGGGGCGTCTTCTCTCTTCTTCGGTAAATCCCAGGGCATTGAACAGACTTCTGTGGGGTGCCTGGGCAGTTCCTGTCTTTACAGAATCACTTCTCATATCTTTGTCTCTCTTTCTCTTCTCTATTCGCAAATGTAACCGCTTAATTGTTGTCAGATTCTTTCTGCCAGAAGGTCGCCCATCTCGGTACAGCCTACCCGCGTGCAGCCCTCAGACATGATATCGCCGGTGCGGAAGCCGTCCTGCAATACTTTCTTCACCGCTGCCTCGATGGCATCTGCTTCTTCATCCAGGTCAAAGCTGTAACGAAGCATCATAGCCGCGCTTAAAACAGTGGCGATAGGGTTTGCAATATCTTTACCGGCAATGTCCGGAGCGGAACCGTGGCTGGGCTCGTAGAGACCGAACTTTGTATCGTTCAAGCTGGCACTGGCTAACATTCCGATGGAACCGGTCACCATACTTGCCTCATCGGACAGGATATCTCCGAACATATTCTCTGTCAGGATCACATCAAACTGTGCGGGATCCTTCACCAGCTGCATGGCACAATTGTCTACCAGCATATGTTCCAAAGTAACGTCAGGATAATCCTTCGCGACCTCTTCCACGACCTTTCTCCACAATCTGGAGGAATCCAGGACATTGGCTTTATCCACGCTGGTAACTTTCTTTTTCCGCTTTCTGGCAATATCAAAACCTTTGATAGCAATTCGACGGATCTCGTTCTCATCGTAGGTCAGGGTATCAATAGCTTTTCTCACACCGTTCTCTTCGATAGTCTTACGCTCACCGAAGTAAAGTCCGCCGGTCAGCTCTCTCATGATCAGCATGTCAAATCCGGCTTTGCTGATCTCCTCTTTCAGAGGGCACGCTGCTGCCAGTTCATCGTAAAGTACTGCGGGTCTTAAATTAGCAAACAGATTCAATGCTTTACGCAGTGCCAGCAGTCCCGCCTCGGGACGCTTCTCGGGAGGAAGCTTGTACCAGGGAGAGGTAGTAGTGTTGCCGCCAATGGATCCCATCAGCACCGCATCTGCCGCTTTGGCATACGCAATCGCTTCCTCGGTCAGAGGTACACCGTGGACATCAATAGAGGCTCCACCCATTAAAATATCCTTATAGATCATTTTATGACCATATTTATGCGCAACTTTGTCTAAAACTTTTTTCGTCTCCCTGACGATCTCCGGTCCGATGCCATCGCCGGGAATACAGGTAATATGTAACTCCATAGTGTTATTTTCCTCGTTTCCTGTGATATTTCCTGTATTTTTACGTAAAATACTTATTTCATAATAACTGATACAGTACTAAATTTCAACATTGAAAATTAACATAAATGCAAATTCATACATTAAAATAGATCAACTTTGTTTGGATTTCATAGATATAAAAAAGAAGCAACACCATCTTCTGGCATTGCTCCTTTTTCACTTTTTCTTAGTTCTCGCCGGGCTTCTCTACCTTGCTGATGGCAGATTTTTCCATAGGGATACGGCAGTTCTTGTTGTTACCGAATTCTACGATCACAGTATCATCGGTAATATCGATCACGATACCATAGAAACCGGAAGTGGTCAGAACGCAGTCACCTGTCTCTAAGTTGGACAGCATTGCAGCTACTCTCTTCTGTTCCTTCTTCTGCGGTCTCATGAAGAAAAACCACATTGCACCGATCAATACTGCATATACAAGAAGCATAACGATCATGCTGGTTCCGGAACCTGCTGCAGCAGCCTCTGACTCAGTTAATAAAATACCCATTTGTTCCTCCATTCCGGCGTGTTACGCCTGTAAAACTTTCTGTACAAGTAAGTATGATACACAAAAATAGCTTAAGGGGCAAGTATTTTTGTATAAAATTGTATGAAATTCCTCTAAACTCCGACAGTTGCAGCTTATTCCAACGGTGTTGCCATGGAATCCAGCTTCTGTTTTTTATATTCTGCAAAACGGCCTGCATCCAAGGCATCACGGATCTCCGTCATCATAGTATTATAAAAATACAGATTGTGGAGTACACAAAGACGCATACCCAGCATCTCTTTCGCCTTTAACAGATGACGGATATAAGCTCTGGAGTATCTCTGGCAGGCAGGACAGTTGCAGCCCTCTTCGATGGGTCTGCCATCCAGTTCGTATTTGGCATTAAACAGATTAATCTTTCCATGGTTGGTATATAAATGTCCATGGCGTCCGTTTCTCGTCGGATATACACAGTCGAAGAAATCAACACCACGTTCTACACCCTCCAGAATATTAGCCGGGGTACCTACACCCATAAGGTAGGTTGGCTTTTTCACCGGGAGATAAGGTACCACCTCATCCAGAATGTGGTACATTTCCTCATGGGTCTCTCCAACTGCCAGACCGCCGACTGCATAACCGTCCAGATCCATCTCAGCGATCCGCTTGGCATGCTCGATACGGATATCTTCATAGATAGCACCCTGATTGATGCCGAATAACAGCTGGTGTGGGTTCACCGTATCCTCTAAACTGTTCAGGCGCTTCATCTCCGCCTGACATCTCTGCAGCCATCTGGTGGTACGTTCCACGGAATTTTGTACATACATCCGATCTGCCTTACTGGGGGCACACTCGTCAAAAGCCATGGCAATGGTAGATCCCAGATTGGACTGGATCTGCATGCTCTCCTCCGGACCCATGAAAATCTTGTGTCCGTCGATATGAGAGCGGAAAGTTACGCCCTCTTCCTTGATTTTGCGCAGCCCCGCCAGAGAAAATACCTGAAATCCACCGGAATCCGTCAGGATCGGTTTGTTCCAGGACATAAATTTATGAAGGCCGCCCATCTGCTTGATGATCTGGTCTCCCGGTCTTACGTGTAAATGATAGGTATTGGACAGTTCCACCTGGGTCCCGATCTGCTCTAAGTCTGCTGTGGACACAGCGCCCTTGATGGCAGCCACAGTTCCCACATTCATAAATACAGGTGTCTGGATCACGCCGTGTACAGTGGTAAATTCGCCTCTCTTGGCACGTCCTTCCTGTTTAATCAATCGATACATCTTCTACATATTCCTCCCAGAATTCTTCTAACGAGATTCCCTGTTCCATGATCACCGTTGCTGCGGCCTTGCCCACATAACGAAAATGCCAGGGTTCATATTCGATTCCCGTGATGTTTTCCTTGCCTTCAGGGTATCGTAAAATAAAGCCAAAACGACAGCTGTTGGTTGCCAGCCATTTTCCTGCTTTCGTATCTCCAAAGCCTTCGTCCAGCGACATATAGTCGTTGCAGACAATGTCCAGTGCCAGACCGATCTGATGCTCACTGGCTCCCGGTACGGTCACCGCCTGACTGGACAGCTGATACGCCTCCATATAGGACATACCACGCTTCATATACCGCTCGATCTTGCGGTTAAACAACATCTGCTGATATTCCAGATCCCGGTATGGAGAGCAGATGGTCAGATTCACACCGTCCTCTTCCGCCGCTTCCAGCATAGCCAGCAGGTCTTCCAGAATTCTCTTGTCGCACTGCATCTTTCCTTTGATGGTACCTAGCTGGAACGTATAATCATCCGGAATGGAATTCTGTTTGTTGATCAGAACCAGACGCCAGTCATCGGAACGGAATTCCTCCTGCTCTGCGTTATCGTCTTCTGTCACACTGCCGTCTTCTCCGGTCTTCTCAGCATCCGCATTCTCGCTCACAATAGCCTCGGACGCCTGCAGAATATCGGAAGCGTCATACTTATCCACCAGTGCATACCCATGGGAAGTGCTGTTGTAATCCGACTGTTCCAACACATCCTCATCCTCCAAAAGTTCCAGACCTGCCATATCCGGTTCCTTTTCCTCTGCCAGAGAGATGTTCTGGGTGTCGGTATTTTTCAGTTCATAATCCGTTCCGGTATCCTCGGTGATAAAAGCCGGAAAAGAAAAGCTGCTATAAACCGCAAACAGGAAAAAGGTACCGAGCATCACTGCAAAACGCTTTCCGTTGTTGTGACAATAATTCCGGATATGAAAAAAAGACATCACAAAAAACAGCAGCGGCACTGCTACCGCTCTGTTCCATTTGTTCTTTCTGCCAAATTTCAGAAGTTTCGCTCTGGCTTTTTCTTCCGTAGTTTTTTCCATTCCCGTGTCGACCTTTTACTTCCCGTTAGTACTTATGTCATATGATAGCATATTTTGTTTTGTGTTGCATCCTTTTTCTATAAAAAAGTTGCGATTTTTTCAGTAATTGCGTATAATTTATGATAAAAAGTAACTATTCTGACCTCTAAGGATCGTTAAAACTGATATGTCATGCTTGCATGTAAATAGCAGTTTTATGGTTCGTAGGGTGACTCGAATAGAGTCACCGCTCCATAAATGAGCAAAATTAACTGTGCAGCAACCAGAACGCACAATTCATCGTGCGCTTTTGCGAATGCATGGGTGAGGTTCTGAACAGTGGAAAAAGGAGAACTGTCATGGCCGGTTCAACATTTGGTAACATTTTCAAGATCACTACCTGGGGAGAATCCCACGGAAAGGCACTGGGTGTCGTCGTGGACGGCTGTCCCGCCGGACTTCCTCTCTCCGAAGAAGATATTCAGAAATATCTGGATCGCCGTAAACCCGGCACCAGTGCTATCACTACACAACGTAAAGAAGCCGATCAGGTGGAGATTCTGTCCGGTGTCTTTGACGGAAAGACTACCGGTACTCCCATCTCCCTGATGGTCCGCAATACCTCCCAGATCTCCGCAGATTACAGCGAGATTGCAGAGAATTACCGTCCCGGCCATGCAGATTACTGCTTTGATGCCAAATACGGTTTTCGGGATTATCGGGGTGGTGGCCGTTCTTCCGGTCGTGAGACCATCGGGCGTGTGGCGGCCGGAGCTATTGCTGCAAAGATTCTGGAACAGATGGGTATTACCGTATTCGCCTATACCCGTTCCATCGGCCCCATCGATGCGGATCCTGCAAAATATAACCGGGACACTGCCCGTTCCACCATTACTGCCATGCCGGATGCAGAGGCTGACGAAAAGGCCTGTGCTTATCTGCACCAGGCCAGAGAAAACTGCGATTCCGTTGGTGGCTGCATGGAATGCCTCGTGGAAGGTCTTCCCGCCGGAATCGGAGACCCTGTTTTTGAGAAACTGGATGCCAATCTGGCGAAGGCCATTATGTCCATCGGTGCCGTCAAGGCTGTGGAGCTTGGTGACGGTGCCGAAGCAGCCCGCCATACCGGCAGCGAGAACAACGATCCCTTCCGCATGAAGAACGGTAAAGTTGTCAAGACCAGCAATCATTCCGGCGGAACTTTAGGTGGCATGAGTGATGGCAGCCCCTTACTCATCCGAGCTTACGTGAAGCCCACTCCTTCCATCTTCCGCCCCCAGCAGACTGTGAACTGCTCCGGTGAAAATACAGAGCTTACCATCCGCGGCCGCCACGATCCCATCATCGTCCCCAGAGCTGTAGTCGTCATGGAATGCATGACCGCCATCACCGTCCTGGATGCCATGATGATGAATATGTCCGCAAAGCTGGATTCTCTGGTGGAATTTTATCGGTAAATGGAAAGTTACGCGAGCAATGAGCCGCGCATAGGCATAGTGAAGACAGCGATGGGCGCTTGCGCACAATTCGCTGTCTTTACTTATGCCGAGATGCGGCGAACGCCGCGATATGAAATAAGATTGGCAGCGTTTTTTGCTGACAATCTTATGAATAGCGTGGCTCGTTGCGGAGGGTTTTATCTATGGGACATAGTAGAAGAAAAATGTAGATTACGCCCTGCTTGTCAGGAACTTCCGGGGCTCAACAGAGAAAAAACACGAATTACGCCCCGCTTGTCGGAAACTTCCGGGGCTCAACAGAGAAAAAACACGGATTTCGCCCCGCTTGTCGGAAACTTCCGGGGCTCAACAGAGAAAAAACACGGATTTCGCCCCGCTTGCCAGGAACTTCTGGGGCTCAGCAGAGAAAAAACACGAATTTCGCCCCGCTTGTCGGAAACTTCCGGGGCTCAACAGAGAAAAAACACGAATTACGCCCCGCTTGTCGGAAACTTCCGGGGCTCAACAGAGAAAAAACACGGATTTCGCCCCGCTTGTCGGAAACTTCCGGGGCTCAACAGAGAAAAAACACGGATTTCGCCCCGCTTGTCGGAAACTTCCGGGGCTCAACAGAGAAAAAACACGGATTTCGCCCCGCTTGTCGGAAACTTCCGGGGCTCAACAGAGAAAAAACACGGATTTCGCCCCGCTTGTCGGAAACTTCCGGGGCTCAACAGAGAAAAAACACGGATTTCGCCCCGCTTGTCGGAAACTTCCGGGGCTCAACAGAGAAAAAACACGGATTTCGCCCCGCTTGTCGGAAACTTCCGGGGCTCAACAGAGAAAAAACACGGATTTCGCCCCGCTTGTCGGAAACTTCCGGGGCTCAACAGAGAAAAAACACGGATTTCGCCCCGCTTGTCAGGAACTTCCGGGGCTCAACAGAGAAAAAACGTAAATTACATGGCATTTCGTAACGTAAGCTATAATAAATGCCGCGATGCCCACCGCGGAAGGATGTTCCGTTTGCTGTGGACGTTCGTGGATTTGAAACTACCATCCGCAATGAGCCACGCTATTCATAAGATTGTCAGCAAAAAACGCTGCCAATCTTATTTCATATCGCGGCGTTCGCCGCATCTCGGCATAAGTAAAGACAGCGAATTGTGCGCAAGCGCCCATCGCTGTCTTCACTATGCCTATGCGCGGCTCATTGCTCGCGTAACTTTCCATTTACCGATAAAATTCCACCAGAGAATCCAG
>NZ_QUEC01000002.1:60073-262426 GCF_003478095.1 Clostridium sp. AF34-10BH
CATCAAACAAAAAAGGCATACTCGCGTATGCCTTTTTCTATCGTATCATCCTATAATTAACCTTTCATCTGAGCGGCAACTTCTGCTGCGAAGTCTTCATTCTTCTTTTCCATGCCTTCGCCAACTTCGAAGCGAACAACCTTAGCGATGGTCAGAGCCTTGTTAACGCTCTCCAAATACTTAGCTACGGTCTGCTTGCCATCCTCAGCCTTAACGTAGGTCTGATCTAACAGACAGATCTCCTTCAGCTGCTTGGATACACGACCGTCTGCCAGACCCTTGAAGATCTTGTCAGATACGATAGCGTCCTTGTCAGCCATAGCCAGCTCAGCCAGAGCAGCTGCAGCTTCTTTGGACAGAAAGTTGAACAGGTAGTTCATGTTGCTCTTCTTCTCTTCGTAGATAGCCTTGTCCTCATCGCTCCATGCAGAACTGTTCATAGCCTTGTCGATCAGCTTGTTCAGAATGGGCTTAGGCAGGGATGCAGGATCGTTCAGAGCTGCGTCAACAGTGATCTCCTGTAACTTAGCCAGCTCTTCTGCGGAAATATCATTTCTGCTGATGTAGGTAGGATTCATAGCTGCTACCTGCATAGCGATGTTGGTCAGTGCTTCTCTTGCTGCGTCATCAGATGCGCCGTTAGCTGCAACGATAACACCGATACGGCCGCCACCATGGATGTAGGATACTGCTACATCTCCGGCTACCTTCTCGAAACGGCGAATGGACAGCTTCTCACCGATGGTTGCAGTCTTCTCTACCAGAGCATCCTTAACGGTTGCGCCTTCGAAAGGAACTGCTAACAGTGCTTCGATATCTTCGCCATCCTTGCCACCCTGTAAATCGGAAGCAAGTGCTGCTGCATTAACAGCCTCTACGAAAGAAGTAAAGGTCTCGTTCTTTGCAACGAAGTCGGTCTCGGAGTTTACTTCGATTACGCAAGCGGTCTTGCCATCTGCGGAGATAGCTGCTCGAGCAACACCTTCTGCTGCGATACGGCTTGCTTTCTTCTCAGCCTTAGCCTGTCCGTTCTTTCTCAGGAACTCAACAGCTGCGTCCATATCTCCATTGGTCTCGTTCAGAGCCTTCTTACAATCCATCATACCAGCGCCGGTCATTTCACGGAGCTCTTTTACCATAGATGCGGTAATTGCCATTTTTTTATCCTCTCTTCTTAATTAATATATTATCCTCAAGAACCCAGACCGTAATGACAGGCATCGCAATCTGGGTTCCTATGCTTTTCTTATGGAATCGGATTATTCGGCGTCAGCTGCAACCTCTTCGATATCCTCAGCCTCGGTAGCAACGTCAGCGTCACTGTATACAGCTTCGCCCTGCTTTGCTTCGATCACAGCATCAGCCATCTTGGAAACGATCAGCTTAACGGCTCTGATAGCGTCATCATTACCGGGGATGATGTAATCCAACTCTTCAGGATCACAGTTGGTATCACCGATACCAATCAGAGTGATGCCCAGTGCATGAGCTTCCTGTACGCAGATTCTCTCCTTCTTGGGATCTACAACGAAGATAGCGTCGGGAACTCTGGTCATGTTCTTGATACCGCCCAGGTTCTTCTCCAGCTTCTCCCATTCTTTCTTTAACTGAATAACTTCCTTCTTAGGCAGTACATCGAAAGTACCGTCCTGAGACATGGTCTCGATTGCATGCAGTCTTGCGATACGGGACTGGATGGTTCTGAAGTTGGTCAGCATACCACCCAACCATCTCTCGTTTACATAGTACATACCACAAC
Source organism: Clostridium sp. AF34-10BH (assembly GCF_003478095.1). NCBI lineage: Bacteria > Bacillati > Bacillota > Clostridia > Eubacteriales > Clostridiaceae > Clostridium > Clostridium sp. AF34-10BH. Next base: position 61,833 of record NZ_QUEC01000002.1, read on the forward strand.
GCTCAGCCTCAACCTTTACAGCGTCCTGTGCCTGCTTCTTGGTACCAACGAACAGAATGGTGCCACCCTGTGCGGCGATCTCGGATACTGCCTTGTAAGCCTCGTCAACCTTTACAACGGACTTCTGCAGGTCGATGATGTGGATACCGTTTCTCTCGGTGAAGATGTAAGGAGCCATCTTAGGGTTCCATCTTCTGGTCTGATGTCCAAAATGAACACCTGCTTCAAGTAACTGCTTCATAGAAATAACGCTCATGTCTTTACCTCCATTTGGTTAAAATCTTCCGCATTTCTTTTCTGCCGGGACGCGTTAAGAACCCGGTTAGCTCTGGCGAAGACCTCTGCATTTTGGCAGGAGCACCATCGTCAAATCGAAAGGCGTGTTTTTTGTCACAACAGTGCGATTATAACATAGAAAAACCCCTATGACAAGGGGTTTTTAATGTTTTCCTGTGATTATTTTAGCAATTTCCTCTTCGGAAGTCCCGGGAGCGATCTCATATGTGCCGGGATTGATACTGCGGCTGTAGCCGTTGTTGCATAAATAATTGTCAAATGCCTTTGCATTCTCCACCAGTCCGGCCTCATAGAGCCGTCTGCTGGCACTGCCGGAATCATCGCCTCTCTGGATTGTTATGCTGGCGGTCTGTGTCCGCTGTGGTGCTTCGGTTACTTCCGGCTCTGCGGTTGTCTCCGGTGCCGCCGTCTTTTCAGGTTCCGCCGTCTTCTCAGGCTCTGGCTCTGCTGTAGTTTCCGGTTCCTGAGTTGTCTCCGGTTCCACCGTAGCCTGTGTCTCTGCGGGAACCGTGGTCTCCGGTTCCGCTTCTATATTGTTCTGTTCCTGTGTCTGCGTGTTTTCCTCCGCTGTGCCTTCCGTCGGCTGTTTTGCACTGTTTTGCAGTGCCGCCAGCGTCAGTTCACTGCTGTCCACCATTCCAAGTTCTGCCGCACGCTCTCTGATCTGGTCATCCGTCATGATCTGGGATGTCTGATCCTGCCGGTTGGAAAAACTGATTCCCAGGATCAATGCCGTCACGATCATACCGATTCCGAGACCTCGCAGATAATATTTTAATTTCATCGATATCTCCGTCCTTAATTCACACGATTACTGTCAGGCCTTATATAGGTCGATCACAAGCTTTACTTCACCGACACCCAGCCCCAGTTCCTTGGCAATCGCCACTGTGGATTTGCCCTGTCTGTGCATTTCCAGAATCTTCTCGTTATTGTTCTGACCTTCTTCTGCGGTCTCCCCCATGAATCCGATCTCCGGGGAGCCGGACGGCTCTATCGTCTCTGCCGGTTCCTGTACTTCTGTCAGCTGTTCTTCCGTCACATTCTCCTTCTGTGTCTTCACGTTCTCTTCCGCTTTGACCTTAGCCTTGTCTTCTGCCGCCTTCACTGCCTTATCCATTTTGGATACGGTATCTTTGATATTGGCATGCTTATTGTTCAGCATATCGTATAAAAACATGGCTTCCTCATGGTTCTTGTGAATTTCCTGCAATACCGTATCGGAATATTCACTCACTGCCATGATCTTTTCATTAGTCAGACGTTCCAAGGAACGTTCCGCCTTCTCCAGCGCATCTTCCGAGGTCTCGTCCATTTTATCCTGCATCTGACTGCGAACTGTCTGCATTTCTTCTTCCATAAGACCTTTGATCTCTTCTTTTGCTGCTTCTTTATTGATTCCGCTTTCTTTTCCGGAAGGCAATAAAAAACTTCCTATAAATATTACGATTCCTGCGATCAGCAGAACCACTTCTAATATACCCATACTGCTTTTCCTTTGTATTCTCAGATCTTAATGTCAAATCCCTGATGCTGTTTCGTCACCACCACACCATCTTTTTCGGAATTTTCTTTTTTCCGGTGTTTACCACCGTTACCGGCATACTCATTCTTTCCTTTTTCCTTGGCATCATACTGCCCCGTATACCAGTCTGCATTATCACTGCTGTGCACTTCTCTGGTCCGCTGTTCACTCTGTTTCTGTGCATGCTCTCCCAGCGTCATCTGTTGAAATGCACCCTTATTGTCTTCATTCTGCTTCATCGTCGTGTAATCCTGCGTTCGCGGGATCGACGCAACCTCCAAAGATCCAAACGACATAAGACATTCCTCTTTTCTGCCATTTTCTGTTCCTGCAACAATCTGCTGCCGGTTACAATGGTGTGGACTTCACATCTCCGTCAATGCGCTCGAACCGGCAATAATGATAGGTACTCTTCACCTGCATGGAAGAATCTCCGATGATGATCGTAGTACCCGGGTACACTTCTCCCCGTACCTGCACCATGGCCCGCTCCTGCGGATTGAACTCCAGCTGCAGTTCCTGCATACGCCGGTTCTTTTCCTCCAGACTCTTATTGAGTGTCTCCATGGAAGCTGCAGTGTTTCTGATATAGTTGATCTGATCCGGTGTAAAACGGACTCCCTTGCTCTTTTTTTCTGCAAAATTCGCAAGGATCGGCTGCAGACTGCGGATATTCTTCACAATCTCGGAGACTTCCTTCTGCATCTTCATATATTCTGCCTTTTTCTCCGGATCCACACCAACTTCCACTACCGTCGGCGCTCCCAGCATTGCCCCCAGCGTCTTAACCTCAATCTTCTGTCCGGCACGTACATGACCGCCGGTGATAAATCCTCGCTTGCCGGTTACCTGAATCTCTGTTGCCGCTATCACATTGCTGTGCAGGATCGACTCCGTGCTGACATAGCCTCCGGCACTGGCTGTAGCATTCTCCAGGAATTTTGCCACAATATTGCCCCCAGCTTTCAGCGTACCCTTTGCCATACCATTCATTCCGCGGGCAATGATGATATTGCCCCCAGCCTCAATGTAGGCACCTTCCACGACACCGCTTATGATCACATTGCCGCCTGCCCGGATGACGAAATTGGAGGAAACATTGCCATTTACCTGTACGCTTCCCTCAAAATCAATATTTCCGGTAGACAGATCCACATTTTCCACTTCGTAGACATCCGATACAAACACCTTTCCCTCTACCAGGGAAACATGTCCATCCACCAGAGAAGTGAGTCTTCTCCGGTCTTCGGAAATCTCTATATTATGACCGAACTCCAGATGGGCTTTTTTCACCTGTCTGGGCCGGATCTTGGCACCCTGTACGGTAGTTCCGTACTCTCCCTCGTCCTCCGGAATGACCTCTGCCAGCAGCTGTCCCTTTTTACAGGGGTTGATCATGTTCAGATGGAAATAATCCACCGTCCCATCATCTTTCAGTGTCGGCTGTGCGTGAACATCCGTATTAAAATAATATTTGATATAGGCGTCTGTGCCATGTCTGGGTTCTTTTCCCCGGGCCACTACCAGATCGGTGCAATAAATTCCGTCAGACATAAAATGATCCTGCAGAACACTCATCTGGATTCCATAGACAATATTCCGGAACCGGAGATCTTTGATCACACTGTCCATTGTTGCCCGTTTCCCGGTCTGTGAAGCCGGATAGAACCGTACGATTGCCTGCAAATTGTCCTCACTGACTTCTATACGACAGGATTCCTCGATTTCCGGACAATCCTTTCGTTCCAGAAAGCAGACCGCGTCTTCTTCTGCGAGTATCGCCTTTTTAATGGACATGGGATCATAAGGTATGGATTGTCTGTCCAGATAATCCATTACCTCCTGCAGTCTTACGTCCTCTCCTCCATCCTTGGGTTGGAAGATCTGTAATCCATAACCTCCCGGTGTTCTCACCACTTGAAAATAGCCATTCTGCATACGCCTTTTCCTCTGCCTTCCCATCCCGCATTCCATTACGGGTCAACGAGGTTCTACAAAAGTCCCATGTAGTCTCCCATTTTTGTCTTCATTTTCTGTAAAGCACGGGTATGTAGCTGGGATACCCTGGACTCCGACACCTCCAGAATGTTACTGATTTCCTTCAATGTCAGATCCTCATAATAATATAGCGTAACTACTTTCTTTTCCTTTTCCGTCAGAAGTTCCAGTGCTTCTCCCAGAACCTTGGTCAGTTCTTCTTTTTCCACACTTTCTTCCGGACCATCAAAACGTGCTGTCATATGTCTGCTATAATCCTGTGAGACATCACTTCCCTGATCCATATACTCGTTCAGGGATATCAGGCCGGTGATCTTCATCTGGGACTGCCAGTCCAGATATTCCTCTGAAGAAATTCCCAGTCCCGCTGCAATGTCTTCATCCGTTGCACTGCGTCCCGTGGTCTGTTCCACTTCCTTGATGACCGCGTCGATCTTCTTCTGCCGTTGTCTTATCGTTCGGGGAATCCAGTCCATTTTACGGATCTGGTCCAGAATGGCTCCCCGGATCCTCAGACTGGCATAAGTCTCAAACTTTACCTCTTTGAGGCAGTCGAACTTGTCAATGGCATCAATCAGTCCAAAAATCCCGTAACTGACCAGGTCTTCGTAATCCACATTATAGCCCAGATACATACTCAGCCGTCCCGCTACTGCCTTGACTAGCGGAGCATACTCCAGTATCAACTGTTCTCTGGTCTCCGGTCGTTTATTAGCAGCATATTCTTCTAATAACCTTTTCTTACCGGCTTCATCCATTCGAATCGCTTACACCCTTCTGCGCTGTGTCCTCCTGTGACCCAGCAGCTTCTTCCTCTTGTAAAGCCTTCTCTTTTTCTTCCTGCTCCTGTTTTGCCTTCTCTTCATTCTGTCTGTCGAACCGGTCCAGCAACAGCCGGATCACACTTCCCAGACAATAAAACAGCAGCATAACAGTAAAAAGTGCCACAAGACTTGCCAGTAACGAATAACTTCTCACCAGCGTTACGATCCAGGTACACGCACCTGCGATCAGCATCAAAAGCAATGGCATATTCTTTCTGTTCATAATTTACCCATCCGGTCATCCATCCTTAAATGATGGACTCACTCTTTCCTACCGCACGAATATGGAACTCTCCGGTCTCCGGATAAAAAGTTACGGTTCTTCCGTAATTCTTACCTGTATCCTGTGCCAAAATAGGAATACTGATCTCTTTCAGTTTCTTCTTCACAGCCTCCACGTTACGGTCCCCCACCTGCATCATGTCGTTTTTCCCCTGAAACGTGAACATAGTAGCTCCGCCAGCAATCTTGGCAACCATTCTCGCTTTTTTGGCTCCCAGCTTCTCCATCTGTCGTACCAGTTCATCGATTCCGGTATCTGCAAATTTTGCAATGTTCTGACTGCTGTTACGGATCGTAGTGCTGTCCGGCAGCATAATATGTGCCAGACCGCCTATTTTTGTCACCGGGTCGCGGATTGCGATTCCCACGCAGGAGCCCAGTCCCAGAGTTGTCACTCCATCTGGGCTTACACAGGTCTTCAGGTCCGCCATCCCTACTTTAATAATCTCGCTCATTCTGCTCCCCTTCTTCTGCGCTTCTGAATCTATGCTATAGGTATTCCCAAAGATGTCAGAATCTTCGGGTAGGATTCAATATCGGGAACCAGAATAAAATATCCGTCGATCTCAACTTCGTCATAAAACTGAGATTGTATCAGCAGAATCTTGTCTCCCAATGTTCCGAATTCAATGGCTGGAACACTGAGAATAGCTCCTGCCATATCCAGTGTCAGAGACGGTGGGGTAGGAATAATGGTCAGATTCGTCATCATGGACAGGGAATTCAGGTAAGCTCCCGTAATAATGTTGCCGATCTCCTGCATGGCAGAAAATTCGATCTCGGAGAACCCTTCCTGCTGTACCATGTCTCCCATGATCTTATGGAGAAGATGCTTGGCGCTGCCCTGTTCTACCAGAAACATCATGCTGCCGGTGATATCTCCTTCCACTCCCAGGAAGACACCGACCATTACCTGCTCTTCTCCTCCCATCAATGCTCCTACTTCGTTGAAATCCAAAAGCTTTACCTGCGGTACCTTCATATCTACCTTACAGTTCAGCATCTGGGAGAGTGCTGTCATAGCGTTGCCCGCTCCAATGTTGCCAATTTCTTTTAAAACGTCCAGATATGTTTCCGAAACTTTCTCTAAACTCAGATCTCCCATGGATCAGTCTCCTTTATGCATTTTCCTCCAATGTGATGGAATTCAGATCCAACAGAGAGATCAGTTCCCCATTGTGTTTGCCTACACCTGTAATAAAGCTCTTTTTGCTCTCAGCGGTATTCTGTGATAATTTCTCAATCTCACTGCTTCCCAGAGTCACTACTTCTCTTACTTCATCCACAATGATTCCTACACTGCCCTGCTGTTCCTGCTTCAGAATGATGATTCTGGTAGCACGGGTCAGTTCGTCTGCCTCCAGTCCCATCTTCACGCGAAGACTCATGACCGGCAGAACCTCACCACGCAGATTGATGACACCTTTTAAATATGCGGGTACCTTGGGCACTCTGGTGATATGCTGCATTCTTACAATATTGTCAATGTATCGGATATCGATACCGTACTGCTCATCTCCGAGGCGGATCACAATATACTGGAAAAAATCCTCCTCAACTTTACGCTCGTCTCCGGCCTTTAAAGTTTCTTTCATGCTAAGTTCTTCCATAACTGTCATCTCCCTCCTTACAGTAATGCGTTGGCATCCAGGATCAGTGCTACTTCGCCGTCACCAAGGATCGTTGCACCACTGATGAATTTGCACTGCTTGATGTATTTGCCAAGAGACTTTATAACGATCTCCTGCTGTCCGATCAGTTCGTCGATAACCAGACCTGCCATCTTATCGCCCTTCTTGACAATGACAACGATCAGGTTGTCCTCAGGGGATCTGGTACTCTCTACATCCAGTACCTCAGTCAGACGGATCAGAGGAATCACGGTTCCTCTCAAGTTGATCACTTCTTTGTTCTCTACCAGTTTGATATCGTTGGGAGAGATATCTTCGATCGTCTGGATGGATCCCAGAGAGATCGCATATTTTTCTCCTCCTACGACTACCATCAGTGCCTGGATAATTGCAAGGGTCAGAGGCAGTCGAATGGTCCAGGTACTTCCCTCTCCCCACTTGGATTTCACTTCCACTTCACCGCTTAAGGATTCGATCTTGGACTTAACAACATCCAGACCTACACCTCTGCCGGAAACGTCGGTCACCTTCTCAGAAGTAGAGAATCCAGGCTGGAACAGCAGGTTGATAATATCCTTCTCAGACATATTAGCAGCCTGCTCCGTGGTTACCAGATTACGTTCGATTGCTTTATTCTTAACAGCTTCTACATCAATACCGTTACCATCATCCCTTACTTCGATGACTACGTTATTACCATCCTGATAAGCATCCAGGAAGATAGATCCCTGTTCCGGCTTGCCACGCTGTGCACGTACCTCTGCGGATTCCAGACCATGGTCTGCGGAATTACGAAGCAGATGCATCAGAGGATCTCCGATCTCGTCTACTACGGTACGATCCAGTTCGGTCTCTTCACCACTCATATACAATTCCATCTTCTTGTCCAGCTTCTTGGACAGATCACGGATCATTCTGGGGAACTTCACAACAACGCTCTCAATAGGTACCATTCGTACCTTCATTACAGATTCATGAAGGTTCGTGGTTACGTTTTCCAGATACTCGATCTGCTCATTGAATGCGGAATTATTGCCCTGGTCATTGCTGGACGCAGCTACCAGAGAGTTCTTGGCAATGATCAGCTCACTTACCAGATTCATCAGGGAATCCAGTTTTTCAATATCTACACGCACGGTACGGTTGACGACCGGCTTATTGGCGGGTTTCTTTTCCGGTGCCTTGGCTGCGGCTACAGGCTTCTTTTCTTCCTTCTTGGGCTGTTCTGCAGCCTTGACCTCTGCCACTGCTTCCTTCTTCTCTTCTGCGGGTTCGATTGCTTCCTCTTCCGCATGGTAATTCTTGGTCTTCTCCAGTTCCAGTACCGCACCGGTTACCTGTGCGATCTCAGATACGCTCTCTGCGGACTTGATAATATCATCCAGAGAGTAATCAGACAGAACGATCAGTGTGAAGTCCTTGTCGAACTTCTCATCCTCTACATCCTGTGCGCTGGGCATGGATACGATGATCTCACCTTTTTCCTCCACTGCCTTGAATACCAGGAATGCTCTTGCGGCCTTCAGGATACAGCTTTCCTGTACCACTACATTGATGCCGTATACATTTTTACCCTGCTTCATAGCCTCTTTGATCACACGGATCTGGCTGTCATCAAAAGCAATGTCATTCCATTTTTCACCACCGTCTGCGCCGGATTCAGCTGCAGGTGCTGTGGCAGTGGGAGCCTCTTCCTTGGCAGCGGGAGCCTCCTCCGTCTTGCCATCGTTTAAAATATCATTCAGGGCCTTGATCAGATTCTCATTGTCGTTGGTTCCCTCATCAGAGGTCTCCTGAATATTGTTCTTGTACTCTTCCAGAGCATCCAGACACTGGAACAATACATCGATCATTTCCGGTTTTACTTTAATATTGCCGTTACGTACTTCCGAGAACACATTCTCCATGTCATGGGTCAGGTTCTGCATACGCTTGTAGCCCATGGTTCCTGCCATTCCTTTCAGGGAATGCGCGGCACGGAATATCTCATTGATATTGTCCATGTTTTCAGGATCTGACTCCAGTTCCAGAATCTGTGTGTTCAAGTTCTGCAGATGTTCATTTGTTTCATCCAGAAAAATTTCAAGATATTGGCTTACGTCCATCTCTTCCTCCATTCTGCCGGTCACGGTATTGCCGGAAACGGCATATATTGCTTGCTACTTTACTACTCCTACATGCAGTATGATCTCCTGGGCGATCTGATCTAACGGTACTACCTGATCTGCCAGCCCGGCTGCGATGATACTCTTAGGCATTCCAAATACTACGCTGGTATCCTGATCCTGTGCAATCACATAGGACTTTTTGGAAGCTTTCAGTTTCCCGATTCCTTCCGTTCCGTCCGCTCCCATTCCCGTCATAACGGCGCAGACTACCGAATCAAAGCGGCTGGTCTGCAGGGACTCATACATATAATTGGCACAGGGTCTGACACCTTCCCTGTAAGGTTCCTCCGACAGATGCAGCGTATGGCGTCCAGCCGGGGATGTGACAACATTAAGGTGTTTGCCGCCCATGGCGATGTAGACCCATCCCTTTTTCAGTTCTTCTCCCTCTGCTGCTTCCTTTACATGAAGCTGGCTCAAATTATCCAGCCGTTCTGCAAGGGATGCTGTGAATCCCACAGGCATATGCTGTACTACCAGCACCGGTGCATCCAGATTCGCCGGCAATAAGGGAATCACCGACTGGAGAGATTTCGGGCCTCCTGTGGAACTGGCAATGGCTACGACCTTGCTACCCGACACGCTGACCGGATGATGATTGATGATCTTCATCATCTCTTTTACCGTGCCTTTTTCCTCGGTAAGCTTCGCTTCCTCGGCAAATACCGGCAGTTTGCTGTTCGCTACCACATTCAGTGTCCGCAGGAATTCTCTGCGGAAATTCTCACCACGACAGTCTACTGCGCTGTCCGGCTTATGTACAAAATCCAACGCTCCCAGTTCCAGAGCATCCAGAGTGGTTCTGGCGCCTTCCTTCGTATCGGTGCTGGCCATCATCACACGGGCGGGAATCTTGTATTTACGCAGCTCCTGTAAAAGCTGCAGGCCGTTCATACGCGGCATATTCACATCCAGGACAACTGCGTCGTAACTGTTTCGGCTCAACAGATCGAATGCTTCCAATCCGTCTTTTGCCCGGTCAGCCACCTGGAACCTTATGTCAGTATCTATTATATCACACAGCACTCTTCTCATGAGTGCAGAGTCATCAACAACCAGTATTTTTTTTGGCATTAGTCCAATCTCTCCTTTTTACGACTCTTACGCTCTTCTTCAAAAATAAAGCGGATGATTTCTTCTCTTGTATTTACGTCCAGGTTATAGTACTGTACCCGGTGTTCGAACGTCCCCTTGCGTTTCTCCAGTTCTCTTACCGCCAGTACTTTGCCTACCACCTCGTACTTTTTCTGTTCTCCGTCTTTCACCAGATGATAACTGCACAGGATCAGACTGCCGGGTTCATATCGCTGGGTAGACACAAATCGCAGTCCTCCGCCGCTGATGTCCACGATCACGCTGTGTTTCAAAGGAAGTCCCGGCTGCAGTTCATAAGGAGAATTTTTCTCCAGTGCCTGGATCTCTTCTTCCTCCAGATTTCTGGCACACATATCCAGTGCGCAGCTGAAACGATAATATTCTCTTCTCTGATATTTCCGCAGATTGCTGGTCAGTTCCATGACCAGCACATATACGTTGTTGCTTTTGTACCGGTCTATGATCCTTGCAAAGCACTGGTACAGGCTGTTCTCCTCGAAAAAGATCATGTCGTATTCCGAGTCCACCGGCAAAAGTATCAGTCTGGTCTGCTCCATGGGCATGGAGATCTCCAGGGTATCCTCCGACAGAATCTGCAGCACCCGGCTCTGGTACACCTTTGCCGTGCTTTCTGCTCCCTTTTCCTCCAACCCCCGCTGCAATGCGCGGAGCTCTATTTTCGATCCTTCTTCCACAAATCTGGATAACATAAGTTCATACCTCTCTTATCTGGACTGTTTTGTAGCTCCATTTCTCGTACCTATAATGTGAGAAAAAAATGCTGCCATTCCGCGCCTGGGCTGCTGCTCCTGCGCTGTATCGTCTTCTTTTTCGCACATTCTCTCTGCGATTCTCTGATAAGCCTGGCTTGCCTTTGCTCCCGGATTCTGTATGGATACGGGTACCTGCTGCATCACCGCCTGCATGACCTGAGGATCCTGAGGTACACATCCCATATAAGTCATGGGAATTTTCAGGTATCTGGTCACGACTGCATTCAGCTTGTCAAACAGTACCTGGCCTTCCTTGATATTACTTACCCGGTTGGCCACCATCATCACCTTCGTGAAATCCTCCTGGAATCTCGGATGTCTGTACAGTGCCTTCAGCAGAGAATAGGAATCCGTGATGGAAGTAGGCTCCGGTGTGGTCACCAGCAGCACTTCCCCGCTGGCCACCAGAAATTCCAACACACTGTCAGAGATTCCCGCTCCGGTATCCACGATAATGATATCCGTCAGGGCATCCAGCTCCGCCAGATTCTGTATGATACAGGTCAGGGCATCTTTTCCCAGATTGGACATCCCGGCAATTCCCGAACCACCAGAAATAAATCCCACTTCCATAGGGCCCCAGGTAATGATATCACTGATGCTCTTGCCCTCGTAAACCAGATCACACAGGTTGTGCTTCGGTATTGCTCCGAACATGATCTCGATGTTCGCCAGCCCGAAATCAGCATCCAGAATGATCACCCGTTTGCCCATTTTGCGGAATTGAATTGCCAGATTGATGGACATATTGGATTTTCCCACGCCACCCTTGCCGGAAGTAACGGTAATGACTCTTGCAGTAGGTCGTATTTGGTTATTTGCTTTAATGATCCTTAGCTGTTCCGCCTGATCCATTTTCACGCGCCTTTCTGTTAAAGCTTTCTTCCTTCCTCTCTATTCCTTACCTCCGAGGATCTGTTTCACCGTCTTCTGAGGATTGAACATTTCCATGTCATCCGGAACGTTTTGACCACAGGTCACATATGCGATCGGTGCATCCGTATAAAGCTTTATGTTCAGCAGATTCCCCACTGCTTCTGTTTCATCCAACTTTGTAAAAATCAACTCAAACTTTGCGATCTTTCCGTAACAGTCTGCGATCTTCTGGAGATCCCTGTATTTTGTGGTAGCACTTAATACCAGAAATACCTGATAGTCCTCCGGTCTCTTCAGTCCACCCACCATTTCCTTCATTTTCTCCAACTGTTCCGCATTCTGGTGCGATCTCCCCGCTGTATCGATAAAAATATAATCACAGTCCCAGTAATCATCAATGGCGGTCTGCAACTCCTCCGGTGTATAGATCACGCGGAAAGGTGTCTCCAGAATATTGGCATAGGTCCGCAACTGCTCCGCTGCCGCAATACGATAGGTATCTGCCGTAAGGAGAGCCACCTTTTTCTTGTCTTCCACACAATATTTTCCTGCCAGTTTGGCGATGGTAGTCGTCTTACCCACACCGGTAGGTCCGATGAACCATACGATTCTCGGTCCGTCCTCCGCCGGAGTGATTCCTTCGGATTTTCCGAATTTCAACACCATCTTCTGATAAATATTCGCCAGTAGATAATCAAAGGGAAGATCCGCTTTCTTTGTCTTGGAAGCATCCTCCAGAATACTGTTGACATATTTTTCATCCATCTCATTATCCAGCATTTTGTTATACAGCAGACGGATGAACTTATCCTGCTCCGGATTCTGCTCGTCCTCTTTTTCTTCCTGCTTTTCCACTGCTGCTTCCGCTTCACTGTCCAAAGCTTCTTTCTGTGCTTCCGCTGCCTTCTCCGTATTTGCATCTACCGGTCTGCTGTTTAACTGACTTTCCAAAAGCGTCTGCAGACTATCCAGCTTTTTTTCTATATTTTCCGTGCTGTTTTTCATCGATACAGTCTTCGCCGTACCTACACCTGCCCCGGAAGCTTCCGTACGATTCAGACTGTTTACCACAGATCTCTGTGGGGACTCATCCTCCAGCGCAGCGGTCACCTCGATCTGCTTCGGTGACAGAAAAGAGAACAGCCCTTTCTTTTTCACTTCACGGACATTCATGATCACCAGTCCGTTTCCCAATTCTTTTTTCGCAGCCTCTGTTGCCTCTGCTTCTGTTTTCCCGGTAAATTTCTTAATTATCATACTGTTCCTCGTTCCTGTGTCGGTTCAATGCGCTTAATATCTTAAGCTGTGACCATACCCACAGACTGCAATTCCACATTCGATTCTACTTCGTTGTAAGACACTACGACCAGATCCGGATAATAATCTTCGGTCAGCCGCTTGAAATACATTCTTACGATCGGTGATGTCATGATAATGGGGGTCTTTCCCATGTTTTCCAGCTTTTTGATCTCTTCTCCCACCGCATTGAGAATTGCTTTGCTTCTGGCGGGATCCAGATTCAGGAAAGCTCCTGTCTCTGTCTGTTTTACGCTTCCCATGACTTCCTGCTCGATCTTTGGATCCAGCGTCAGCACACTGGTAGTCTCGTGGGAAGGGAAATACTTGGTGGAGATTGCTCTCTTTAAGCTCTGTCTCACATACTCCGTCAGGATATCGGTATCCCTTGTCGTCGGTGCATAATCCGCCAGAGTCTCCAGAATCGTCAGCAGATCCCGGATGGAGATTCCCTCCCGCAACAGATTCTGCAATACTTTCTGGATCTCGCCCAGTCCCAACAACTTTGGTACCAGCTCGTCCACCAGAGAAGGATTGTTCTCTTTTACATTGTTGATAAGGTTCTGTACATCCTGTCTGGTCAGCAGCTCCGCAATGTGCTGGCGGATGATCTCCGTCAGATGCGTAGCGATGATGGAAGGGGGATCTACTACCGTGTAGCCCAGGCTCTCCGCCCGCTCTCTCTGACCTTCCGTGATCCAGATAGCCGGCAGATGGAAGGAAGGCTCGAACGTGGGGATACCCGTAATCTCCTCTTCCACATAACCGGGATTCATTGCCATATAATGGTCAAACAGGATTTCTCCCTCACTGACCTGAATACCTTTGATCTTGATGATATACTGATTCGGATTCAGCTGAATATTATCACGCAAACGGATAATAGGCACCACCGTACCAAGTTCCAGCGCAATCTGTCTTCGGATCATAACCACGCGATCCAACAGGTCACCGCCCTGGTTCACATCCGCCAGAGGAATAATACCGTAACCGAATTCCAGCTCGATGGGATCCACCTGCAACAGACTGTTGACATTTTCCGGCTGCCGGATCTCCTCCGCCGCAGCTTCCTCACTGTCTACCTCCTGTTCGATCTGTGCTGTCTCGATCGTGCCCTCGATATTTCTTGCCACGATGATAAACACCAGTCCCAATCCCACGAACAGGATCGTGTTCAATTCTGTCACGAATCCCAGGATTGCCAGCATGGCTCCCACCAGGTACAGACCCTTGGGTACACCGAACAACTGGCTTACCAGTGTCGTACCGAAGTCAGCATCCTTGCTTCCCTTGGTCACCAGAATACCGGTGGACAGTGAGATCAACAGGGAGGGGATCTGGCTTACCAGACCGTCACCGATAGTCAGGATAGCGTATTTATTCAGAGCGCTGGTAATATCCATGCCTTGTCTCGTCATTCCCATGATGATACCACCCACAATATTGATGGTGGTGATCAGAAGACCCGCAACCGCATCTCCTTTTACATATTTTACGGCACCATCCATGGAACCGAAAAAGCTTGCCTCTTCCTGGATTTTCTCTCTTCTCTTCTTTGCTTCCGCATCTGTAATGGCTCCGGTGTTCAGATCCGCATCAATAGCCATCTGCTTACCGGGCATTGCATCCAGGGTAAATCTCGCTGTTACTTCAGATACACGCTCTGAACCTTTGTTGATGACCATAAACTGGATCAGGATCAGAATGATGAAGATAATGACACCGATGACCAGATCACCGCCACCTACGAACTCACCGAAAGTTTCTACGACATTACCTGCATTGCCGTCTCTCAGGATCAGACGGGTGGATGAGGTATTCAGCGCAATACGGAAGATCGTGGTAAACAGCAGCATCGTAGGGAAGAAGGACATATCCAGAACTTCCTTACTGAACATCGTGGCGAACAGGATCGTCAGCGCCACGGAAATATTAATTGCTAACAGAATATCCAGCAGCCAGGAGGGAATCGGCACAATAAACATGATAATGGCAGCCATGATATAAATTGCTACCGCCACATCCGCTTTTTTCATTTTCATCTGTGCCTGACCTCCTTTCTCTTTTTGTGTATTTTCATCTTTTTGCTAATGTTTCTATTTCTTCTCTATACTTCTATACTTTCCCTTGCAGATGATATACAAACGCCAGGACTTCTGCTACCGCCTGGTACAATTCCGGTGGCACCGCCTGTCCCACATCCACGTTTGCATACAGCATTCTGGCAAGTGGTTTGTTTTCTACGATTTCTATCTGATGCTCTCTGGCGATCTCCTTGATCTTCGCTGCCAGATAATCCTCACCTTTCGCGATCACAATAGGGGCATCCGCCACCTCCGGATCGTATTTGATTGCCACCGCATAATGAGTGGGGTTCGTGATGACCACGTCCGCCTGGGGCAGATTCTGCATCATTCTCCGTCTGGAAGCTTCCTGCATCTTCTGACGGATACGCCCCTTGATCTGCGGATCACCTTC
The DNA here is from genome assembly GCF_003478095.1 of Clostridium sp. AF34-10BH. Lineage (NCBI taxonomy): Bacteria > Bacillati > Bacillota > Clostridia > Eubacteriales > Clostridiaceae > Clostridium > Clostridium sp. AF34-10BH. The sequence continues at coordinate 77,076 of NZ_QUEC01000002.1, forward strand.
CTGCTGCTTGTACTCTTCCTTGATCTCCTGCTTGGTCATTCGCATGTCTTTGCTGAATTTGTACTTCTGGTAGATAAAATCCGCAGCCGAAATGATCATATAGACCAGAGACACCCGGATTCCCAGATCTGTCACCGTTCCGCCGATCAATGCAATAGCCTGCATCAGATCCATATCATACAGGGAAAACAGCAGAGGCCATTTATCTTTCAGATAATTATAACATATGTAAGTGATCAATCCAATCTTCAGAATGGACTTGATCAGTTCCACCAGCGCATTGGCAGAAAAAATTCTTTTGAAGCCCGAAAGCGGGTTCAATTTACTGAACTTGGGCTGTAGCGGTTTTCCCGTAGGCTTCCAGCCCACCTGCACCACATCGCTCAAAAATGCCACCACTAATCCCAGCAAAAGGAGCGGTGCCATAATGATGATGGCCTGTAAAAGCATCTGCCGGAATGCGATTGCGGTGTCCTGCTGTGGCATATTTCCATGCCAGAAAGTCACCACCTCGGGAATTCTCTCGTAAATGACGCTGAACACATTTATAAACTGATACCCCATGTGTCCTACCCATATTTTCAATACCAGGAACACCGTCAAAAGTCCAAATCCATTGGCAATTTCACGGCTTTTGGCAACCTGACCTTCTTTTCTGGCATCAGATAGTTTTTTCTCGGTAGCAGGCTCTGTCTTCTCTCCGCCCATCCCTTCTGCAGCGAAGAATTGCAAATCATATTCCAGGATCACATCATACCTCCGATAAAAGATACTACCATCTTTTTCATTTCCTGATAGACAAAATCGGCAGCCCCCGGAAGCATCCCGGTGGTAAGGAACATTGCCGTCAGCCCCGCCAGAACCTTCAGCTGAATACCTACTGCAAACATATTCAGCTGGGGAGACACCTTGGCCAGCACTCCCAGGATTGCATTCAGAAGCAATATCACACAAAAAATCGGCAATACAATACGAAAGCCGATCAGGATATAATCACTCATAAATTCTGTCATGGATTGTAACAGACTGTCCGCGTGAAACACCACCCCGTTCACCGGGATCAGTGTAAAGCTGTCTGCCAGTGCTCCGAAAAGATACCTGTACATTCCGGAAGCGATCAGCATCAGCATAAAAGAATACTGATACAAGACACCGGTAATGCTGGTGGTCTCTTTCGTAGCCGGATCCAGTAACGTAGCCATGGACAGGCCTGTCTCCATGTCAGCAATGGAACCGGCAAAATTCACGACTGCCATACAGATATTGGCCCCGAAACCGATCAGCAGCCCGGCAATTGCCTCTTTCATGACGATCACCGCATATTCCATCACAGTGTCAACAACTACCGCATCCGCCGGTGTCAGCGTCTCATAAAGCAGCCACGCCGTAAAAAAGCTGATGCCGATCCGGATTCTGGCCGGGGTGTCATTCATCCCGAAATAAGGCGCTATATATACAAAGCAGGATACTCTTACGAATATCAGCAGAAAATATTCAAGATCATATATTGAAAAAGAAAGATCTACCATATTTCTTCCCGTCACCTATGTACATACTGGCTGAAACTTGACCACAATTGCACCGTGTACTCCACCATCGTGTTCATCATCCAGTGACCGATAACCACCAGACACAAAAAGATGGCAACGATCTTCGGTACAAAGGTCAGTGTCTGCTCCTGAATGGAAGTCACCGTCTGGAAAATACTGATGACCAGACCAACAACCAGGGATACCAGCAACACCGGCAGGGATACCTTGATGATCACATATAACGCATTATTCGTCATTTCCGATACTGCATCTATCGTCATAGCAAAACCTCATCTTACGAATCTAATAAAATGTCTGTACCAGTTGCCCTATGATCAGTGCCCAACCGTCTGCCAGTACGAACAGCAGGATCTTGAAGGGCATGGAGATCGTCGTCGGCGGTAGCATCATCATACCCATACTCATCAGAGTGGATGCCACTACCATATCAATTACAATAAAAGGAATATAGATCATAAAGCCGATCCAGAACGCCATTCGCAGTTCGCTGATCATAAAGCTGGGAATCAGCACGGAATTCGGAATATCCTCCAGGGTTCCGTCCCACTCCTGACCCGCAATATCCATGAACAGCTCCACATCCTTCACCTGGGTCTGGGGATACATGAATTCCCGTAAGGGAGCCATGCCTTTTTCCAGAGCCTCATCCTGATCGATCGTGCCCTCCTCAAAAGGCTGGATTGCTTCCTCATTGATCCTCGTGATCGTAGGCTCCATAATGAAAAATGTCAGGATCAGTGCCAGTCCGATCAGGATCTGGTTCGGCGGTGCCGTCTGGGTATTCAGTGCAGACCTGGTAAAATGCAGCACGATGATGATCCTCGTAAAAGAGGTCATCATGATAATAATGGTCGGTGCCAGTGCGATCAGCGTCAGAGTGATCAGAATCCGAAGCGCACCGTTGATCTGTCCGTTACCGTTATTGTAGGTAATGCTGACAGTATTCGCCGTATTCAGCTGTCCTACCTCTTCCGGGGTCGTGGCTGTTCCCGCCGGATTGATCACCGTGGAAACTTCCGTATCTCCCGTCAGATGACGCTCCGATGCCTGCACCTTTACCGGTGTACAAATACACAATATGCCTACCGTGACCAGCAGGCATACCATATAGATAATCGTCTTTAATTTTATACTTGCATCAATGATCTTTCTCTTCATTCTCTTTCTTCGCCGCACGTTCCAATAATTCCCGGAACCCGGAAGTACTTTCCAATGTAGTCTTACCTTTCAGTTGTTCTGCAGGAATCTGTCCCAGGGCCGTTACGGTATCCTTGCAGACCGCAATGGCAAAATAAGACTCACCGATCCGGACCAGCTGAATGTATTTGTTATTTGCGATCCGAACGGTCTCTCTCACTTCAATATTGCCTGCCGCTCCCTGTTGTTTCTGGTATCCTGCGATCCATTTCGTTACCAATGCGGTTACCGCCAGTACTGCCACAAAGATGAACAATACTGTAATGAACTGGGCATAACTGTCTGCTTTTCCGGTAAGTATGATCATTAACCCACTACCTTTTTCACAGCTTCAATAACACGTTCTGCCTGAAAAGGTTTTACAATGAAATCTTTGGCACCGGCCTGGATAGACTCGATAACCATTGCCTGCTGGCCCATTGCAGAACACATGATAACCTTAGCACCACCGTCTAACTTCTTGATCTCCTTCAGTGCCTGGATGCCGTCCATCTCAGGCATGGTGATGTCCATCAGAACCAGATCGGGATTCACTTCCTTGAACTTCTCCACTGCCTTCATTCCGTTCTCTGCTTCTCCTGCAACATTGTAACCGTTCTTGGTCAGAATGTCCTTAATCATCATTCTCATGAACGCTGCATCATCGCAGATCAAAATATTCTTTGCCATTTAATTTTCCTCCATTTGTTTGGTCTATTCTCTGTTTTATTTAATAATTTCCGTAATACGGACGCCAAAGCTTTCTTCAATTACAACAACTTCACCCTTGGCTACAAATTTTCCGTTTACCAGAACATCGATCGGTTCTCCTGCAATACGATCCAGTTCAATGATCGTACCCGGTGAGAACTCCAGAATCTCGGAAATGGATTTCGTCGTTCTGCCAAGCTCTACGGTAACTTCCAAAGGGACATCTTTGATCAGACCAATATTTTCCTGTCCGGAAAGTCCCATGCTGTCATTTGAGAAGCTCTGGAACTGTGCAGGCTGCACATTGACATTCTGCTGCGGCATTCCCATATTGCCCATCTGGTTCATCATGCCCATGCCATTCATCTGTTGCATTCCCATGTTCCCCATCTGCTGCATTCCCATCTGAGGCATACCATTCATCCCCATCTGGTTCATGCTATTCATGTCCATGCCAGGCATCTGATTCATACCCATGCCACCCGTCTGGTTCATGCCATTCATCTGGTTCATGCCGTTCATCTGTGGCATTCCCATGTTGCCCATCTGATTCATGCCATTCATATGATTCATAGCCATGGGATCCGGTTGCTGCATATTCATCTGAGTCATATTGTTTGCGCCGGCATTCATCTGTCCTGCATTGTTCTGCGGAGCTGCTGCGGGAGCAGGTATGCTTTCCGGCTGAGTTGCTGCCTGATCGTTGCTTTCTCCCAGGCTTCCCATCTGGGTATTGATAAAGGTCTCTACCAGCTTACGGGCAAAATCGATGGGATACAACTGCATGATAGAACTGTCTACCAGATCATCGATCTGCATACGGAATGCGATTTTTACAAAGGTTCCTCCTAAAAACGGAGATATTTCCTTGCCATCCTTTACCTCTGTCAGATCAAAAAGAGAAGACTCAGGCGGGCTGATATCAATTACCGTCTGCAACAGTGTGGAAAGGGAAGTCGCTGCGGAGCCCATCATCTGGTTCATCGCCTCGGAAATTGCACTCAGATGCAGTTCTCCCAGCTCTCCATCTGTATTCGTACCGTCACCGCCCATCATCAGGTCAGTGATAACTTTTACATCATGTTCTTTTAATACCAGAATATTGGTACCGTCCAGTCCCTGGGTATACTTGATCTGAATAAATACACAGGGCTTTTCATAGGCGTCCAGCAGGTTTTTCCATGTAGCCAGCGTAACCACAGGAGTTGTAATATTTACTTTGCGGTTTACCAGTGAATATAGGGTTGTGGCAGAGGATCCCATACTGATATTGGCCACCTCGCCAATCGCATCCTTCTCTACATCCGTCAGTTCCTCTCCGTCACTGACAACCGGTGCTGCGTTCTCCGCAGCTTCATTCTCATTATTATAATTTTCAGCCGTACTGTTCTCCGGTGCCGGATCTGCTGCCGCATCACCGCCATCCGCGGTATCCGACAGATCCATACCTTGCAGCAGGGCATTTATCTCATCCTGAGATAACATCCCATCCATCGTTACTCCTCCTCTCTGATCACCGATGTGATCTGAACAGCATACGAATCTCTATCCGTACCGGGCAGTGCCGTGAACTTTTTAATATTGCCCACATACACATTCATGTCGGTATCGACTCTGGAATCCAGCCGGATACAGTCGCCCACCTGCAGATTCAGGAAATCATTCACCGAAATGGTGCTCTTTCCCAGCACTGCCTTGATCGGAATATCTACTCTCCGGATCATGGACTCAATGTACTCCTCGTAGTGTTCATCGTGATTCTCCTGCATTGTGGAGAACCAGTATTTGGTGTTCAGTTTATCCATCACATCTTCCAGTGTAAAGAAAGGAAGACAGATATTTACCATTCCTTCGACATCCCCGATTTTCATATTCAGGGTAACAATAGCGATCATATCGCTGGGAGCAATTACCTGTGCGAACTGGGGATTCGTCTCCAACCGGCTTAACACCGGTGAGATCTCAACAACGTTTTTCCAGGGTTCACGCATCAGCTGCGTAAACATGACCAAAAGCTTCTGTAAGATTGTCAACTCTATATCGGAAAAATCTCTGCTCTTTTCCAATGGCTGGCCGCTGCCTCCCAGCATACGATCCAGCATGGCATAACATAGATTAGTTGCAATCTCTATAATAATATTGCCGTTGAGTGGTGCAAAATTAACAATTCCAAGCACCGACGGATTCGAAAGTGCGTTGGAGAACTCACTGAACGTAACCGTTTCCGAACTTGCTACCGATACCTGCACGTTCTTGCGCAGATATACCGGAAGGTTCGTAGAGATCAGTCGGCTGTAATGCTCGAATATGATCTCCAGGGTTCGTAAATGTTCTTTGGAGAATTTGGTAGGGCGGCTGAAGTCATAGTTTTTGACCTGCTTCTCGTCCTCCCCCTGGATCTGGTCTACATCCAGGTCTCCCTCAGACAACTGTTTCAGAAGATTATCAATTTCACTTTGTGAAAGTATATCACTCACAGGCCCTCACCTCCTGTCATCTTATTTTCCCGCTTCATCAGCCGAATTTCACTCCGCTGATTGCGACCTTGTAGATGAAGTCGGATTGGAATAGATCCTGAACAGACTTCAGAATCTCCTCTTTTAAGCCTTCCATATCCTCTCTGCACTCATCCTCTGTATGTGCGGAAACGGTAGCCGTGATAGCATCCTTGATCAGGTTCTCATAGCTTGCCAGCGTGTCACTGCTGCCATAGGTCTTATAATCCTTATGCTTCTTGTTGATAGACAAAGATACATCAAACATGATGTAATCCTGTTTTGCTCCTGCTTCGCTCTTCAGAGGAATTGTCATGGAGTCTGCAATATTATATACCTCTGTATCGGTAAGGGCAACATTCGTTGTTTCTTCATCCCCCGGAACGGTAAGTTCCAGATTCATGGCAGTGGTAATATTGTCTACCAGTTGTGCGGTCTTCTTATTCGTACCCACAATGCTCACAAGCATGACGCTGGTCAACACAATGTTCACCACCAGCAGTGCCAGAATCAATACTGTCATCAGATTTTTCTTCATTGGTCTTATGCTTCCTTTCCCTCTCCACACTAATATGTTGTGGATGGATTATAGATTCTGATCTCTACACGCCGGTTCTTGCTGCGCCCCTCTTCTGTGGAGTTATCAGCTACCGGTACACGGTCACCCATCCCTGCGTGTCTCAGATCAGATGGATCCAGAGAGGTAGTCTCTGTCAGATAATAGAACACGGAAAGTGCTCTGGCGCTGCTCAATTCTTCATTATCGGCAAACCTCGCACTGTGAATAGGGACATTATCTGTATGTCCTTCGATTTCTATGGTGGAATTACTTCCGTAACGTTCCAGGATCACTCCCACCTTGTCCAGAACTTCCTTAGCCTGATCCTTCAGGCTGTCACTTCCGGAATCAAACAACAGCGCTCCCTTCATAGATAGCTGCACATATTGTGCCGTAAATGACACACTGACCTGATCTGCAAGGCTGTCCTCCACCAGAGCTTCCTGTACTGTTTCAGCCAGTTCTTCGTTGCTCTCCAGATTTTTCTCATTCAGTGCCTCTTCCAAAGCTTCTGCGCTGTCATATTTCTCATAATTATCAGAATCCGTCTCACTGTCTGCGTTTCTTCCGGCATTACTGATATACTCATCCAGATCATTCAACTGGCTGACGCCGTTGCTGATCAGGATACCCTCACCGATTGCCGTGGATCCGGCATTGAAAATGCTAAAAGTGCTGTTCGACATAGCTGCTGCCATTTCGCTGTACTTGGTTGCATCTATCGAAGACATGGAAAACAACATAACAAAGAAGCACAGCAGCAAGTTCATCAGGTCACTGAATGTGGTCATCCATGCCGGGGATCCAGCAGGTGGATCTTCTGGCTTACGTTTTGCCATTATGCTTCACCCCCTGCTTCCTCTTCACCATCTGCACTTGTTCTGTCCTTCGGAGGAAGGAATGACTTCAGTTTTTCTTCGATGACACGGGGATTTTCACCAGCCTGTATGGATAAAAGCCCCTCAATCATAACTTCCTTCTGCTGCATTTCCACAGCATTATCTGCTTTTAATTTATTGGAAACAGGCGTACAGATCCAGTTTGCCAGCAAGGATCCGTACAATGTAGTAATCAACGCCACTGCCATTGCAGGTCCCAGTGTGGACGGATCGTCCATGTGATACAACATATCTACCAGACCGATCAGGGTACCGATCATACCCCAGGCAGGGCCCATGGCCGCCAGTGTATCCCAGAAACCGATCGTCTCTTTATGTCTTCCCTCTACACTTACCAGTTCTGTCTCCATGATGGCACGTACCAGTTCGGGATCGGTACCATCGACGATCAGAAGAATTCCCTTTTTCAGGAAAGGTTCCTCCAGATCCGTTGCTGCTTCTTCCAGAGACAGCAGACCTTCCTTACGTGCCACATTGGAAAGTTCTATGATCTTGCCGATCATCTCGGAAGTATTCAGTGCCGGTGCCTTGAAGATCAGAGTAAAGGACTTCAGACCCGCTATGTAATTCTGTAAGCTCATGGACATGAGGGTACAGGAGAAAGCTCCACCGAAAGTGATAATTGCAGACGCCGGATCCAGATATTCTCTGAATCCTCCGACGCCCGCGGAGCTTATGATACCGAATACCAACATGAATAATGCCAATAAAATACCAGCTAAAGATGCTATATCCACTTAAATCACCTGACATTCTGCTTTTTTATCTTGCAAAAATATCCTTTCTGTATAATATTACAAGATTTTTTATTTCTTGTCTACTTTCTTTTACAATTATTTTTTTTCCGGTGGTAAGTGTCAACACCGTATCCGGGGTCTCTTCCACCAGTTCAATCAGGTCTGGATTCACCAATACCCTGACCCCATTAATCTTCGTAACTTCTATCACGCTGTCTTCTCCTTCCCTGTTATCCGAACATTTTCTACACTTTATCCGTTTTGTGCATTTTTCTCATTTTTTCTTATAGTACTTTTTTCCCTTGATCTTTTATATATACAAAAGGGACAGGTTTTTTCCTATCCCTTTATGTAGTCATTTTATTTTTACAACTATTCAGAACCCCATTTGCAAAATCGCCTCTGCGAGGCTTCCTTTTTTGCATTTGCATGGCTCTGAATAGTTACATATTAACGCTTCAGATTGGTCAGTTCTTCCAACAAAGTATCGGATACGGTAATGATACGGCTGTTGGCCTGGAAACCTCTCTGAGTGGTGATCATCTCAGTAAACTCGGAAGACAGGTCTACATTACTCATCTCCAGCTGACCGGTGGACATGTATCCACCGCCTGCGGTGATGTCTACGCCGATACCATCGAACTCACCGGAGTTCAGGGTTGCAGAGTAAAGGTTGTCTCCCTCTTTCTCCAGACCGGAGGCATTGGCAAATGCTGCGGTAGCAATCTGGCCTAACAGTTTGGTCATACCGTTGTCATAGCTTGCGTAAATCATACCATCCTTCTGGATGGATACACCGATCATATCTCCCAGACGACGTCCGTCACCACTGGTGGCACCGATGGTGGAAGTACCCTTGTTATCGTAGTTGGTGCATTCGGACAGGTCGATGGTAATATCGGAGAAGTTGCCACCTAACTGTGAAAATGCTGCATTAATGCCCAAGTTTGTAGTAGAACCGCCGACACTTTCCAGTTTAGCGGTGTCTTTATTGAATACCACAGTAGTTCCTTCAAAATAACGACCTTCCATGGTAATAGCACTGCCGTCTGCCGGAAGCAGCTGATCTCCGGTACCAGATCTCATATTGCCAAGCAGCTGCTGCATGGTAAGCTGTTGCGTTGTGTCTGTAGGGCTGGTAATATACAAATTCAAAAATTCATTGGTAGATCCCTCATATCCATAAGCTGCTGCAATGGCATCCAAAGCCTCCTGCTGTTCCTTTGCTGCTGTAGCATTGTTTGAAGTATCAATCAGGCTTCCATCAGCATTAAAAATTTTCGTCAGGTCAGCTATATCTTTGGTTCCATCCTTTGTTTTCAGCATCGTTCCATCCCACTTGTAGGCATCGGTATTCAATGTCACCTTAGTCTCCATCTTCTGCTGGGTACGGTTTCCGAAATCCAGTGCGGAAATATCGATCTCTGCTCCGGTGGAATCCAGCAGTTTCGTCAGTTCCATACTATAAACATTGGTGTTCGGTTCGCCAGACTGTTTAAAGGTAAATTTTGCAGTATAACTGTAACCTCTCGCATCGAAGAAGTTCAGGTTTACGGTCTTACCGTTGGCACTGGTCACATCCTTATCGTTCTCATCCAGAATACCGGAAATATTTGCCTGTGTGGTAGCCTCAGGAGGATATGTCATATTTGCTGTACTCATAATACGCAGTGCGGTTACGGTATCCTGCTTGATGTTACCTGTGGTCTTATCCACGCCCCATCCCATGACGTTGTAACCGGTACTGGTCATTGCCAGGTTGCCGGCGCCATCTACATAGAAAGAACCGTCTCTGGTAAAAAAGTTCTCGGAGCCGTTGCTGACTACGAAGAAATTGTCTCCGGTGATCATGATATCAAAGGGGTTGCCAGTAGACTGTGCGGAACCCTGTGTGGTAATGGCAGTGTTGATAGCTCCTGCCTTAACGCCCAGACCGATCTGCTTGGCATTGGTACCGCCGACACCAGTGGTAGCGTTGGCACCACTGGCCTTCTGTGTGGTCTGGCTCATCAGTTCACTGAAAGTCATGGAACTGGATTTGTAAGCTGTTGTGTTGACGTTGGCAATATTATTACCGATTACGTCCATTCTGGTCTGGTGTGTCTTAAGTCCTGCCACGCCAGAATACAATGATCTCATCATAGTGCTTTGTTCCTCCTGTATTGGAACCGTGCTCCCTCTCTGTCATTCAAGGGAGCATGACCTCCATCCCTGGTCCGGTCTACATAATAACGGCTCCGTTAATATTTGTAAATACGTTTTCTTCGGTTTCTCTGCTGTTCATGGCAGTCACCACGGTCTTATTGGGTACATTCACAATAAAGGCCAAGTCATCCACGATCACCAGAGAATCCCTGATTCCCTTCTGTCCCGCTTTTCTTGCTCCGTCATTCAAGCGTTCCAGCTGTGCGTCTGTCAGCTCAATGCCTCTGTTTTCCAGCCGTACGGCGGCATGCTTGGAGAATTTCAGATCCTGCGTTCCGGAAACATTCTGTTCCTGGCTTTTGTTCTGTAGGATCTCCTGGAAAGATACCAGATTTTCCTGTGCTGCTTTTACGGTCTTGCGGCTGCTGTTTAAGTACTGATTTGCCAACTGGTCAATGGACAGAAAACTGTTGTTCTGAATATCCATATCCATCTGCCCCTCTGCGTCAGCTGCTTACTGCATTATACGCTCTCTGTGCTGTCAGTTTCTTCTGACTCATCCTTGCTCTCGGTATCCTTCTTTTCTTCTGCTTCTTCGGCAGCTTTGCGGATCTCCTTGAGACGTTCAATGTACTTATTCAAGCTGTTCACGGTATCTTTTGCCAGGAAGGATTTCTCGTAATCAGTCATATCGTTGTATTCCTTCTCCAGATCATCAATGGTCTTGCCATCACTGGAATCAATGCCGTTTACATTAGGAAGCTTGTTCAGCTTTACGGTAAAGTTGTAAGCCTTGTTGTACGCATTCAGATAATCCGTATCCACTACGGAATCCAGATCATCAATGGAGTACTTCTTTTCGTTGATATAAAGGTAAGCTTTGTTGTTCTCGTAGGACACATAATCCACTTTTCCCTGCACCAGTTTGGTATCGCCGGAGGATGTGGTGGTCTTGATATAGACCTCCTTGCCTACCAGAGAACTTGCTCTCTGCAGATCCATACTGTTGGACATATTCTGCATCTGCTCTACCTGTGAGAACTGTGCATACTGTGCTATGTATTCCGTATTGGACGTAGGCTCCAGAGGATCCTGATATTTCATCTGTGCTACCAGAAGCTGTAAAAATGCTTCCTTGTCCATTCCGCTGCTGGACTTTGCAGCTTTACTCACGGAAGTCTGGGATGCGGTCTCTACGATCTTACCGTTTTCCACGGGTGCAACCAATGCCATTTCCTTTTTCTCCTTTCGTTATTTATTATGCGGTAAAATCCACCGTATTGCCGTTCGCCGACATCATATCTGCTGCGATCCGGTCTTCTTCGGTCTGAGGCTCTTCTTCTGCAAATGCTGCGTTCAGATTGATCCTGCGGGTACGCTTTCTACCTGCACCCGTTTCATTTGCCGTATTACTGTTATTGCCTCTTCCCTGCTCCAGATTCTGTTCGAACTGGTGGGTCTGAACGGTAACTTCAATAGCTTCTACCTTGACACCCTGCTCTGCAAAGTTTTCCTTCAGCTGTACCATCTGACTTTCCAGTGCTGCCTTGACTGTTTCATTCTGTGCAATGAAATTGGCCGTAACCACACCGTTTCTGGATGCCATCTGTATATGCAGAGTTCCCAGGCTCTGGGGATGAAGCTGCATTTCCAGTTCAGAGCTGTCCGCCTTGACGGATACTTTCATATAATCCATGATCTGACGCATAATGTCCTGCGTATCTGCGGTTCTTGCTTCTTCTGTCTGTGCCGTCTGCTGTAACTGTGCCAGGAAATTGTCTTCCTTCAGATTCTGTAATAACAGATTGCCATGCTGTCCACCGTCGTTGTGTTCCTGTCTGCTGCCGGAATCTTCGGTCTTGTTCTCCTGTGCGTTCTGTACGGGAACTTTTTCCCCGCTGTCAGGTACCTGTGTCACGGTTGCTTCTGTGGTATCCACAGTAGATTCTTCCGTAGTAACGGCCACATTCTCTGTTTTATCTGTTTCCACGGTGATCACCGGTTCCGCCACAGTTTCCTGTGTGATCTGTGTTACCGCTTCCTGCCATTTTTCAGGAGATAGCTGTAACTCTTCCTGCGCCTGCCCTGTCAGTTCCTTCTGCAGATCCATAATTCCTTTTACATCATTGTACAGATTCTCATCCGTCAGTAATGCGAACGAATCCTGTGCTCCGCTGACTGCCATCAGCAATTCATTCAGTTTCCCGGGATCTGTCAGATCCACTTCTGTCATTCCCAGATCTTCCATGGTGGCCTGCAGTTCTTCTTCACTGACGGAAAATGTATCCGTGATCTGTTGGATCAGGTTCTGTACCACCGTTCCCACAACTTCCTGAACTTTCTCCAGATCCTTTGCATCCAGGCTGTCATCTTCCATCGTCTTGTTTCCATCAGAGACATCCGCTACATTGTCGCGTTGTCTGCCGCCGGCTCTCAAAGATTCACCACGTCTGACATCGTTCCGTCCCGCCTGGGTGCGGTCCCCGTCGGCTGCATTAGTTGTCTGGGCATTGCTCTGGGTCTTATTCCATACCGCCTGGAAGCTGGTTCCCGCATTCTGCTTCGCTGCTGTGACCATATCCGGTATCTGCACATTGCCGCTGTTACCGACACCTTTAATTGTCGTTCCTGCCATAACTCCTCCTTTCCCAGGCCCCTTTTACCACCTTATGACGGTCTATGACCTGTAATTATACTACAAATCATGTATCGGATCTTTTCTGCTTTTTCTTAAGATTCCGGATCCATAATTTTAGTAATCTTTGCCGCTACTTCTGAATTCATAGCTCCCAGGATGGCACCTCTGTCATCCGCACTCATGACCTTCAGAATTCTGGCTGCCAGATCCAGATTGTTCGTCATCTGTTCAAAAATTGCCGCTGCCTGCTTCGGCTTCATGGCTGAATAAGCGGCCGCATAATCCTGCACTTCCTGACTCTCCTGCAGCTGAGTCACTACCTGTTTGTAAATATATTCCGCAGTGGCCGGATCCATGGACTCATAATATTTCTTATATTCTTCCGCTCCGGGTCCCTTATCGGAATAAACGACCTCGTCATAGAATTCCTTCTGAATCCGTTGGAATTCCACCTGCTGATTTTCGAATTCCTTCAGCCTGAGAACTTCGGCTTTCAGCTGATCCAGTTCTTCGTCCTTGGCGGAAGATGCATTCTGTATCTGCTCCAGCTGTAGTTCCAGACTCTTGATCTGATCCACCGCATCCTGTAAGCTGGTATAGCCGCCGTAAGCACCGGAATTCGTTGTCTCAGTCACAGAGTTGCCGGGAAGAATCCGGTTAAGTACCGGAACATCCTTTAAGATCGGTGTTACTACCGAGCTTCCAAAGCCGCCGATATCCAGCTTGATGATTACACAGATCACAGCAAGCCACAATGCCACGATCAGGATCGTGGCCCCGAAGGTCAAAAGGCTGTTCCCCTCATTCCCGTCCTCCAGTTCATCTTCCTGTTTGGCAATTTCCCTTGCCCGGCGCTTTGCTTCTTTTCGCTGGGCCTGCTGTTCTTTCTTTAAATTTTTTTTCTCTTCCACCAGCTGTTTTCTCTCGTTATCCGCTGCGTTTTCTTCCGGAGTTTTTTCTCTTGCCATACTAAACCTCATGCCTTTCCATCACCTGCCGGCTTTTCGCCCCGCATCCCCGTTCTAGCGGTTCTTCTGTCCGTAGGTGTAACTGGTCAGTTCATCAATTGCTTTACTTTCCGCATGGTTTTCTTCCTGCAGAAAAGCCTCAAATGCCTTCTCCCGCAGTGTCTCATGCATCTTTCTTTCCTTCATGGCCTCTGCCATCCGTTCTCTGGCAGCTTCCACATTTTCCTTTGCTTTTTCCACCCGGATTGCCTGCGTTGCCACAATGCTGTCCATTTTCAAAAGTGCTTCCTTGTTCTCTTCAATGGCCCGCAGATCCAGCTTTCCTTTTAACAGCCCCGCAGATTGCTCTTCATACTCTCTTCTGCGTTCTTTCAAGCGCTCCAGATGTTCTGTTTCCACATTCAGAGCCGCCTGCGCCGTTCCGAATTCCTGTTTCGCCTGTGTTTCCATTTTTTCTTTGATATTCAGGATGTTTTGCAGAGAATATCTGAATCTCGCCATTTATCTCACCCCTGATCTGCGAACAGCTCTTCCAGCATCTGTACGGTCTCTTCAAAGGTAAATTTTTCATCCGTACCCTGGCATAGGAAGCCGTTCACAGCATCGATTCTGGAGATTGCATAATCAATATTCGGGTTGCTGCCCTTTTTGTATGCACCGATATTGATCAGATCCTCCGCCTCATTATAGGTTGCCAGTACATTTTTCAGCTTGTTGGCTGCCTGTTTGTGTTCCCTGGTGGCGATCTGGCTCATGCATCGGGAAATGCTCTGCAAAATATCGATAGCCGGGTAATGGTTCTTATGTCCCAGCTTTCTGTCCAACATAATATGACCGTCCAGAATGCTTCGGGCGGTATCTGTAATGGGCTCGTTAAAATCATCGCCGTCTACCAGAACTGTATACAATCCGGTAATAGAGCCTACTGCGGCTCTTCCGGCTCTCTCTAACAGCTTCGGCATCTCCGAGTACACACTGGGAGGATATCCTCTGGTCACCGGCGGTTCTCCGCTGGCCAGTCCAATCTCCCGCTGGGCCATGGAAAAACGGGTCAGGGAGTCCATCATCAGCAGGACATCCTTGCCCTGATCTCTGAAATATTCCGCGATAGCGGTAGCTGTCTTGGCCGCCTTGTTACGCTCCAGAGCCGGCCGGTCGGAGGTTGCCACAACCACAACAGATCTGCGCATACCTTCTTCACCCAGATCTCTCTCAATAAATTCCCGTACCTCTCTGCCTCGCTCGCCGATCAGTGCTATGACATTGATATCCGCTTTGGTATTGCGGGCGAACATACCCATCAGGGTGGATTTGCCCACACCAGAGCCGGCAAAGATACCAATTCTCTGACCTTTTCCTACCGTGATCATGCCGTCTACCGCCTTGACTCCCAACGGCAGTACCTGATCGATAATAGTTCTGGACATAGGATCGGGAGGTGCTGCCTCTACCGGATAGGCGGCTCCATTGATCATTTCGCCGTCAATAGGCACGCCCAGTCCGTTCACCGTCTTGCCCAGCAGTTTGTCGTTTACCGTGACCTTCAGGGGATCTCCGGTATTTTCCACCACACATCCCAATCCGATACCATCTACGGAATCATAGGGCATAAGCAGTGTCTTCTTGTCACGGAAGCCTACCACTTCTGCCATGATGGGCCTTGCCCCTTCCGCATCCGGAAGGATCCGGCACAGATCCCCCAGTTTGGAATCCGGTCCGGCGGACTCTATGGTCAGACCTACCACATTGACCACTTTCCCCAGCTTACGGTAAAAGCTCTTTTCTGCCATTTTATTATATTTTTCAAAATCAATGTTCTTAATGACCATTTATCAGCCTTCGTAGGATAATAATTTTAGTTTCTGACGCAGTTCCGACAGTTGAGTCCCCAGTCCACAATCAAAAATGCCGCTTTCGGTCTCGATCATGCACTCACCTTTGCCCAGGGTCATGTCCTCAACGATCTCCACCGTACTGTTCGGTGCAGTTGCCCCTGCCATGATCTGCTTTTTCTGCATGCTGACATAGGGATAATCTTCTTTGGAAACATGTACGAGAAAGCTCCGGTTGTCCTCTGTTTTTCTCATGGTAGCAGAAATCAGATAGCAGAGCACTTCTCTGTAAGAATGCAGATCCACATCAAAAATATGCTCGTAAATACCCGTAATGGTATCTACGAACTGGGGCTCCAGTTCATCCATTCTCTTCTGATATTCCGCATCCAGTCCGGCAGCTTTTTTCTGATATTCCGCTGCTCTCTGGGCCTCTGCGCGTTCAGCCTCCGCTTTCGCTTCCTGCTGTCCCTGCCTTCTGGCCTGCTCCAGTGCGTCTGCTTTCTGTGCTTCTGCCTGTGCTCTGGCATCCGCCAGAATGCTCTCAGCCTTTGCTTTGGCATCCTCTATGATCTTCTGAGCCTCTGCTTCGGCTTCCTCTTTTAATTTCTGCAGGTCTTCTCCGGCCTTGATCACATTGCCGGAAGTCTGCGGATTTTCTTCGCCATCCCCGGTGTCCGTCACCAGTGCCTCTACTTTATCTGCCGCCAGTCCGGAGATAAATCCGGTTCCTTCGTCCTGCTGCATTTTGGCAGCCAGTTCCCGGATCCTTTTCGCTACCAGATCGTTGGTATTGATCACCCGGGCATCTTCTTCCACAAGCTGTGTAAATCCCCGTTTTAAAAGATTACTAGACAACGATCTCGTCACCTCCACCTCTGGAAATGATGATCTCTCCGGAATCCTCCAGCTTACGGATAATATTGACGATCTTCTGCTGTGCTTCTTCTACATCCTTCATACGAACAGGACCCATGAATTCCATATCTTCCTTGATCATAACAACCAGACGTTTGGACAGGTTGTTGAAGATAGCATTCTGTACCTGCTCGTTGGCACCCTTCAGTGCCACTGCCAGATCGTTGTTGTCCACGTCACGCAGCACACGCTGAATTGCCTTGTCGTCCAGGAGCAATATGTCCTCGAAAACGAACATCTTTTTTCGGATCTCGTCTGCCAGTTCGGGCTCTTCGATCTCCAGAGTCTCCATGATATGTTTCTCGGTACCACGGTCTACAGTATTCAGGATATCCACCACTGCATCCACACCACCGATAATGGTGTAGTCCTGATTCACCAGACTTGCCAGCTTGGACTCCAGTACTTTTTCCACTTCCTTGATGACATCCGGACTGGTACGATCCATGACTGCAATACGTCTGGCTACCTCTGCCTGGCTGTCGGGTGGCAATGCGGAAATGATCAACGCCGCCTGGCTGGGTGACAGATAAGACAGAATCAGAGCAATGGTCTGCGGATGCTCGTCCTGAATGAAGTTGATCAGCTGGCTGGCATCCGTCTTACGCACAAACTCGAAGGGCTTTACCTGTAAAGATGCAGTCAGCTTGCCGATGACATCCATAGCCTTGTCGGAACCCAGTGCCTTTTCCAGCAGTTCCTTTGCGTAGTTGATACCACCCTCGGCAATATACTGCTGTGCCAGACACACTTCGTAAAATTCGTTGATCACTTCTTCTTTGACCTGAGGAGTCACACTTCTGGTATTGGCGATTTCCAGGGTCAGTTCTTCGATTTCTTCTTCTTTTAAGTGTTTAAAAATTCCGGCGGATCTCTCCGGTCCCAGAGAGATCAGGAGGATTGCAGCTTTCTGCAGTCCCGATATTCCACCTTCTGCTTTTGTCCTTGCCATAGTTACTCCGTTTCTTAGTTCCAGTCCTCGTTCAGCCAGTTACGCAACAATGCCGCTGCGGATTCCGGATTCTCATCTACGAATTTTTCAATCATCTTACGTGTCTCAGACTTAGATTCCACATCAATATCTTCCAGCTCTGCTTCAGGGGTAGACTGCAGCATATTCTCCACAGATACCTCTTCCTCCTGCTGTACCGCCTGTCTGGTACGCATGCTGTGCAATATCACAAATGCCAACAGTCCCAGGATCAACAGCAGCATAAGCACGCTCAACACATTCTGTGCCGTAACCGGGCTGCTTTCCTTATCGTAAAAAATAGGACTTTCGTAAGCAATAATCGTAATATTACTCTCATTGATACCGGTGGCATTGGCTACCAGGCTGTACATATCCTGATCAACTGTCATCTTGGTATCTGCGCTGTTCTGGGATTTGTATTCATCCCAGGTAGTGCCATCCAGAAGCCCCTGTCGTTTTACATCCTCATAATGAATTTCTTTATAAGTAATTGCTGCAATAGATATGGAGGAATTAGTGTAGTTGATTCCTCCTGCCGGTGTCACAGTATCCTTAATAGACTCATTCGGCAGATAATCCCGGCTGGTTTCGGAAGTAGAGGAAGAACTGTTGCTGCTGTCCGGAGATACATAGGTAGTATTTCCGCTCTCCCCGTTGGAAGTTGTCCCCGGTACACCGCCGCCGTCATTGGTATTCTCGCTCTCATAAGTCTCCTCATGGGAAAGCATACCTTCATCTCTGCCGGAGTTTGCATAATACTCTTTTACGGTCTCCTTATAATCAGAGAAATCCATGCTCAGGTGGCTGGTAACGGCCGCATCATTATACTGTTTTGTTCCCAGCAGTACCTTCTTGACCTGATTGGCGATCATGGATTCCGCCTGATTCTGCAGCTCCTGCATAGAATTAGCGATTCCTGCGGTAGAATAATCATCTCCACCTGCAAACAGCAGGTTGGAATCTGTATCCATAATAGTGATATTCGCCGTAGTATCGTTGCGCAGCCAGGTAGCCACACATTTTGCCAGTGCCGCAGCATTGGCGGAGGTAAAGGTGCCGTCCAGTTCCAGTTGGATGAAGGCAGACGCCTCTTCCTTCTGTGCTGCCAGAGTTCCGTTATCTTTCGGGAAACTCAGATGTACCTTGGCGGATTTTACTGCGCTCTGTGCTTCTATCGTCTGTGTTATGTATTTTTCCAGATAGGAATTGTAAAGTCTCTCTTTGTCAGTGGCGGTCGTAGACATACTACCGCCCAGATAATCATTCAAATCTAACGCATCCGGTACATATCCTGCGGAACCCAGTGCCAGGTTTGCCGCACTCTGTTGGCTGCTCTCTACATCGATCTTCAGTCCGTCATTGGATTCTTTATGTGCAATTCCCGCACTGTCCAGAGTATCTATGATCTCCGAAGCCTGTGATGTTGTCTCACAGGTGATCAGCCGTACATACTGGGGCTTACTCATAACGTACATGATGATTGCAAATGCAAATATCACAACCGCCGCCGCTCCAACGATGATGCTCTTCTGCCTGGTGGTGAATTTGTTCCACCATTCCAGTATTTTTGCAGGTATTTCTTTTAATTTGTCTGCCATTGCAGCTCTCTCCTCTTACGTCAAGAATAAAAATACTTCTTTAGATCTGGATCTGCATCAGTTCCTTGTATGCTTCCATCACCTTATCGCGGATGGCTACGGTATACTGCAATGCAGTCGAAGCCTTATCCATAGCAATAGTAAGGTCGTGGGTGTTGTCGGTCTCACCCAATGCAAATCGTATCTTCTCATTCTCGGCATCCGAGAGATAACTGTTGGTGATCTTCACATTGTCGATTGCTGTATTCAGAAAAGTTTCGAACATAGTGCCTTCTGCCTTTTTCTCCTTCTCCGCCAGCATTCCGGTCAGAGAAGTGGGAGATACTGTGGCAGTACCGTTTACACTGTTCAAAGCTGTAATTGCTGAAATATCCATTTTAATAAACCATGTCCTTCCTCACATATATTCCGGCGCCGCTATCCGGAGCCCGGTAATAAAGACCCGTCAGCTTACTGACCGATCTCCAGTCCTTTTAATGCCATGGACTTGCTGGCGCCAAATGCCGTGGAATTGGCTTCATAGGATCTGCTGGCATCGATCAGATCCGTCATTTCCTGAACAATATTTACATTCGGATATGTCACATAGCCGTTCTCATCCGCATCGGGATGGGAAGGATCGTATACCATATTCATCTCCGTAGTAGTATCTTCAAAGATCTGGCTTACCTTCACGCCGCTGCCGGTATAACTGCTACTCACATTGTGCAGCACCTGACTGAAAGTCTGCTGCTGCCCCTTCTGCTGGAAAGTAACGATCTTGCGGCGATAGGGGGTGCCATCCTCGGTTCTTGTAGTATTGGCATTGGCAACGTTTTCGGAGATCACGTCCATACGAAGTCTCTGGGCAGTAAGTCCCGATGCCGTAACATCAAATGCTGAAAACATACTCATACGCTAATTCCTCACTTCATCACTGTCTTTAAATTAGTAAATTCCTGATTAATGCTGCTGATCAGTCCCTGGTATTTCAGCTGGTTCTCCGCCAGCATTACATTTTCATTTTCAATATCCACGTTATTGCCATCCAGGCGATAGGAATAATTGGCATAGTCCAAGTAAGCCCTGCCCCGCAGTCGGCTCAGATCCACATTGGCCACCTTATCATCCATGGACTCATATCTGTTATTGCCAAGAGCCTGCTGCAATACCGATTCGAAAGCCACATCCTGCCTCTTGTAGCCCGGAGTATCCACATTGGCGATATTATTGGAAATGGCTTCGTTCCGCTGCCAGGCTGCGTCCGCTGCCCGGTCCAGAACATTGATATAATCAAATGCGTTTGTCTGTATCATATTACCTCACATTCCGCGGTCTTCTGACAAGAGCACCCAAAAACCGCTTTCTACCATATACCCATTTTATTTTATTATAAAGTATTTCGACAAAAACACAATAGTAAAATAAACTCACACAGAATAAATATAAAGAAAAAAGACTATTTTTCGCAATAGTCTCTTCTTCCTAAATTTTTCTTATTCTTGCAAATTCTTACATTTTTCATTTAATTTCTGCCGTTCTGACGCTTCAGTTCCTCGATCTCATCGAATACGGCATCATTCAAAACTTTAATATAGGTTCCTTTCATACCGGAGGAACGGGATTCAATCACACCGGCACTTTCGAACTTCCGCAGGGCATTGACGATCACAGATCTGGTGATACCGACTCTGTCAGCGATCTTGCTGGCAACCAGGATTCCCTCCATGCCGTTCAGTTCGTCGAAAATATGGGTGATGGCTTCCATCTCTGAGAAAGAAAGAGTGCTGACTGCAGATTTTACGACAGCCACCTTACGGCTCTCCTCCGCACTCTCTTCATTCACAGCCCGCAACATTTCCAGTCCCACCACTGTGGTACCATATTCGCAAAGGATAATATCATCAATATCATACTGTTCATTGCATTTGTAAATGAAGAGGGTTCCCAAACGCTCTCCGGCAATCTCGATCGGAGTGATGATCGCCTGAAATTTTCTCGTATCGGTATTTTCAAAGCCAAGAGTCTCCAGGTTGACGTTCTCTTTCGTGGATAATACGCCCAGCAGTCTCTCGTTTAACATCGGATCAATAAATCCACCGATATTGTCATCCAGCAGTTCTGTGATCGACTCAATTCCGTCGGATTTTCCTACGCCGAGGACCTTTCCTTTCCGGCTGATCACCAGTACATTGGAATTCAGAATTTCCCGCATCACCTTACAGATGTCGCTGAATACCACTTTGCTGGAGTTATTGTTGTGTAATAATTTCCCGATTTTACGTGTTTTGTCCAACAGTTGTACGCTACTCATCTATTTCCCTCCGTCTACACATACTAAGAAACTACCAGATGTTATGCACATTGTAGCACATGTAATTTCAGATTACAATGAAAATAGCGTTAATTTATGAGAAAATTCTGACAGTATATAAAACTACTTCTCTTCCGTCGGTTTATTTTTCACATAGCCGCACTGTTCGTCCATGCAGACCAGTTTGTTGCCTTTTTCCAGCAGCAGCTTGCCACAGCGGGGACACTTCTCTCCCGAAGGCTTCTGCCATACCATGAAATCACACTCCGGATTATCGATACAGCCATAATATTTTCTGCCTTTTTTGGTCTTTTTCATGACAATATCCTTGCCACACTTGGGGCAGGCTACACCGATCTTTTCAAAATAAGGCTTGGTATTACGGCATTCCGGGAATCCAGGACATGCCAGGAATCTGCCGTGGGGTCCGTATTTGATCACCATTCGTCTGCCGCACAGTTCACAGACCTCATCGGATTCCTCGTCCGCAATGGTCACCTCTGCCAGGTCCTTCTCCGCTTTTTTTACTGCTTCATCCAGATCAGGATAGAAATTGGACACGATGGTCTTCCATTTTACCGTGCCTTCTTCCACACCATCCAGCAGAGCTTCCATGTTGGCCGTGAAATTCACATCCACGATGGAGGGGAATGCTTCCTTCATCATATTGTTGACCACTTCCCCCAGTTCCGTAACGTAGAGATTGCGGTTCTCCTTGGCAATATATCTCCTGGCAAGGATGGTGGTAATGGTAGGCGCATAGGTACTGGGACGTCCGATGCCCAGTTCTTCCATGGCACGCACCAGACTGGCTTCGGTGTAATGTGCAGGGGGCTGGGTAAAATGCTGTTTCGGATCAAAGCTCTGGAATTCCAGCACGCTGTTCTCGTCCAGATTACCGCCGAGCACATTTTCTTCTTCCTTATCATCTTCCTGGGTGTAGACACTCATGAATCCATCGAAACGCATTCTGGAAGCTGCCAGAGCAAAAATCTGGTCCTTTGCCTGAATCTTCACAGAAGTGGTATCATACTGTGCAGCACTCATGCGGCTTGCCACAAATCGTTTCCAAATCAGCTGATACAGACGGAACAGATCTCTGGGAAGCTGCTCCTTGATAGCAATAGGCATCCGGTTCAGATCCGTGGGACGGATAGCTTCGTGGGCATCCTGAATCTTCTGGCTGTTCTTCTTCTCCGTTGCTGCAGCGGTCTTGTATTTTTCACCGTAATGAACATCAATAAATTCCGCTGCCTGTGTCTCCGCCTCTTCGGATACACGGGTAGAATCGGTACGCAGGTAGGTGATCAGACCAACAGTGCCCTCTCCCTTGATATCCACACCTTCATATAACTGCTGTGCCAGACGCATAGTCTTCTGGGTAGAGAAATTTAATACCTTGCTGGCTTCCTGCTGCAATGTGGAAGTCGTAAAGGGAAGCGGCGCTTTTTTCACACGTTCGCCGTGACGCACTTCTTTTACTTCGAATTTTGCGCCATTCAGGGAATCCATAATGCTGTCTGCCTGTTCCTTGCTGGTAATTCCCTGTTTTTTTTCGGTGGTACCGTAATATTTTGCACAAATAGGCTTCTTCTCGCCTTTTACTTTCAGATTCACATCCAGAGACCAATACTCTTCCGGAATAAATGCGTTGATCTCGTCCTCTCTGTCACAGATGATACGGAGTGCCACAGACTGTACACGGCCGGCACTTAAGCCTCTCTTGATCTTTGCCCACAGAAGTGGGGAGATCCGATAGCCCACCATACGGTCCAGCATACGTCTTGCCTGCTGGGCATCCACCAGATTCATATCGATCTCTCTGGCGTTTTTCAGAGATTCCTTTACCGCATTCTTGGTGATCTCATTGAAGGTAATACGATATACTTTTTTGCTTTCCAGTTTCAAGGCATAATACAGATGCCAGGAAATAGCTTCTCCTTCACGGTCCGGGTCGGTTGCGAGATAAATCTTATCTGCCTTTTTTACTTCTTTGCGCAAAGAAGCAAGAAGGTCTCCCTTTCCGCGGATGGTAATATATTTCGGTTCATAATCATGTTCCGGATCAAATCCCAGCTGACTCTTGGGCAGGTCCCTCACATGCCCCTGGCTGGCCATAACTTCATAATTTGCTCCCAAAAACTTTTTGATTGTCTTCACCTTGGCCGGTGACTCTACAATTACTAAATATTTTGCCATATGCACTCCCATCTATCCGTCTGTCTACGGACCTACGGCATCCGGTTCCCGCCTCTTTGCCGTATTTTCCCCTGCTTTGAGTAATCGTGAACCACTATACAACAAAAAAATGGGAATGGCAAGAAGATTTTTCATTTGCCCAGCCCCAGACAGTATAAAAAAAGAGCCAAAAAGCAATTTTCTATGCTTTCCGACACTTTTCAGGGTTGGGCTATTCTATTAAAGAATAAGCAGCTGATAGGGGAATCGAACCCCTGTTTTCGCCGTGAGAGGGCGACGTCTTAACCGCTTGACCAATCAGCCATAGGTTACTTACGAACCTTGTTCAGTATAATACATTCTTTTGAAAATTGCAAGTATTTTTTGAAAAATTTCTACAATTTTCAAAGAGCAGCTGATAGGGGAATCGAACCCCTGTTTTCGCCGTGAGAGGGCGACGTCTTAACCGCTTGACCAATCAGCCACAAAAACAGTACTTGCATAGTATAATCGAGTTGTCGAAAAAATGCAAGCACTTTTTTTAAAAATTTTTAGGCCAGCTCAGCCCACGGCCATTCGCAAAAGCGGCTGGCCGGACTACAGCTCAGCCCACGGCCAATTCATAAAAGCGGCTGGCCGGACTACAGCTCGGCCCACGGCCATTCGCAAAAGCGGCTGCTGCGCAGTCGACGCCGCTTGCGCGGCTCATCTTTTGCTTCATGGATTGGGCGCTCCGCTCATGGGCTAGCCAAAACGGTGCTTTGTGTGCAAGCACCCACGCCCCCGTTTCGGCTGTCCCATGGCTGAGCTGTTACACCAGGTCAAATATACTGATCTGATTGGACTCCGGGAGGTCTCCCAATAATCCCAAGGAATCCATCAGGTCGATGATGGTCTTGGAGACTTTGGTTCTCTGGCGGAAATCATCTTTAGACAGGAAGGGGCCGTCTTTTGCCGCTTCCACGATGGCATCCGCCGCCTTCTCTCCCAGTCCGTCGATACTGTTTAAGGAAGGCATTAATTTGCCATCCACGATCTGGAAGGATCTGGACTGGGCTCTAAAGATATCAATTGGCTCGAATTCAAAGCCTCGTGCATACATTTCCTGCACGATACGCATATCACCCATGGCATCCTTCTCCTTATTGGAAAGCGTATCCTGTCGCTTTTTGTAATCCACCATAACGCTCTCTAAATGCTTCTGTCCCTGACACATAATTTCATAAGAAAATGCCTTGGCACGAATACTGAAAAACGCTCCGTAATAGGCTAACGGATAATGGATCTTACAATATGCAATACGCCATGCCATCATAACGTATGCCGCCGCATGGGCCTTCGGGAACATGTACTCGATCTTCTGACAGGATTCAATATACCACTGGGGTACATTGTGGGCCAGCATGTCTTCTTTCCACTCTTCCCACATGGCGCATCTGCCCTTCGCCACCATGCCTTTACGCACGGCCTCCATGATCTTGAAGGACTTCTCCGATTCCACACCCATCTGGATCAGATACAGCATGATATCGTCACGGGTACAGATGGCGGTGGAAATCGTTGCCACGCCGCTCATGATCAGATCCTGTGCATTTCCCAGCCATACGTTGGTACCGTGGGACAGGCCGGAAATACGCACCAGATCGGAAAATGCCTTGGGCTTGGCATCGATAACCATCTGCATGGCGAAATCGGTACCAAACTCCGGGATACCCAATGCCCCCAGCTTTGTTCCGCCGATCTGCTCCGGAGTAATGCCCAGCGCATCCGTATTCTGGAACAGACTCATGACATCCTGTCCGTCTAAGGGAATCGTCAGAGGATCTCTCCCTGTCAGGTCCTGAAGCATACGGATCATGGTAGGATCATCGTGTCCCAGAATATCCAGCTTCAACAGGTTATGGTCAATGGAATGGTAATCAAAGTGTGTGGTTATGGTATCCGTAGTCATATCATTTGCGGGATGCTGCACCGGGGTGAAGGAGTTGATATCCTGTCCTAAGGGCAGTACGACGATTCCGCCGGGATGCTGACCGGTACTGCGTCGTACTCCGGTACATCCCGAAGCAATACGGTCAATCTCACTGGTCCGCTTGTGAATGCCTCGTTCTTCAAAATAATTCTTCACGTAACCGAAGGCCGTCTTATCCGCCAGGGTTGCAATGGTTCCGGCACGGAAGGTCTGTCCCGCGCCGAAGATAACCTCAGTATATTTATGAGCCTTGGACTGGTACTCACCGGAGAAATTCAGGTCGATATCCGGCTCCTTGTCTCCCTTGAATCCCAGGAACGTCTCAAAAGGAATATCAAATCCGTCTTTATGGAGCTTTTCTCCGCACACCGGACATACCTTGTCCGGCATATCGATTCCAGCCTTACCGGCATAGGCCTTAACCTCATCACTGTCAAAGTCCACATAATGGCATTTGCTGCAATAATAATGAGGGCTTAAGGGGTTGACCTCCGTGATTCCCGCCATGGTCGCCACAAAGGAGCTTCCTACGGATCCACGGGAGCCTACCAGGTATCCATCCTCCACCGACTTCCATACCAGCTTCTGCGCAATGATGTACATTACGGCAAATCCGTTCTTGATAATGGAGTTCAATTCCTTCTCCAGTCTTGCCTCTACGATCTGAGGCAGATCTGGTCCGTAAATTTCATGGGCTCTGTTATAACAGATCTCCGTCAGTGTCTTATCACTGTCGGGAATGACCGGAGGACATTTGTCCGGGCGCACCGGTGCAATAGTCTCGATCATGTCTGCAATCATATTGGTATTGGTAATAACGATTTCTTCCGCCTTATCACTTCCCAGATAAGAGAATTCTTCCAGCATCTCTTCCGTGGTATGTAAATACAATGGTGCCTGATCATCCGCATCATCGAATCCTCGTCCCGCCATGATGATACGGCGGTAGACCTCATCCTCTGGATCCAGGAAATGCACATCACAGGTAGCCACTACCGGCTTGTGGAACTGTTCTCCCAGGGACACGATCTTCCGGTTGATATTCTGAATATCCTCAATGGAATTTACATTCCGCACACGTTCCGAAGCGATCATGAATTTGTTATTGCCGCAGGGCTGGATCTCCAGATAGTCATAGAATTTCACCAGTCTGGCAATCTGGGCATCCGACTGTCCGTCCAACAGTGCCCGGTACAGTTCTCCCGCCTCGCAGGCACTTCCCAGTATCAGTCCTTCCCTGTACTTCATCACCAGACTCTTGGGAATCCGGGGATGTTTGTTAAAATAGGTCAGATGCGACTGGGACACCAGACGATACAGGTTGATACGCCCCAGATCATTTTTCGCCAGAATAATGGCATGGTAAGAGGGCATCTTCTTCACGGCATCCACACTGGAAGCTCCCAGTGCATTGACTTCCGTCAGATTATGAATATCCTGCTCTTCCAGCATTTTAATAAATTTCACGAAAATATGGGCCGTGCACTCCGCATCATCCACGGCTCTGTGATGATTCTCCAGGGAAATCCCCAGGGTCTTGGCCACCGCATCCAGCGTATGCTTCGACTGGTTCTTCAAAAGTACTCTGGAAATGCCCACGGTATCCACATAGGTAAACTCCTGCGGATAGCCCAGTCTTCTGCAATTCTCCATAATGAAACTCATATCAAAACTGGCATTGTGAGCCACCATGATACAGCCTTCACAGAACTGCAGAAACTGCGGCAGGATCACGTCGATCTGAGGGGAATCCATGACATCCTCATCCCGGATACTGGTCAGCTTTTCGATCTCGAAGGGAATGGGCACATCCGGATTGACAAAGGTGGAAAAACGATCCACGATCTCTCCACCGGATACCTTTACCGCACCTATCTCGATAATGCGGTTGTTGACCGGGGAAAATCCCGTGGTCTCGATATCGAATACCACATAATCCTCATGCAGACTCTGTCCCTTATCATTCGTCACTATCTCTTTCAGATCATCCACCAGATAGGCTTCCACACCGTAAATGATCTTGAAGAAATCCTGCTTGTCCGGATTCTCGTCTCCGGCTTCTTTCCGCTTGCCTTTTTCCGCTTTCCACAGGTCGTCCCAGACATGGTTTGCATCGGTAAAACTCTGTACCACGCCGTGATCCGTGATGGCAATGGCCCGATGTCCCCATTTGTAGGCGCGCTTTACAATGTCCTTGGCCTCGGAGACACCGTCCATATCACTCATCTTTGTATGACAGTGCAGCTCCACACGCTTTCTGGCGGAGGTATCCATTCTCGTATTGGTAAAATCAGGGATCTTCTTGATTCCCGCAATGGAACCGATGGCCAGCTCGTGGTCGAACTTATCCATCATACAGATTCCCTTGACCTTTAAGAAAGCTCCCGGCTTGATGTCCCCGGTCACTTCCTTCACCTGCTCGGT
Source organism: Clostridium sp. AF34-10BH (assembly GCF_003478095.1). NCBI lineage: Bacteria > Bacillati > Bacillota > Clostridia > Eubacteriales > Clostridiaceae > Clostridium > Clostridium sp. AF34-10BH. Next base: position 105,145 of record NZ_QUEC01000002.1, read on the forward strand.
ACGCACGAACATCTTGATGGTCATGGTATCGGTAAAATCAGAGATATTGAAAATAATAATCGTCTTCTCGTTCTTGATGTCACGGGTATCCACGGACAGTACCTTACCGCGGATGACCACCTCACCCATCTCTCCGATGAGTTCCTCAATCTTCATGGCCTCTTCTTCGAAATCACGCCCGTAGATGACATCCGGATTGTCTGATCTCTTCAACGCACCTTTTTCAAAGTTACCACCCTTACGAAACTCGCCCTTTTTGAATTCTCCACGCTTGAATTCACCGCGGCTGCCACCCTGAAAGCTCTTGGTCACGCCACCGGCATTCTCGGTCTTCGGCTTTTGTGCGGTCTCTGCAGCCTTGCCGGTTTCCGGATCCTGTGCTGTACTTTGCCCGCTTCCTTCCGCCGATGCAGTCTGCTCTCCTTCTTCTCTTCTGCCTTTCGTACGACTGTAAATGGCATCCACCTTCAGACGGATCTTTGCGTCCTCTTCCTCCTGGAAACGCCCGGTCTCTTTTTCCACATAAGCCGTATGGATCTTCACGGAGAATCCGCAACGTTCCACCAGGATCTTCTCCAGAATCTGCAGGATCTCCCCTTCCATACTGTGATTTAATACCGTATCTTCCAGCGTTAAAAGCATTTCATTTTCCGAAGGATACTCGATTTTCGCCGTCTTCAGGGCATTATACTGGATATGGCTGTACTCCCGGAATTCCTCCAGAATACTTTCCTTATAAATATCCATCAGCTTTTCCGGATTGTACTGGGAAGACAATTCGAACTTTTCGTATATTTTCACTGTCAGGTTGGCCTGAGGGAACAGCTGCTTCTTGATCTCCTGTTCCGTGGTCCAGATGTCCACTTTCTGGATCAGGCGGGTACTTTTTAAGTACACCCGAAGAAAGTCTCTGCGTTTTGTCGCCGAGACTCTCTCCACTTCTGTCTGCCCCATCAGGTCACGAATGTCCGTATTCAACTGTAACGAAGGAAACACTTCAAAAAACGGTTTACTCATTTATTTTAACTCCAATGATCCAATTCCTCTTTCAAGGCGGGGAGTAGCTGATCCTCCGGAAGCTTTTTTACGATCTCGCCATGCTTGATCAGCAGACCTTCTCCGATACCGCCCGCAACTCCCAGATCCGCTTCTTTTGCTTCTCCGGGGCCGTTTACCACGCAGCCCATGACAGCCACTTTGATATCCAGCGGGTAATCCTCTACCATTTTCTCCACTTTAGTGGCCAGATCGATCAGATTGATCTGGGTTCTTCCACAGGTGGGACAGGATACGACCTCAATGCCGCCCTTGCGCAATCCTAATGTACGCAGGATCAGCTTTGCGGATTTGATCTCCTCTACGGGATCTCCTGTCAGGGATACCCGGATGGTGTCACCGATGCCCTGGCTTAAGATCAGGGACAGACCGATGGCTGACTTGATATTACCGCTGTTCACAGTACCGGATTCGGTAATGCCCACATGCAGAGGGTACACCGTACGGCCTGCCAGCAGTTCATGGGCTTTCACGCACATCAGCACATCCGAAGATTTGATACTGATGACCAGATTGTCATATCCCAGATCTTCGATCATGTGTACCTTGTCCAGTGCGCTCTCCACAATACCTTCCGCAGTCACTCCACCGTATTTTTCCACCAGCGGCTTCTCCAGGGAACCGCTGTTCACTCCCACACGGATCGGGATATTCCTCTCTTTTGCTGCATCTACCACAGCCTTTACCCGCTCCGGATTTCCGATATTCCCAGGATTGATGCGGATCTTGTCGGCACCGTTCTCAATGGCTGCCAGTGCCATACGGTAGTCAAAATGGATATCCGCCACTAAAGGAATGTGGATCTGCTTCTTGATCTCCAGGATAGCTGCTGCCGCCTCCAGCGTCGGTACTGTGCAACGGATGATCTCACAGCCTGCCCTCTCCAGACGCAGGATCTGCTCTACGGTTGCCTTCACATCCTCGGTCTTCGTATTGGTCATGGACTGGATGGCGATAGGATTGCCGCCGCCGATCTTCCGGTCTCCGATCTGTATTACTTTGGTATGCATTCTGTAAGTATCTTTATCGTTCATAAGGGCACCTGACCTTTCTCGTCATTCTCATATGTCTATTACTATACCCCTTTTCCGAAAGCCTTGTCAATTCGCAGAAGTGCTGAAATGTCCCGGACTGTTCTGTCTGGCATATCCCAAAAGTTCCAGTTCCATCAGTGCCCGGTTCAGTGCGGAAATGTCCGTATATTCTCCCTTCTCCCAAAGTTCCTGCAACAGCGTCTCCGATGTCTTTGGCACAGGTTCCAGACATTCCAAGATCTTTTGCAGGGATTCTTTGGGCAATTTTACTTTTGCCGTATTTCTGCCGGTTTCCCTATTATTTTTCCGCCCGTTCTTTCCTCCGGAGCCATCTGCGGAAAGTCCCTGTTTTTCCTCCCAGCTCCGCAAAAAATCCTCTGCAAAACTCTCTGGAGATAAAAACACTCCCGCTCCCTGCGTCAGCAGATGATTGCAGCCGTCACTGAGCCTGTCCGTAAGCCTGCCCGGCACCACATAGACGTCCCTGCCCTGTTCCAGTGCCATATCCACCGTGATCAACGTCCCGCTCTTCTGTCTGGCCTCAATGACGATCAGAGCATCCGACAGTCCGCTGACAATACGGTTTCTTGGTGGAAAATACTGGGGCAGCGGCTTTGTTCCCGGCGTATAGGTGGAGAGCAATCCCCCTTTTTCCAACAGTTCTTCATACAATCTTCGATTCTGTGCGGGATAACAGATATCCACTCCGCATCCCAGCACACCATAGGAAGTTCCTCCCGCAGATAACGCTGCCTGCTGGCTGATCCCGTCAATCCCCCGGGCCATTCCGCTGATGACCTGTATTCCCGCTCTTCCCAGATACTGTCCCAGTTCCTCGGCCACATATCTGCCGTATTCCGAACACTCTCTGGCACCGATGACCGCCACCGCCGGTTCGTTCTCATCCGGCAGTTTTCCCCGGTAAAAAATGCCGTAAGGCGGATCCGGAATTTCTGCCAGTTTCCCGGGAAATCCTTTCTCCTCCCGCAAAAGAAAGTGGATCTGTTGTTCCGAAAGCTGTCCATATTCCCGTTCCCACTCTCCGCTTTTCTTCTGCCGTTCCAAGGCTTCCGCCGCAGAATTGCCCACGCACTCCCTCCATTCCTCTGTCTCCGCCTCATATACCGCCCGGGGTGACCCGAAGCGTGCAAGCAGCCGTTCTGCCCGCACGCCCCCGATTGTATAGGTGCTGCACAAAAAATATGCATATTTTCTCTCTTCCTCCGCCATAAACATACCTGTCCCTTTCCCTGTTTTCACACAGCCCGCACGTTTTCCGTTATTTTCGTACCGGCCCCTTTTTCTTGCCGGACACTTAATGTACCCGGTTCCGGCACACAATTAATTCCAATACGTCTCCGAAGGGCGATAACACGCTGCCTCCAGCAAATGTTCCCCCGTGATCTCTTCCCGGTCCTCCAAATCAGCTATGGTTCGGGCAGTTTTGAGAATCCGGTGATAAACTCTGGCACTGAGCTGCAGCGTACGATACAGCTGTTCCATGACTTTCTGACCCTCCTCTCCCAACGGGCAATATTCTTCCACCTGTGCAGACCGGATGTCCCCATTGAAACGGCAATCCGTTCCTGCAAAACGCTCCGCCTGCCGTTCTCTTGCATGCCGGATCTGCCGCTTCATATCTTCACTGCTTTTTTCCGTTTTCGTTTTCTGCAGATGTAGAATATCCACGGGATGCAGTTCCACACATAGATCAATCCGGTCTAAAATCGGTCCCGATATCTTTCCCAGATATTTCTCGATCTGGGGCTGGGTACAGCGGCATTTATTCCGGTCCGGATAATACCCGCATGGACAGGGATTCATAGCCGCCACCAGAATAAAGTCCGACGGATAAGTGACCATCCCGGCACTTCTGGCGATCTGCACTTTACGCTCCTCCATAGGCTGTCGCATGCCATCCAGCACGTTTTTCCGGAATTCCGGAAGCTCGTCCAGAAACAGTACACCCCGATGGGCCAGCGATACCATACCAGGTCTTGGGATGCCGCTTCCCCCGCCGATCAGTGCTGCCTGTGTCACAGTATGGTGTGGTGCATAAAAAGGCCTCCTTGTGATCAGTGCCTGTCCCGGCGGCAGAAGTCCCGCCACACTGAAGATTCCTGTCACCTCCAGACTTTCTTTCAGTGTCAGAGGCGGCAGGATTCCGGGAATTCGCCCGGCGACCATGGATTTTCCCACCCCGGGCGGCCCTATCATCAACAGATTGTGGAATCCCGCCGCAGCGATCTCGGCACCCCGTTTAGCATTCTCCTGTCCCGCCACTTCCCGGAAATCTCCCGTATCCTGTCCGGTTCCTTCCCTTAGCAAGTCCTCCGCCCGGATCCTCGGCTGATACACTTTTTCAGTTTCCAGCTCCGGATGGTTCAGTGCCGCCAGCAGATCGTTCAGACAGTTCACACCCCAGACCGTGATCCCCGGTATCACCGCAGCCTCCATGGCATTTTCTCCGGGCACCACCACCCTTCGGATACCGCTTTTTGCCGCCTCCTGAACAATGGGAAGTACACCCTTCACCTTCTTGATCTCCCCATTCAGGCCCAGTTCTCCCAAAAACAATGTATCCTGCAGCGCTTTCTCCGGTACCAGTTCCATATCCCGCAAAAGTCCCACAGCTATAGGCAGATCAAAGGCGGTACCATCTTTACGTCGACCTGCCGGAGCCAGATTTACTGTGATATGTGCCGGTGGGATCTGGAAACCGGAATTTTTCATGGCCACACTCACCCTCTCCCGGGATTCCTTCACCTCACTCCCCAGCGACCCCACCAGCTGAAACGATGGTAGTCCCCCTGCCAGATCCACTTCCACGCGGACCAGATATGCCTGCAGACCATAGACTGCAGCCGAACAAACTGTAGTAAACATAAAATACCTCCTTTAAAATGTTTTATTTATTATGGAAATAACAGTGAAACAAAACAGAAACAGATAAAACGAATGAATCTGACAAAAATAATCAGACTTAACAAAACAATTCATACAATGGGTGATCATAAGAGCCCGCAAAAGGGCAGTGAAACTACCGGAATCTTCTTAGAATTAATATCAGAAATTTTAAATGAAAACGTCTTTTGGTGAAAAATCCTCCGGAACCTCACTACAGATTCACAAAACCGTACGCTTTCCGCTGCGTCGTCTGGTCTGCTCCTATATAGCCGGTTCCGGATCATTCCTTTAAATTTTATTTTCCATGCTGTCGGGATCCTGAGCGAACTGGATCGCATGTTCCCTGTCGATCTTGCCTTCAAAATACAACTGAACAATAGCCTCATCCATGGTGATCATACCCAGTTTCCGGTTGGTCTGCATGACGCTGGCCAGCTGGTGGGATTTGCCCTCACGGATCAGGTTGCGGACCGCATGATTGGCATGCATGACCTCAAAAGCTGCCACACGGTGCTTGCCGTCCGCTGTCGGGATCAGCTGCTGGGATATGACTGCTTCCAGTGTGTTGGACAGCTGGACACGGATCTGTTGCTGCTGATGTGGTGGGAAGACATCGATCACACGGTCTACGGTGCTGGCTGCACCGATCGTATGCAGGGTGGACAATACCAGATGTCCGGTCTCCGCTGCCGTAATAGCTACACTGATGGTCTCGAAGTCACGCATCTCTCCGACCAGAATGACATCGGGATCTTCACGGAGTGCCGCTCTTAAAGCATTGGCATAATTATTGGAATCTATGCCGATCTCACGCTGGTTGACCATGGACATCTTATGCTGATGCAGATACTCGATAGGGTCCTCCAGAGTGATGACATGGGCATCTCTGTTGTTGTTGATCTTGTCGATGATGGCGGCAAGCGTCGTGGATTTACCGCTTCCGGTAGGTCCGGTGACCAGTACCAGACCACGTTTGCGCTGATATAGTTCCACCACGGATTCCGGTACACCCAGCTCTTCCGGAGAAGGCACCACGGTTCCTACCAGTCGAAACGCCAGAGCCACGGAACCTCTCTGCTTGTAGGCATTGACACGGTAACGTCCGCAGTTGGGAATAGAGAAAGACATATCGTATTCTCCCCGTTCCTCAAAACGTTCTCTCTGCACTTCCGTCATGATATTGACTAGTACTTCCAGCGTGTCTGCCGGAAGCATCCTGGGATAATCCATGGTGATCAGATTGCCGTTTACACGCATTTTGGGTGGGATACCTACCGTCAGATGTACATCACTTGCTCCCGCTTCCTTGGCGGCTCTGAGTATTTCTTCGATTGTTGGCATAATTGCTCCTCACTATTTATTGAATATGTACCGGTTGTCCATGGTCTTCATGACATCCACGATCTGGATGTCCTCATTCCCGGGAAGGGACAGATCCAGGATACTGTTATCGCGGAAGCTTACCACTGTCGGCCGCAGTACATTTTCTTCATTTTCATTCAATACCAGTGCTTTCTCTCCCGTACTGAGTTCCACGCTGGCACCGGGCGGAAGGATATTGATGGAACGGATCAATGCCCGTACCGTCTCCGGATCATATACCTCCGGGTGCTCCAGAAGTTCCTGAAGAGCCTTCACCTCAGACTGTGCCGTTCCCTGTAATGTCATGGCCGTGATCTCATCATAACGGTTCGCCACCAGCAATACATTGGCTCCGGCCAGCATTTTATACCTGCTCTTCTCTCCGTCTTCCGGGAACAGGTCCAGCTGTTTTCTGGCTGCCTGCTGGCAGATCCTGCGGATGCCGGATCCGTCGGTGGCAAAAGCCTCCTCGATGATACCGTAGGCCTCTTCCTGCGTCTCGCAGTTCCGCAGCATATCCTCTCTGGTATAAGGTGCCCCGGAATACACGTCATCATGTTTTTTCACTTTTCCCATATCGTGAAGGATTGCAGCACATACGGTATGATACTGTTCTTCCCGTCTGATATTCATCACATGGGTAACCATGGCACAGAGTATTGCCACGTTCAGGGAATGTCTGGAGAAATAATCCTCCCGGCTTCTCAGATTCTGGTAGAAATTGATTTTCTCATCCAAGTGTCCGTAATTGCGGATGACCATATCTGCGATGGACTGGGTACGGTTCTGCTTTCTGGTCTTCAGGATACGATCCTGTTCCTCTTCGATGGCACTGACCGCCTGAATCTGAAACCGTTCGAACTCCAGGTCCTCCTGAGTCAGGGGTGGAAGCGGTTCTGCCGGTTCCAGTACATAGACACCGATCAATCCGAAATTACGAATACTTTCTATTGCCTGTAATGACAAAAGGGAATTTCTGTCAAACAAAAGAATACTCTTCTTATTATAAACAGGTCTTGCCAGACGCATTCCCGTCTTCAAGTCTTCCGTTCTTACAAAATGCATTCCTGTCCCCCCTTATCTTTAGTCACTTATAGAAATAAATATATCACAGTGTTCCTTAATTGACAAGGTGATGTTTAGTCCTCACGCAGAGCCTCCGCCAGCTTATGCAATGCTCTTTTTTCCATGCGTGAGACATAGCTTCTGGAAATTCCGAGAACATCTCCCACCTCCTGCTGTGTGTGTTCTTTACAGCCCAGGATCCCATAACGCATCACCAGAATCCGATACTCCCGCTCCGTAAGACAGTGGTCCAGAGCCAGGAACAGGCGCCTGATATTTCTGTCAAGCTCCAGATCCTCCACCACGTCCTTCTGCTTCTCTTCGATCACGTCCAACAGATGGATGGCATTTCCTTCCTTATCCTGTCCGATAGGTTCATACAGGGAGACTTCCCTGGAAAGTTTTTTGCGGCTGCGCAGCATCATCAGAAGTTCGTTATCAATGCATCTGCAGGCATAGGTAGCCAGTCTTCCTTTTCCTGAGTCAAAAGAATTCACTGCTTTGATCAGTCCGATACATCCGATAGAGATCAGGTCCTCCATGTCCTCCTCAACATTCTGGTATTTTTTGGCAATGTGTGCCACCAGGCGCAGATTCCTCTCCACCAGGATCTCCCTGGCCTGTCTGGATTCTTCCACGGTACCTTCCCTGAGCAAGCGGATATAATACGCTTCTTCTCCTGCGGTTAATGGCTGCTGAAAGGTCTTCAAAAAATCCCTCCGTGGACAGTTGCTTATGATAGTTTATGTGATTTTCTGTCCACAAGTGCCTGTCAGTCTCCCACGTTCCTCAGAATAAAAACTGCGCCATCACGTAATTGCTCAGATCCAGCCCTCTCTTTGTCAGTGCCAGGAACCGGTCTTTTTTCTGGTTCTCTTTCCTCTCCGTAACGGTCAAAAGACCATCCGCCACATTCCGGGCGATCACTTCTCCGTAGACTTCCTCCACAGTCCTGCCGTATTGTTCTGCAAAATCCACACAGGATACTCCTCTTGTCAGCCGCAATCCCAGAAACATGGTCTCCTCCATCCGGTCCTGTACCGTCAGTGTCTGCTCCTCTTCCCTGCTTTCCAGCGGATGTGCCAGATAAGCTCCCAGACTCTTTTCGTTCTGAAACCGCACATTATCGATAAGGGATGCCGCACCGATACCGAATCCCAGGTAATCCCTGCGGATCCAATAGCCCACATTATGTCTGCATTCATAACCATCCCTGGCATAGTTGGAAATCTCATACCGATGGAACCCATACTTTGCCAGCACCTCTATGGTCTCCTCATACATGGCACGCTCCGTCTCTTCCTCCGGCAAGGGCAATTCTCCCCTCTCTGCCATGGCCGCAAAAGGGGTTCCCTCCTCCACGATCAGGCTGTAGGCAGAGATATGCTGCGGCATGGGTTCTAAGTGCAGCACCTTTTCCAGCGTATCCCGATAGCTTGCAAGCGTCTGTCCCGGCAGTCCGCTCATGATATCCACATTGATATTCGTAAATCCTGCCTCCACGGCCTCCCGGTACACCTGGCAGAAACCTTCAAAATCATGGATCCTGCCCAGATTTTTCAGTTCTTCTGCCTGGGCAGACTGCATACCGATACTGAGACGGTTGATTCCTGCCGTGTAAAAATTCCGAAGTTTCTCTGCGCTGGCCGTCCCCGGATTCACCTCCATGGTGATCTCCGCGTCCTGTGCCATTGCGAACTGCTCTCTGATACGGTCCATCAACTGCCCGATCTGTTCCCCGGACAACAGCGACGGCGTACCTCCTCCGATAAATATACTGGTCACGGTACGGTCACTGTAATCTTTTGCTCTTCCCCCGATCTCTGCAAAAAGTGCAGCCATATAGGCTTCCCTTGTCTGCTCCGTGGCAGGGGCAGACAGGAAATCACAATAGCTGCACTTTCTTACACAAAAGGGAATATGAATGTATAATTCCAGTTCCTTTTTATTCATATTGCTCCTTCAATTACTTCATCAGTTTTTATCATCCAGCTTCAGAACACTCATAAATGCCTTCTGCGGGATCTCTACATTGCCGAACTGACGCATACGCTTTTTACCCTCTTTCTGCTTCTCCAACAGCTTCTTCTTACGGGTAATATCACCGCCGTAACATTTCGCCAGCACATCCTTACGCATGGCCTTTACCGTTTCTCTGGCAATGACCTTGCCGCCGATGGCTGCCTGGATAGGAATCTCGAAGAGGTGTCTGGGAATCTCGTCCTTCAGCTTTTCACACATCCTACGTCCTCTCTCGTAAGCGGAATCTGCACAGACGATGAAGGACAGGGCATCCACTTCCTCGCGGTTGATCAGAATGTCCAGCTTCACCAGATTCGATCTCTCGTAACCCTTCAGATCGTAATCAAAAGATGCGTAACCACGGGAACGGGATTTTAAAGCATCAAAGAAATCATAAATGATCTCGTTCAGGGGCAGTTCGTATTTCAACAACGCTCTGGTGCCCTCGATGTATTCCATGCCGAGGTATTTGCCGCGGCGCTCCTGACACAGTTCCATGATGGAACCGATAAATTCGGAAGTCACCATGATCTCTGCATTTACCACCGGTTCTTCCATATATTCGATCTCGGAGGGATCCGGCAGATTGGAAGGATTGGTCAACTCAATTACTTCCCCATTGGTCTTATGCACCTTATAGACAACGCCGGGGGCGGTAGTCACCAGATCCAGATTGTATTCTCTCTCCAGTCGTTCCTGAATGATCTCCAGATGCAGAAGTCCCAGAAATCCGCACCGGAAGCCAAATCCCAGTGCCACAGAAGTCTCCGGTTCATAGAACAGGGACGCATCGTTCAACTGTAACTTCTCCAGCGCATCTCTCAGATCCGGGTACTTGGAACCGTCTGCGGGATATAATCCACAATATACCATGGACTGTACCTTTTTATAACCGGGCAGAGGTTCTGCGCAGGGATTGTTGTCGTCCGTTACGGTATCACCCACTGCTGTATCTTTTACATTCTTGATGGAAGCCGTGATGTAGCCTACCATTCCGGCAGAAAGCTCGTCACAGGGGATAAACTGTCCCGCTCCGAAATAACCGACCTCCACGACCTCTTCCTTCGCTCCGGTAGCCATCATGCGGATCATGGTACCCTTTTTCACTGTGCCTTCCATGACACGGCAGAAAATGATAACACCCTTATAGGAATCATATACAGAGTCAAAGATCAGTGCCTGTAAAGGGTTGTCCGGATTCCCCTTGGGGGATGGGATCTTTTTCACGATCTGCTCTAAGACTTCCTCAATACCGATGCCGTTTTTCGCGGAGATCAGCGGAGCATCCTGTGCCTCGATACCGATGACGTCCTCGATCTCTTCAATGACTCTCTGGGGATCTGCGCTGGGCAGATCGATCTTGTTGATGACCGGGAAAACATCCAGATCATGATCCAGTGCCAGATAGACATTGGCCAGTGTCTGTGCCTCAATGCCCTGTGCCGCATCCACCACCAGAATGGCGCCGTCGCAGGCCGCCAGAGAACGGCTGACCTCATAATTGAAATCCACATGGCCCGGAGTATCGATGAGGTTGAAAATGTATTCCTCTCCGTCCTGTGCTTTATATACGGTACGCACGGCCTGTGCCTTGATGGTAATGCCACGCTCTCTCTCCAGGTCCATATTGTCCAGGACCTGTGCCTGCATCTCTCTGCTGGTGAGCAGACCGGTCTTCTCAATGATACGGTCCGCCAGGGTGGATTTGCCGTGATCTATGTGTGCCACAATACAAAAATTGCGGATTTTGCTCTGATCTATTACTGCCATACTACTGTCCTTTCCTGACATATTCTTGCATCTAACGATTGTAGCATAAATTCCGCATTCTTGTCTATGATTTTACTTCGATTCGTTGTCTTATCCTGCTTTTATGTATCGCTACTCTCCCTTAAGCACCATATCCAGAATATGTGCCAGAGGATCACAGGCATTTATGGCCTCCTCCACAGTATTGTTCTGGGCTCCCAGTTCCACCAGAAGTGTCCGGGGACGCAGATGCATATTGTAGCGGTAGCCCTTCAGATAGATCCTGCGGGTCAGTCCCGGGTAATACTCCGCCGCCTTCAACTGCATCTGAAAAGAAAACGCCAGATTGGCCTCCTGGTTCTCGTTGGCCAGGTAGTCAATATCTCCCGTCTTGCGGGTCCTGCTCAGACCGTTAAAGAACATAAATCTTGCCGTGGGTCTCCCTTGAATATCCGTCACCAGCTTTGTCTCTTCCGCCACCTCATCCCGGTGCAGATCGATGATCACCTGGATAGAGGGATTCTCCGCAAGGATCTGTTCCACTGCCGGAAGTGCCCGGGAATACGCATTGTCTCTGGTCTCCACATCATATTGACCGGTATTGTGCAGCACCCGGTAACCATATTGTTCTGTCAGGATCTTGGTCAGACACTCTCCCACTCCCACGATACCGGTGTTCACATCTCCAGGAACCGAATCCGCAAAAGCCTCCTGGGAATGGGTGTGATAGATCAGGATCTGTGGTCCGTCACCTTCCTGTGGCAACGTCATATCCATTCCCAGCAGTTTTTCCACGGATAACTGATCACTGCCTGCCATGGTATTGGCATCTATGGCATAAAAATTCCGTACCAGTGTCTCATAATCCGCAAGCTGTGTGCGGTCAATCTGCACCTGTTGTACCGCCGGACGAAAATTGCTCAATGCAGTCCCGGCTGTCGCCTCCACACTCTCCGGGATAAGGGCCGTCTGCTGCGTTTCCTCCGGCTGCGGAAGGAGAAGTTCTTCGCTGATCAGATCTTCGGTGGTCAGGGTCCGGCAGGTAGTCTCATCCTCCTCCGGATTCTGTGTCCCCTGCTGCTCCACAATACCATAGCCTAATAGCGGTACTACTTCCCACATATTCTGCTGCAGCAGTAATCCGGTACTGCCGCTTTCTCCTGACAAAGCTTCGGAACAGGCAAATACCGGAAACTCATTTTCTCCCCGATCCGCCATCAAAAGCCCACAGACAACTGTCAGCAAAAACAGTGCGATCCGCCAGACAGTATTTTTCGGATTCTTCACGGTCCGCGCTCTCCTTCCGCACTTTTTTTTGTTACGACAGTTCAGCCCGCGTCAGTCGCAAAGTCGCCTTGACCTGCTCTTACGTCACTTCGTGACTACCTTTGCTCGTAATCCGGTGCTCAACTCATGAACTGTTACCCTATATATATGCAGTTACGCCCAGTTTTTTTCCATGGCAATATTGATTCCCTCGGAGACCGTGTAGCTGACCCGTTTGATCACAGAATCGATATCCTTTCCGGTCATATACATATTGTTCAGTTCTGCAAAAGCCATGCGGTGCTGTCCCATATATTTGACCGCATCGAACTCCTTTTCCCCGCTCATCAGCTTCTCCAGTGCATCTCCCACAATCGTGGCGGCATCCACCACCGTGGGGATCCCGATGGCAATTACCGGTACGCCCAGGGTCTCTTCGGTCAGGGCATTGCGGTGATTGCCCACGCCGGAGCCGGGCTGAATGCCGGTATTGGTGATCTGGATCGTACGGTTCAATCTTCTGGTGCTGCGAGCCGCCAGCGCATCCACCACGATCAGCACATCCGGTTGCGTCTCCTTCACCACACCGCTTATGATTTCTGCCGTCTCCATACCGGTCTTCGCCATTACCCCCGGCTCAATACTGCTGACCAGATTCATACGGGTACAGTTGTAGGCTGCTTTGCCGTAGGCTCTGACTACGTGTCTGGTGATCAGCAGATTGTCCACCACCTGCGGTCCCAGAGCGTCTGCCGTCACTTCCCGGTTTCCCAGCCCCACGATCAATACCGACAGTTCCTCCGCTTCCCCGGGCATCATTTTCAAAAGTTCCTCCGCTAACGCCTCCGAGATCTCCCTGTGGTAATCGTCATCCGGTTCCACCATGGCCGGTGCCTCCATGGTCACATAGACACCCATGGGCTTTCCCAGTGTTTTTTCCGCATTTTTCGTATCGATGGTCACCTTGGTAATGCGGATATCCGTCTCTTCCTCATAGTGCTCGTCCACCGACACACCCCGCAGTTTGCTTTCCTCTTCATTGACACTTTCTCTTGCCTCCAGGGCCAGGTCTGTTCTGATCTGAAAAGTTTCCATTTTTTCACCCTCTGTCTGCCTTTCTTATCAATACATTTTTTACAAAAATCCGCAAAATATGTATTGACAAAAGCTCCCAGATTGTCTAAACTACAATAGTATGTTTACGTTAGTCTTCCGTGTCTGGCTAAAGTGAAACATTTCTTGTAAATTATAATTTTATTGTATACATTATGGAGGTGTACGACTTGGCTAACATTAAATCTGCAAAAAAGAGAATTTTAGTATCCCGCACAAGAGCTGACAGAAACAAAGCTATCAGATCCGGCGTTAAGACCGCTATCAAGAAGGTATACGCTGCAATCGAGACCGGTGACAAGGAAGCAGCTAAGGCTGAATTAACCGCTGCTACCAAGACCATCGAGATGGCTACTTCTAAGGGCGTTTACCACAAGAACAACGCTGCAAGAAAGGTTTCCCGTCTGAGCAAAGCTGTCAACGGAATGGCTTAATTTTTCTTGCACTGGTACAGAATTTAAGACATACAAAAGCGCCTATACCGTCATGTAGGTGCTTTTTTTGTGCCCTTTTTCAAATGTCACTTCTTGCTGCCTCATTCCAGGCAGATCCGGCTGACTGTCTTCCGCCCGTTTCATATACTTTATACACCATCTCGCTTAAAAGCTCGATGATGTACATTTGCCAAATACCGATTCTTGTGCAAGCACAAATCTGTACCTGGCTCATCGTATACACAAAAAGGACCTCTGCACAGTACACTATGCAGCGATCCTTTCTTATTTTATATCTTATATTCTTATGCCTTGCGTTCTTACAGCTTACTGCTGTGCTACATCCTTCATGGAGAAGCTGATTCTGCCCATCTTATCCTTACCCAGGCATACTACAGTCACTACATCGCCCAGAGTCAGAACATCTTCTACACGGTTGATTCTCTCCTTGGCGATCTTGGAGATGTGTACCATGCCTTCCTTGCCGGGTGCGAACTCGATGAATGCACCGAACTCCTTGATGCTGACTACCTTACCCTTGAAGATCTGCCCCTCTTCGAAATCGGTGGTGATGATCTTCACCATCTCCAGAGCCTTATCCATCATTTCCTTGTCAGTACCGCAGATAGATACCTTACCATCATCGGTGATATCGATCTTCACACCGGTACGGGCAATGATCTCATTGATGGTCTTACCACGCTGTCCTACTACATCACCGATTCTGTCGGGATCGATCTGAATGGAGATGATCTTGGGAGCGTACTTGCCAACCTCTGTTCTGGGAGCAGAGATAGCGGGCTTCATGCAGGTATCCATGATGAACAGTCTTGCATCACGGCATCTCGCAATAGCGCCTTCTACGATAGGTCTGGTCAGACCGTGGATCTTAATATCCATCTGGATCGCGGTAATACCTTCGGTAGTACCGGTTACCTTAAAGTCCATATCTCCGAAGAAGTCTTCCAGTCCCTGGATATCGGTCAGCAGAACGAAATCGTCATCGGTCTCGCCGGTTACCAGACCACAGGAAATACCTGCTACCATCTTCTTGATGGGTACGCCTGCTGCCATCAGGGACATGCAGGAAGCACAGGTGGATGCCATGGAGGTAGATCCGTTGGATTCAAAAGTCTCAGATACGGTACGAATTGCATAAGGGAACTCGTCCTCACTGGGCAGTACGGGGATCAGGGCTCTCTCAGCCAGAGCGCCGTGACCGATCTCACGTCTTCCGGGTCCGCGGGAAGGCTTGGTCTCACCTACGGAATAGGAAGGGAAGTTATAGTGATGCATATATCTCTTGCTTACTTCGTTCTCATCCAGGCCATCGATCTTCTGCTGCTCGGACAGAGGTGCCAGAGTACATACGTTACAGATCTGGGTCTGTCCACGGGTGAACATAGCGGAACCATGTACACGGGGGATGATGTCTACTTCTGCTGCCAGAGGACGGATCTGGGTGATTGCACGTCCATCGGGACGCTTGTGGTCTTTCAGGATCATCTTACGAACGGTCTTCTTCTCATACTGGTATACTGCCTCACCTAAGATAGCCAGCCACTCTTCGTTCTCAGCGAAAGCCTCTGTCAGCTTGTCGGTGATCACACGGATATTCTCCTCACGGGTCTGCTTATCATCGGTGAATACAGCTTCTTCCATCTCAGCGGGAGATACGATCTTCTTCATCTCCTCGAACATTTCAGCGGGCACTGCACAGCTGGTGTACTCATGCTTCTTCTTGCCTACTTCTGCTACAATCTTGTCGATGAAAGCAATGATGGTCTGGTTCACTTCGTGAGCCTTATAAATTGCTTCGATCATGGTTGCTTCAGGAATCTCGTTCGCTCCTGCCTCGATCATGATCACCTTTTCTCTGGTGGAAGCAACGGTCAGGTTCAGATCACCTTTCTTCCACTGCTCCTGGCTGGGATTGATGATGAACTCGCCATCGATCATGCCTACCTGGGTCATAGCGCAGGGGCCATCGAAAGGAATATCGGAAATGCAGGTAGCGATAGCTGCACCGATCATAGCCACCAACTCCGGACGACACTCGGGATCCACGCTCATTACCATGTTGTTCAGGGTTACATCATTACGGTAATCCTTGGGGAACAGGGGACGCATGGGTCTGTCGATGACACGGCTGGTCAGAATAGCATTCTCACTTGCCTTTCCTTCTCTCTTGTTGAAACCGCCGGGGATCTTACCCACAGCGTACATCTTCTCTTCATACTCTACACTCAGAGGGAAGAAATCGATACCGTCTCTGGGCTTCTCGGAAGCGGTTGCGGTACAGAGAACCGTGGTATCACCATAATGCATGAATGCACATCCGTTTGCCTGCTTACCTACACGGTTGATATCAACCACCAGAGGTCTGCCTGCAAGATCCATCTTGTAACTTTGATACATAAATTCCTCCTATCCATCGTACTGTGACTGTTATCTTTGGTGCCACGCTACGATATGAATTATTATTCTACGGGCTGGAGGATTACCGAAACTACTGAAAATTCCATGTCGCTCCCATGATCCGCAACATAATCTTTTCAGCGGTCTCGGGGCTCACTTCCATCCCGTGTGTTACCTTTTCAGGCGCGGTGAATTAGATTTTCACCGTGCATATGGATGTAATGAGAAACAAGAGAAGCGGAGCGCCGATGTAATCGGCAGACCCCGCTCACCAGTCAGCATTATTTTCTTAAGCCAAGCTTCTCGATTAATGCACGATATCTCTCAATATCCTTCTTCTTCAGGTACTCCAGAAGACCACGTCTCTGACCTACCATCTTCAGCATACCACGACGAGAATGATGATCCTTGGGGTTCTCCTTCAGATGCTCGGTAAGCTCCTGGATTCTTGCGGTCAGGACTGCTACCTGTACCTCAGGTGAACCGGTGTCACCGGGGGTTCTTGCATACTCGTTCATGATGGCTGTTTTCTTTTCCTTAGAAATCATTTCTTTTTCCTCCTGTTTTTTAAACGCCAGATACCAAGACTAAGGTCGGAGTGTCCGTAATCTGGGCATCGGCTAATCATACTATTTCAATATATCATAGTTTCTATCGGTTGTAAATATATTTTTCTATTTTCTTGCGGCCCGCTTCTGTACCTTTTCCTCGTACATCCGGCTGTCTGCAATTTTTACATAATCTGCAAAAGACAGTGCGGATTCCGGATCCGTCACGACAGTTCCGATACTCATGGACAACGGGAACGGAAGCTTCTGGGCTTTTCCCTCCGCCTCCAGTGTTCTGCGGATGCGCAGCACCAGTTCTCTGGAAACCTCATCGGACTGGTAACTCTGGATCAGGACGAATTCATCACCGCCGGTTCTGGCCGGCACAGCGTCCCGGCTGCTACACTGCATCAATGCTCTGGCTGCAGCGCAGATGGCCATATCCCCATACTCGTGTCCGAAGGTGTCATTGATGTATTTCAGACGATCCAGATCCACGAACAAGATCAGAAGTTTGCGTTTGTTCAGACCGGAAATACGGAAGGACTCCTCTCCCAGCTGTTGGTAGCCCATACGGTTATACATACCTGTCAGCGTATCCATAATATACAGGGAAGACAGCTTGCGGTTCATATAGGCCAACATTTCTTTTTTGTGAAGGTTCTCCATGGAGCGGGTCAGTGCGTTCATGATCTGGAACAGGTACTGTTTCTCCATCAGGTATACCGCATTACGGATAGCTACATAGCCAACGGTACGCTCTCCGAAATGTAACGGCAGGAACAAAAAGTCCTGTCCCGGCTTCGGATAATCGAAGGTCGGGAAGATGCCATCCACTTCCTGTCTGTCCAGATCCAGTCTCTGGTCCCTCTCGTATGCAAAGGTCATCTGCATCTGTCTCGGATAACCATGCAAGGAAAATCCCTCGTCCGAAGGGGTGGCATCCAGATGAATACTCTTCTCCGTTTCTTTTTTATAGGCATTGAGGTGATCGTCCAGCACCAGATACATGGCATCGCATTTCAGGGACGGAATGCACTGGGGAATGCAGTACATCATTTCCTCTACGGTATTGCACTGCATCATCTCTGCCTCCATGGACAGGACTTCCTCGTCGAATTCCTCACTTTCCACGCTGTACATGATCTGATCCTTCAGATGGGCTCTGGCATCCCTGCTGCTTCCTTTGCCGCAGCCACAGCTCTCCTGCCACAGCATCTCAGTATTGGTGAAATTGTACCGGGGGACACTTTCTCCCGCCCAGATTTTCAGGAGAATATCCATTCCCTTGTATGCAGCTTCCTCTCTGATATGTCCCACAGTGGTAATACTCGGCGTGTAAAATCCGGCCTTGTCGAAGTTGTCAAAGCCTGTGATACGGAAGTCCTTCGGTGCTGTAAATCCCATCTGGGCCGCCGCTTCGCATACCGCTACAGCCACATTATCATTGATACAGATAATAGCATCCGGCAGCTCTTTGTGAGTATCCCACAGATGCCTGTAGCCTTCCAATCCGCTCTTGTAGTCAAAAGAGCCGTACCAGATGTCATTCTTATCTATTTTGATCTTGTGTTCTTTGGCATAGTCAAGCATTCCCTGCAGTCGGCAGCTGCTCTCATAATTGCTGTCAGCCCCCACCAGCAGCCAGAATTTTTTGCAGTTATGCACCTCATGCATATGTGCGATCACCTGCTTCATGGCAGAATAATTGTCAATACCCACATAATAAAAATCTTCCAGCTCGTTGGCAATAGAGACTACCGGAAGGTGCGACTGCTTCGCCTTGTGGATCACTTCCGCCAGCACTGCCGGAGAGCTGATATTGTTCAATTCCAGAATAATGCCGTCGAACTCTGACAGATCCGGAAGGTTAAAAATATTATATTCTGCCCTGTTGTACCCAGCATCTCTGCTCCAGTTGCCAGTACTGTTAAAAATATATAAATTTACTTCTTCGTCCCTCTCTTTGATTCTCTGCAAAATACCTGCCGGCCAGGCATAGGTAAACAACCTTCTCCAGCCATCGGTGATCAAAGCTACTTTCCGCATATTCCTCACCCATTTTCGTCTCTGTACGAAGCCCCCTTTTTTCCTGTCAGGGACCGCTGATGTATACAAAAATAGTATCATACTTCCCTGGGAAACGCAATTGTAAAAGAAAGATCCTGCGCATATCTTCGAATAATCAAGCAGGCTGTCTCCTACTCGATTTGTACACAAAAAAGCATTGCCCCGCCCTTTTGCGAAAGCAATGCTTTTTATCAGTCGTGAATGACACGGACACATTTCACAGGTGTACGATACTTATAGCTGCTGATCTTGATACCGGTCTTCGGGCTGCTGGCGTGAATTACCTGTCCTCCACCGATATAAATAGCTACGTGATTAATATTACCCTTGCCGTTACCATAGAATATCAGATCACCGGGCTTTAGCTCGGATGCACTGATCTTGGTGCCCTCATTGGCCTGTGCTCTGGAGGAATGGCTCAGGGTAATGCCGTATTTCTTGAATACGCTGAGAACGAAACCGGAGCAGTCCGCACCCTTGGTAAGGCTGGTGCCTCCCCAGACATAAGGGTTACCTACGAACTGTTTTGCATATTCTACCAGATCTACGCGGACATCGGATACCCCCTGTCCGTAGAGAAGCTCTGTCATGGTGATGGCGGTATCCAGCTTTTCTTCCACTGTGACATAATCTTGGGATACATAAGCATCTTCGCCGTCAATAGAAATCTTCACCCAGCCGTCGGAACCGGTCTCCACATACTCCATCTCTTCTCCCTGTCCCACCTGAGTCACGATCTCACTGGTGGTATTGGGCTCCTGACGTACATTCAGGCCATCGGTATTGGCAATGGCTACCGTATGAACCAGTTCCATGGCTCGGATTCTGGCTTCAGGTCCAGTCAGCAGGAATTCCTTGCTGACATAACCTTCCACTTCACCGGACTTGATATGTGCCCAGTCATCTACGGTCTCGACCACTTCACAGGCCGCATCCTTGGGAAGCTTACCTACCAGCTTACCGTCTGTGGAAGATACCGCTCTCACATTCAGATTACCGGATTCCACATTGGCCACACCGATATTGGTATAGCCCCAGGAAGCTCCCTGGGCATCCTGTGCGATCTGGATGTATTCCTCCAGTGTACGCTCCGTCTCCAGGACAGAAGCCACACCGCCGGATGCCATGAGGACACTGCTTTCTGCAGCGGAAGCGGAAAGCGGTGCCGCCAGCATACACAATGCCAGGCCAGTGGCTACGATCTTTACTTGTTTTTCTCTTGTATGTTTTATCATAAATTCTTCTTTAAAATCCTTTTACAAATATATTACAGAATTGTTACATCACAAGTCTGATTATACCTGTCTGCAGGCTTCCTGTCAACCCATGGAAAATTTTTCCACTACTGTTTCCCGCCGTCGCTCCTTCCTCCGTAAAACGAAAAAACCGGCGTATGAGTGTCTGTCTGCACCCGATACGCCGGATCTCTTGTTCCAGGAATGGAACTTGTTATTTTATCTTCTATGGCCACCGCCGCCATGGCTGACACCGCTGCTGCTCCGATGACTTCCTCCGTGACCGCCGCTGTGTCCGCTGCTGTGCCCGCTACTGCTACTGCTGGTCTCGATCCTGCGGGTCACCACGTTCTTACGCAGATACTGGTCTCTGGTATTGTTGATCTTGGGCTTTTTGCCATCAAGATACTGATTGACCGTAGTAGTATCCTTTGCTTTGCTCTGATGCAGGTTCACTGCGGCATAGATCAGTGCAACGACAAGACCTGTCAGGATCCAGGGAGAAAAGGTCATCGGCATGCTTTCCTTACTTTCCTCCATGGTCCGGGTCACATAACTGATACAATTCTTATACGCTTTGTAGGGGCTTTCGTCTATGTAATCATCCACTGCGTACAGGGCCTGGTCGATCTCGTAATCGCCAAAATAATCATAGACATTTCCACAGGTAGACAGCCAGCTTCCCTTTTGTCCTTCATAGGCATTGTCCAGCAGCAGAACTCCGTTGCCGTGTACCTTGTCATAACCGAAATTGTTGTAATCATAGAAGTTATCCGCCAGATCTCTCATGGCTGTACTCCAGTCGGTACTGCCGACTTCCTTCGCATGAAATGCCTCCGCAAGACCCGGATTTTGCAAATCATACTCTACGGATTCGGAGATCGTTACGATCACGATGTCCGCCTGGATCTTTTCCTCACACTCTGCTATATATTCCCGCAGGCTCTGCTCCTCTTCGTCTGTCAGCATATCCGCATAGTCAAACACACGCTCTGTGGGATCCTGGCTGTTGCCCCGGACAGTCTTCGGTGTAAGCAGATGAACGACTGCCGCTCCGATGGTAATAACCGCCAGCACTCCGGCAATGATGAACCATACCTTAAAATATTTCAGGTACTGTCTCAGTGCTTCTTTCTTAATATCTTTTTCCATTGTCCCGTTATCCTTCCCTCATAATCTCTACACCAGACTGGCGATTGCATTCACCATGCATAGAATTGCCGCCAGTGTCACACCAAGTGTTCCCGCATAAGCCCACACCTTTGCTTTGGAAATCGGTGCAGTACCTACCAGTTTACCGGTCTGTCCGTTTACATAGAAAGGATATTCTTTGCCTTTGTAGCTATAGTCATACTTCCATACTGGCAGGAGACCATAACTTACAGAACTGTCCGTCACGTTGATGTTTTCTCCCATTTTGCGGACACTGGAATATCCAGAATAGCTGTCATGCAGCATCTTCTGTGCATCCTCCTGCATCTTGGCTTTGGCACGGCTCTCCACCAGATCGGAAGTCATATTGTAGCGTTCACTATGAAATCCAGACAGATATTCTGGCTTAAACTCCTGCAGTTCCTTGTAATCAAAGGGCTCCATCAGATCCATGACATCATCCGGCATTCCCACGGAAGCATCCACAGGAATCTTGACAAAATCAATGTCCATATCACGGACAATATCATAATATGAGGTCTCGGTATACTGTGTATTGCCGGTCGTCCAGCTGCGCACCTTGGTACCTTCACCGTGGAACGTGCAGTTGGTATTGTAATCGTAGAACCAGAACGGTACATAATCACCGTAAATACCGTTCATTCTTACTTCCGACAGAAAATCCGTCGGTGCAAAAATACATTTCTCAAATTTATCACGGATCAGCTTCTTGCAGACTTCCTTGCCCATATGGAATGGAATCAGCATATGCGGTGTGTAGGCCCCGGAAATCTGATCATCCACGATCACATAATTGTCACAATAAGGACACTGTGTAGCGGAGGTGTTTACCGTCATGGGAATCTCGCCACCACAGTTGGGACATACCTTTGTCACCTTTTTCTGCGCAGCACCCTCGGCTGCTGCCATTCTGCTGACCGGCTGTCCGGCTCCCGCTGCCTGGACCGTTCCTTCCGCAGTGCCGTTTTCCTCACCGCTTGTCTCGATCACGCCGTCCTCGCGTTCTTCGCTGTCCTCACTCTCACAGAAAGGACAGAACATCTTCTTTCTCTCCGGGCTGTAAACTACATTACCGCCGCAGTTTTTACATCTAAAGATCATTTTACCCCTCGCCTTCTGCCTTTTACGACATTTTTCTTCGTAGAACCTTTTTTATCCTACCATAGATTCCATCGTATTTCCATATCGTAAAATACACATAATCTTTTCTTATCGTTCGTTTACCATGATTGTCTCATGCTTTCATCAGGTCTGCGTAATCCTCCAGCAGGAATCGGTGATAGATCACATGGCACCCTTCATCCCGAAAACAATAACAGTAGGGATCTCCCATTTCCTCCGGGAAACGGATCATGACATCAAAGTCCTCGCCCCGCATCTCTTCCACATAAATATTCTCACTGTACCGCAAAAATAACTGTCGGATATCCTCCATCTTACAGTCATGCTGCCCGATCAGGCGGATCAGTTCATAGATGAATCCCTTCTCTGCAAAATGCTCATGGACATAAGTACTGCCTTCCTCCGGAATACAGAGGCAGAAACGGTCTCCCTTACGGCTCACAGCCAGTTTTCCAAGCTTTATTGTCATGCTCTCCGGCTGTCCTGCCAGTGTAACTTCCATCTGTTCCGCCGTATCCTGTGTACCCAGCAAGTGATTCAGTGTAGATAACGGATAATACAGGCGGATCTTCTCTCTGCGGAAGCCTAATTTTGCCTGTTCCTCCAGAACCACATCCATGAGGTTTTTTTCTAATTTTTCAAATGTCATTTTCTTTTTCCTATAATTTCCCATAATCTGTCAAAAATAAAAACTATGCAGCGGAGATTTCCTGTCCTGCATAGTTTTTATTATACAATATTCACGCATCAGAATACAATTCTATTCTACGGAAACAGACATTGCCGTTCCATTCTAATTCAGAAATTTGTCCAGCTCCGTCTCTACGATCTGCTTTTTCTTCACCTTGGGAGCACGGATCACTTTTCCCTGTACGATGACCATATCCACATTTCGAAGCACCAGTAGATCTTCTAACGGATTCTTCTCCACCACGATCATATCCGCGCATTTGCCGGGTTCCAGTGTACCGGTGATATCTCCGATACCCGCCATCTCGGCGCCGCGGCAGGTTGCGGTATAATAAAAGACCCGTAATGGAATCCACCATCACGGGTCCTGTGACTCTTTTGAAAGAATCTGTTATTTATTGTAGCAGACGATCTGTCCGAAGTCAGCCTTCAGGGAAGCGCCGCCTACCAGACCACCGTCGATGTCTGCCTGTGCAAACAGCTCGGGAGCGCTGGAAGCAGATACGGATCCGCCGTACTGGATACGGATAGCTGCTGCGGTTGCATCATCATAGATCTCAGCGATGCACTCACGGATTGCCTTACATACTTCCTGTGCCTGCTCGGTAGTAGCTACCTTGCCAGTACCGATAGCCCAGATAGGCTCGTATGCGATGACAGCCGTTGCTGCCTGTGCAGCAGTTACGTTCAGGAATGCGATCTTGATCTGCTGACGGATGAAGTCGATGGTAACACCCTGCTCTCTCTGCGTCAGAGTCTCACCACAGCAGATGATGGGAGTAATGCCATGCTCGAAAGCCTTGAGAACCTTCTTATTCACGGTCTCGTCGGTCTCTGCAAAGTACTCTCTTCTCTCGGAGTGTCCGATGATCACATACTTCACGCCTGCATCATCCAGCATTGCGGGAGAAATCTCGCCGGTGAAAGCACCCTTCTCCTCGAAATACATATTCTCCGCACCAATCATGATATTGGAACCCTTTGCTGCCTCCATAGCGGGAATGATGTCGATTGCGGGAACGCACAGAAGTACGTCTACTTCATCATTTGCTACGAGGGGCTTTAATGTATTGATCAGCTCTACTGCCTGGCTGGGAGTCATATTCATCTTCCAGTTGCCGGCAATGATCTTCTTTCTTGCCATAATCATACACCTCTTCTTTTCTTATATTGTGTTTCCCACAGGATGCATCTGTGCCTGCAGGCAGGTTCGAATACATTCCGTGGGAAAGCTTTATTATTTCTATTTATTTGTCGTCTGCTGCTGCCACGCCGGGAAGCTCTTTGCCTTCCAGGAACTCCAGGGAAGCTCCGCCACCGGTAGAGATGTGGCTCATCTTGTCAGCGAAACCAAGCTGGTTAACAGCTGCTGCAGAGTCACCACCACCGATAATGGTAGTTGCATCGGTCTCAGCCAGAGCCTTAGCTACAGCGATGGTACCTGCTGCCAGGGTAGGATTCTCGAATACGCCCATAGGTCCGTTCCATACAACGGTCTTAGCAGTCTTAACAGCCTCAGCATACAGAGCTGCGGTCTTGGGTCCGATATCGCATCCCTCTCTGTCTGCGGGCATGTTGGTAACATCATATACCTGAACCTCAACAGGAGCATCGATCGGGTTAGGGAAATCAGCGATGGTTACGGAATCAACAGGCAGTAACAGCTTCTTGCCCAGCTTCTCAGCCTTTTCCATCATTTCCTTACAGTAGTCGATCTTGGTATCATCTACCAGAGACTTACCGATTTCATATCCCTTTGCCTTTAAGAAGGTGTAAGCCATACCACCACCGATGATCAGGGTATCACACTTCTCTAACAGGTTGGAGATAACGTTCAGCTTGTCTGCAACCTTTGCACCGCCCAGAATAGCTACGAAAGGTCTTACGGGATCTTCTACAGCCTTACCTAAGAAGTTGATCTCCTTCTCCATCAGGTAACCTACTACGTTCTGACCACCCTTAGCGGTGATGAACTTGGTAACACCTGCTACGGAAGCATGTGCTCTGTGAGAAGAGCCGAATGCATCACATACATACAGATCAGCCAGGTCAGCCAGTTCTTTGCTGAATTTCTCACCGTTCTTGGTCTCTTCTGCGCCACGGAAACGGGTATTCTGAAGCAGAACAACGTCGCCTTCCTTCATGTTCTCAACAGCCTTGGTAGCTGCTTCGCCGGTTACATTGTAGTCAGCTACGAAAGTAACCTCTTTGCCCAGCTTCTCGGACAGTCTCTTGGCAACAGGTGCCAGAGATTCGCCTTCGTTGGGGCCATTCTTTACCTTACCCAGATGAGAGCAAAGAATTACCTTGCCGCCATCGCCTATCAGCTTCTTGATGGTAGGCAGAGCTGCAACGATACGGGTATCGTCAGTGATCTCACCGTTCTTTAAGGGAACGTTAAAGTCGCATCTTACCAGGACTCTCTTTCCCTTTGCGTTAATGTCATCTACAGATTTCTTATTTAATCCCATGGTATTAACCTCCAATTATTTTAGTATCTAAAAAGGGCCCGGTCCTTGTAAGACCGGACCCTGATAGGTCTTTACTCGTTAACGCCTGTCGGCTTATGCTAACTCGCTGAAGTACTTGATGGTACGAACCATCTGAGAGGTGTAGCTGTTCTCGTTATCATACCAGGATACAACCTGTACCTGAGTATTGCCATCTTCCATAGGAGCAACCATGGTCTGAGTTGCATCGAAGATGGAACCGTAGGTGCTGCCTACGATATCGGAAGATACGATCTCATCGGTGTTGTAACCGAAGGACTCGGTAGAAGCAGCCTTCATTGCTGCGTTGATCTCTTCCTTGGTTACAGCGCCCTTAACTACTGCTACCAGAATGGTGGTAGAACCGGTAGGGGTCGGAACACGCTGAGCGGAGCCGATCAGCTTGCCGTTCAGTTCGGGAATTACCAGGCCGATTGCCTTAGCTGCACCGGTAGAGTTGGGAACGATGTTGCAAGCGCCTGCACGGCTTCTTCTCAGATCGCCCTTTCTCTGAGGTCCGTCAAGGATCATCTGGTCACCGGTATAAGCGTGAACAGTGGTCATGATACCGCTCATGATAGGTCTGCAATCGTTCAGAGCCTTAGCCATAGGTGCTAAGCAGTTGGTGGTGCAGGAAGCTGCGGAGATAACGGTATCTTCGGGCTTCAGGGTCTTGTGGTTAACATTGTATACGATGGTAGGAAGGTCGTTACCTGCGGGAGCAGAAATAACAACTTTACGAGCACCGGCAGTGATATGTGCGGAAGCCTTCTCCTTAGAGGTGTAGAATCCGGTACACTCCAGAACTACATCAACCTTTAATTCACCCCAGGGAAGCTTGCTTGCGTCAGCCTCTTTGTAGATGGTGATGGTCTTGCCATTAACGGTGATGCTGTCCTCGCCAGCCTCAACGGTGCTTGCATACTTGTAAACACCCTGAGAAGAATCATACTTCAACAGATGTGCCAGCATCTTAGGGCTGGTTAAATCGTTGATTGCTACTACTTCATATCCTTCTGCATCGAACATCTGTCTGAATGCAAGACGACCAATACGGCCAAAACCATTAATTGCTACTCTTACTGCCATTTTAGTTTCCTCCTAAAATTTTAATTTTATATCTTTTGGCTTTCCGTTATTCACAGATTGTCAAAATTTTATCAGCAAAGACATTTTACCTAATTCCTGATTATAATTCAAGATGTAAATGAAAAATATTTGTGATTTTGTGGTAAATTTTACAGTTTGTTTAGAAATGCTATGGTTTTTCCCTTCATTTTTGCTATAATAGGTTCGTATTATGATAACCAGAAAGGATAAAAATATGTCTATCAAAGCAGATTGTCATCTTCACTCTTCTTTTTCGGGAGATTCCCAGGCTCCAATGCCGGAGATGATCGATAAAGGTCTCGCTCTGGGACTGGAGACCATGTGTTTTACCGAGCATAACGATTTTGATTATCCCCGCACCGAGGAAGGACCGGGAACGATCTTTTTACTGAATACGGATTCCTATCTGTACGACGTGCTCCGCTGCCGCGCGAAATATGAAGGGAAAATGCGAATCCTCTTCGGCGTGGAGCTGGGATTGCAGCCTCATCTGGCCGACCGCAACGAAGATTTTATTTCCGCCTATGATTTTGATTTCGTCATCGGCTCCACTCATCTCTGCAAAGGAATGGATCCCTATTATCCGGAATATTTCGAGAAATTCTCCTCCGAGGAAGAAGCCATCCGGGCTTATTTTGCAGAGACACTGGAGAATCTGAAATGCCATGACGATTATGATGTATTGGGACATCTGGACTATATCGTCCGTGTGGCTCCCACCAAGGACAAGAACTATTCCTATGACAAATATAAGGATGCCATTGATCCGATCCTAGAGCTTTTAGTGCAGCAGGGAAAAGGTCTGGAACTGAACACCGGAAGCTTCCGCTACGGTCTCAGACAGCCTCATCCCTGTACCGATATTCTGCGCCGCTATCATGAGCTGGGCGGTGAGATCATCACCGTAGGAACCGATGCTCACAAACCTCAGGATGTGGGATCCTATCTGGATCTTGCCTCCGAGATCCTGCAGCTGTGCGGTTTCAAATATTACACAATCTACGAAAAGCGCAGCCCGGAATATCACAAGCTGTAATTTTCTTTATTCCCTATCCTCCAAGCTGAATGTGTTCCTTCATCAGCTCGCGAAGCAACGCATCCGCTGTCCATGAGACATTATACGGTGTCACAATCGCCTTCAGGGCAACCGGTGGTAAGCCGGTTGCCTTATATTCTGCCAGGAATGCATCCACCTGTTGCGAATCCATTCCGGAAAACACCAGCATTTCCATTGCAAAATCAGGACCGTTATATATTTTTCCATTCTTATGAAAACCGCTGATTTCCGCCAGTGTTCCGATCTTCTGTCCATAGTCCCTGCGGTTCACCGCCGTCACATCCACACCTATTTTCTCCGCTGCCACACGCACAGCCCGGTCTTTTTGTGTACTCACGCCAAACAATAATATTTTTGCCATTATATTTCCTCACAGTCCATCACCCGGAAGCCGTTCTTTTCCAGCAATTGCGCAAATACTCCCTGTCCGGGAATGAGTTTACCAGTAAAACTCCCGTCATAAATCTGCCTTACGCCGCAGCTGGGGCTTCGTGACTGTAAGATTGCCAGATCGATGCCATTCTCTTTGGCGATCCGCAGAGCCTCCTCTGCGCCTTCCCGAAACTGCCTGTCCACATTTACGCCTTTACAGTTTATGACCTCACCGCTCACGATCTCCGACGGATCCCTCGGGGTCGGAAGTCCTCCCAGCACCTCAGGACATACCGGGATCACCTCATGCCCTTCCAGATATTTTGCCACACGCTCGCTGTAATTATTTTTCCCGTTATATTTACAGTTTTCGCCCAGCAGACAGGCACTGACCAGTATTTTCATCGTAATCTCCAGCTTTCCGTTATTATGTCTGTTACAGCAACGGCGCGATCAGGCGCATGATACACTGCCAGCCTCTCACTGCCATATTTTTCCTTCCATCCCGGTATTTATCGGTGACTTCCTCACTATCCTGTAACAGCTTATCAAAATCCGCCTCAATATCCCGGATGGCATCACAGCCGTGCATCCACACACCGTTTTCAAAATGATGATAAAGGCTCCGGTAATCCATATTGATAGTACCGACGGTCGCCGTATCCTCATCACACAGCATCTGCTTCGCATGCAAAAAGCCCGGGGTATATTCATAGACCCGCACGCCCTGGCGCACCAGTCCGGAATAATAGGATCTGGTCACACCGTATATGATTTTTTTATCCGGAATGCCGGGGGTAAATACGCGCACATCCACGCCACGTTTGGCTGCCAGCCCAAGCTCTCTCGTCATCTCATCACTGATGATCAGATAAGGAGTTGCCACATAGAGGCGTTTCTTTGCCGTCTTGATCAGGTTCAGGTAGACATTCTCACCCACCGGCTCTCCGTCCAGTGGAGAATCCGCATAGGGCTGCACATAGCCGGATGCCTTCTGCACATTTCCATCTTCCGCACCTTCCTGCGACGCCTTCAGATACTTTTCATAATCCGTGTCCGCCTGTCCCATAACATTCCACATTTCCAAGAACATCATGGTAAAATTCTGTACCGCTCTGCCGGTCAGCTTCACTCCGGTATCCTTCCAGTAACCGTAAGGATGCGTGATATTGAAATACTCGTCCGCCAGGTTATATCCACCGGTAAATCCTACTTTTCCATCGATAACCATGATCTTACGATGATCGCGGTTATTCATGAAAATATTTAAAAAAGGCACTACGTAGTTAAATACCCGGCACTGTACACCGATGGCATTCATGCGGTCTATAAAGCTTTTATCCAAAAAGCCGATACAGCCCACATCGTCGTACAGAATACGGACTTCCACGCCCTCGGCAGCCTTTCTTGCCAATACACCCTTCAGCCGTGCAAAAGCCTCTGCCTCCTCTATGGCATGATATTCCAGGAATATAAAGTGCTTTGCCTTCTCCAGCTCCTTAAGCTGTTCCTCGTATCCCAGATAAGCTTCCGGATAGAATTTCACAGCTGTCGTGTCATACACCGGATAATTACCATACTTCCAGATATAATGGCATTGATTTGCCAGCAGAGGATCTTCCTGCTCCAGCTGCTGCAATATTGTCTCATCCTGCACATTCAGAGGAATCAGTTGTTCATCCACATCCTCAAATTTCCGGATGATTTTATGCATAGCCTCTTTATGCCCGAACAATCCGTAAATACACAGACCGAATACAGGAAATGCCAATATTACAATAATCCAGGGCATCTTAAATGCGGCATTGGTATGTTTTCCATAAATCCTGAGCGCCACTACCAGCGCAAACAGGCTGGTCAGCAGAGAGATCACTGAAGAATACTGATACAGTTTGATCATCAATATCAATATCCAGCCGATCTGTAAGAGCACAGCCAATGCTGCAAACGCAATTCTTCCTATACTGTTTTTCACATTCCCTTTTACTTCAGAACGCATCTGCTTTTTCTTACCCATAATGTCCTCTTTTCTCTTTCGTTCTGCCAGATCATAAGTAATCTCCCCCTTACAGGCTGCCTGCACTGCGCACAGACAGCCATGGGTATATTCTATGGTGCCAGGGTCAAAAGGTCTAAGCCCACATGAGCTTGCTCATATGTGGGCGAAAGACCTTGGGACCCGCCCCGATATGAGCATAAAAGTGGGATGATAATCCCACGATATGCGAATATTGGGGCGGATTGTGGGAGTGCGCAGCACGGAACAATCCGTAGGCATCAAAGTCGAGGACTTTTGCCCCCGACATCATTCTATAGGGGATTATTTTATGGTATAACATTTTTGCAAAAATCTCAATAGGTCAATGGACTACAACTGTCCTCTTTTGTCTGCCTAACCACAGTTTCTGTCACACAGTACCACCACTGTAGACGGCGTGGTCTGGGCAGGAATGCTTCTCGTGGAAGAGGAATAGATGACCACCAGATTATGGTTCGCGGGACTCGCCTGGAAATACTGGTTGTTCACGGTACGCACATCCACTGTGCCATCCAGATTCAGCTGCAATGTCTGCTCCTCATTGACCAGGGAATTGCTGTAGTAGCTCACATCCACATTCCGGTCGCTTCTCTCTTCAGCCACTACCACTGCGGTATACTGAGGCGGATAGATCAGGGGCATGGGTGCATCATTGCGATACCAGAAGGTTGCCATCATTCCCACCGACAGTGTAGTGAAATCCACCACATACGTATCCGGGTTGATGAAAAAGTTCACCGTGTTGCCGTCCGTATCCTCGATTGTAGCGAACAAAAGGCATCCATCGGCTCTGCGGCCACCCTGTCCTGCCGGTACCAGATCCACAATGGTTCCCTTCATGGAGCCGAAACTGCTTCTTCTCATAGGTCTCTGAAATGAAAAACGATAATCCATAGTCTCTCCTGTGAATTATAAAAGCTTTCTTCTATTATATGCACGCCCCCGCTGTTGATGTTACGTGTCGTGATAAAAATGCAGGACCACTATTGTAACAATAGTGATCCCGATCTTTTCCGCTATACAAATCTTTGTATCCGTAGGACGCAGAGACCTCCTCTTTGAGCGCTTTCCTACAGAATAATGGTTCCGCCGCCCAGTACATGCTCATCCTGATAAAATACCATGGCCTGTCCCGGTGTTGCGGCACGTACCGGTGCGTCAAAGGTACAGAGCACTTTACCGTCCGGCTGTTTTGTCAGAGTTCCGTATTCTCCCTTATGGTTGTAACGGATCTTCGCCAATACTCTGGTGGGCTCTGTCAGATCTTCCACTGTCATGTAATTCACATGATCGCACAGCACTTTATCCGTAAAGAGTTCCTGATTGGAACCGATGACGACTTCATTGGTCTCGGGACGGATGGCGGTGACAAACACTCTTTCCCCCATAGGAAGTTCCAGTCCTCTGCGCTGTCCCAGTGTATAATGGGTAATGCCCTTATGCCGGCCTAAGATCCTGCCGTCCTCCGTGACAAAATTGCCCGGTCCCGGCACCTTTTCGCCGGCTTCTCTGTCAATAAAGGAAGCATAATCATTGTCCGGCACGAAACAGATTTCCTGACTGTCCGGCTTATGCGCCACCGGAAGTCCCGCCTCCTCTGCCAGGACGCGGATTTCATCCTTGGTATATTCACCCACCGGCATCAGAGTATGTGAAAGCTGATCCTGGGTCAGATTGTACAACGCATAGGTCTGATCCTTGGCTGCGGTAACGGAATTACGGATGGCAAAACGGCCATTCGGCAGCCTGTCAATCCTCGCATAATGTCCCGTGGCAATATAATCCGCCCCGATCTCCAGGCTTCTCTGCAGCAGGGATTCCCACTTCACATAACGGTTGCAGGCAATACAGGGATTGGGAGTATGGCCTCTTAAATACTCTGCCACAAAATAGTCCATGACATGGCATTTGAATTCCTTCTTAAAGTTCATGACATAATAAGGAATCTCCAGTCTCTGTGCTACTCTTCTGGCATCATCCACCGCCGACAGTCCGCAACAGCCGCCGTTGGCTTCCTTGGCCGCTTCCTCTTCGTCCTGCCAGATCTGCATAGTGACGCCGATCACGTCATAGCCCTGTTCCTTCAATAACATGGCTGCCACGGAGGAATCTACTCCCCCGGACATGCCTACTACTACTTTTTTCTTCATAGATCTTAATAATCTTCCTCTTCTTCGCCCTCACTGATGTCATTCTTGGGCTTCTGCAGTCCTTCGATGGTGATATGGTTCTTCTCTGCATAATCCCACAGTGCTGCATGAATCGCTTCCTCTGCAAGCAGTGAGCAGTGTACCTTTACGGGCGGCAGTCCGTCCAGAGCCTCCATTACAGCCTTGTTCGTTACCTGTAATGCTTCCTGAATGGTCTTACCCTTTACCAGTTCGGTAGCCATGGAGCTGGTAGCTACGGCAGCGCCGCAGCCAAAGGTCTTGAACTTTGCTTCCCGGATGATCCCGTTCTCGTCAATGTCCAGGAACATTCTCATAATATCTCCGCACTTTGCGTTGCCCACGGTACCTACGCCGCTGGCATCCTCGATCTCCCCTACATTTCTGGGGTTCTGAAAGTGGTCCATTACTTTTTCACTGTACATGTATCTGTTATCCTCTTCTTTCTCACTTAGTTGTTCTTCTGGCTTTTCAGGAAATCTTCATATAAAGGAGACATATCCCGCAGTCTCTGTACGATTTTCTTCACTTCTTCCGCCACGATGTCCATCTCTTCCTTCGTGCTTTCCTCAGATAAGGTCAGACGCAAGGAGCCGTGTGCTTCCTCATGCTTTAAGCCGATAGCCAGCAGTACATGGGAAGGATCCAGAGATCCGGAAGTACATGCGGAACCGCTGGAAGCGCAGATGCCCTTCATATCCAGCATGATCAACATGGATTCTCCTTCGATGAACAGGAAGGAGAAGTTGATATTGTTCGGAAGTCTCTTCGTGCGGTGACCGTTCAGCCAGCAGTGAGGGATCTCGTTCTCCAGACGTCCGATCAGATAATCCCGCAGTTCGATCTCCTTGCGGGTCTTGGTATCCATAATACGCATAGCGCGCTCTACAGCAGCACCCAGTCCCACAATACCAGGAATGTTCTCTGTACCAGCTCTGCGGCTTCTCTCCTGTGCTCCGCCGTGTACAAAGGAACGGATCTTCACACCCTTGCGGATATATAAGAAGCCGATACCCTTGGGGCCGTTTAATTTGTGGCCGCTGGCACTGAGCATGTCGATGTGCATTTCATCCACATTGATGGGAACCTGTGCATACGCCTGTACCGCATCGGTATGGAACAATACACCGTGCTCCTTCGCGATCTCACCGATCTCGGCAATGGGTTCGATGGTACCGATCTCGTTATTTGCAAACATTACACTGATCAGAATCGTGTCAGGGCGAATGGCTGCCTTCAGCTCATCCAGACTGATCAGTCCGTCTCTGTCCACATTCAGATAAGTGATCTCAAAGCCTCGCTTCTCCAGATACTCACAGGTATGAAGAATGGCATGATGCTCGATCTTCGTGGTAATGATATGTTTTCCCTTGGAAGCATAGGCTTCTGCGGTAGCTTTCAGCGCCCAGTTATCGGACTCGGAACCGCCGGCAGTAAAATAGATCTCTTCCGGCTTTGCACCCAGACTGTCTGCGATGGTCTGGCGGGCATGATCCATGGCCTTCTTGCTCTCGGCACCCAGACTGTAGATGGTGCTGGCATTGCCGTAGTATTCACTGAAGTACGGAAGCATCGCATCCACGACCTCCGGTGCCGTTTTGGTAGTTGCTGCATTATCTAAATATATCATATTGCCTCATTTCCGCATATTTTCATGCTTATTTCACTGTTATTCATGATAGCATTCACCGCGCAGTTCTGTCAACAAGGTGGATGGAATATACTTTTGCAAGATCTTTTATCTGCAAAGGATCCAACGAAAAGCTATGAAGCATGCCAAACGTCATCCTCTGATCTTCGGTACTCTGATTCTGACGATCACCGGTCTTATCACCCGCATCATCGGTTTTTTCTACCGGATCTACCTGTCCAGGCTCTTCGGAGAAGAAGGAATGGGGATCTATCAGCTGCTCAGTCCCGCACTGTCTCTCTCCTTTTCCCTGACAGCTGCCGGCTACCAGACCGCCATCTCCAAATTCGTTGCCGCCAATACTGTGGGGCGGCGTTCCGATGACCTGAAAACGCTGCTGACCGGGGCAAGCATCACGCTCCCTCTGTCCCTTGGAGTCAATACTGTCCTGTTTCTCGCCGCAGAACCCATAGGAACCTTCCTGTTAAAAGAAGCCCGTACCATATCCATGCTGCGGATTCTGTCCTTCTCTATTCCTTTTGCCGCGCTGCATGCCTGCATCAACGGCTATTTTTATGGAAAAAAGAAAGCTTCCGTTCCTGCCCTCACGCAGCTTCTGGAGCAGCTGGCCAGAGTCGGCTGTGTCTTTCTCGTCACCGGAACCGATCTGTCTGAGGGGCGCACCCCCTCCATCAATGCGGCCGTCTTAGGTCTGACCGTCGGCGAGCTTCTGTCCATGCTGATCGCTCTGATCTGCCTGTACATACACCTGTATCCGGATGCCTCTGTTCTTTCCCTGCAAAATATCTGTCCTTCTTCCGCGGTCTACCGGGATCTGTTGGGCATGGCACTGCCCCTGACCGCCAATCGTATCGTTCTGAATATTTTGCAGAGCATCGAAGCTGTCTCCATTCCCCAGAAGCTTCTGCTCTACGGTTATGATACCACCACAGCCTTAAGTGTATACGGCGTACTCACCGGTATGGCCATGCCCATGATCTTTTTTCCCAATGCTCTCACCAGTTCCGTGGCGGTCCTTCTCCTGCCCACCATCTCCGAAAATCATGCCAAAGGAGACCGTGGAGCCGTCATAAACGCCACCCTGCGCACCGTAAAGTATTGCAGTCTCATGGGTGCCTGTTGTCTATGCGGCTTTCTGTTTCTGGGTGACTGGATGGGAACGGAACTGTTCCACAGTGAACTGGCCGGTCATTTTATCGTGACTCTGGGCTTCATCTGTCCTTTTCTGTATCTGGATACCACTCTCTCCAGCATTTTGCAGGGGCTTGGCATGGCGGGACGGATCTTTTTCTCCAACGTGGTCTGCCTTTTAATCCGGCTGTTGTTCGTATTTTTTGCCATTCCCGTGATCGGTATGCAGGGATATCTGTGGGGGATTCTGGTCAGCCAGCTGGTACTTGCCGGAATCTATTTTTTCTGTCTGTATCACTTCTTCCGAAAAAATTAAAAAATACCTCCGGTGTCATGCTTACGCCTGACAGACGGAGGTAACTATTCTGTAAATACCGTTTTGCTTCCCACAAAGTACTGGTACTGCTGTAAGATCTGGTCCTTACGCATATCGGAGATCGCCTTCTCCACATCCAGGGAATGGATATCGCTGTTCCTGCCAATGTAGCCGAAATCGTCCTGTTTGTGGAACGTAATGGAGATGTCCTCTAACGTTGCGTTGGATTTCTTCTCCTGAACCGGAGTTTTCTCCTTCGCCGCACCGGAATTCCCGGAATTTATCTGTTCCGAAGATGCTACATGGGATTCTGCCCCGGTCTCTTCCACGATCACTGTCTTCGCCGGCTGCGGCATCTGTATGCTGTAATCCTGCATTCTACCGATTCCGCTGATCCTGTTCACTCCGCCTATTCCGCCGATTCCCATGTATTCACCTCCTTGTCCTTCTTTTTTCTATATCGCACATGCCATGCGAAATTCCAGCTTTATCTGGCTGTATTTTCAGTTATAATATCGACTGTTTTTACGAAAACTTAAGTCTTCCGGAACTTAATTGTGATTCTTGTCATTCAGGACACTCTTTAATTCATCCATAAAGGTGTTCACGTCCTTGAACTCCCGATATACAGAAGCAAATCTTACATAAGCGACCGCATCCAGATCCTTTAACTTATTCATCACAAGCTCACCGATGGTGCCGCTGGGGATCTCCCGTTCTTCCCTGTTGAAAATCTCGTTCTCCACCTCATCCACCAAAGTCGTGATCTGCTGTGCGCTGACCGGACGTTTATGACAGGCTCTGAGCACCCCTGCCTCGATCTTGGCACGGTCATAGGCCTCTCTGTTATTATCCTTTTTAATAATGATCAGCGGAATCGTCTCGATCTTCTCGTAAGTGGTGAATCGCTTGCCGCATTCATCACATACACGACGGCGGCGAATGGAGTTGTTATCTTCCGCCGGTCTCGAATCGATCACTCTGGTATTTTCATGGCTACAGAACGGACATTTCATAGGCATCCTCCTTATAAAAACCACGTGTTATTTATGTTAAGATTATAGAAGATTCAGCAGTTAATGTCAACTAAAATTATGTCCGGTCCAATCTGTCTGATGTCCTTATACGGGATGACGATATTCGGCTCACAGCGCAGAAATGAAAGCCACTGGTTGCATCCCGGCACCATGATCTTACAGATGCATCCGCTGCACTCATCGAACTCCAGATCACATACATGCCCCAGCTTTTTACAGTCTCTGACATTGATTACATCTTTGCATTTTAACTCGGAAAAAAGCATACTCTGCTCCTCCCGTTTTCTTTCTATTTATTATATGATACCGCTCCGTTTCCCGTTCGGGAAAAACTGGAAAATCTTTCTTGCCGGTATAGTCACTGACTCTCCTGTGAATACTGTAGTTATCAAAAATCAGCAACGATTCAGAAAACTTGGGAGGTCTCTATGGTACAGGGAAAAGTAGAAATCTGCGGTGTCAATACAGCAAAACTGCCTTTGCTAAAGGCAGCGGACAAGGAAGCTCTCTTCGCAAAGATCCGGGAGGGAGATACCGCCGCCAGAGAGACCTACATCGAAGGCAACCTGCGTCTGGTTCTGAGCGTGATCAAACGCTTTTCCGGCAGTGCGGAAAATGTGGACGATCTGTTCCAGATCGGCTGTATCGGTCTGATCAAGGCCATCGACAATTTTGATTCCACGCTGGGTGTAAAATTTTCCACCTACGCAGTTCCAATGATTATCGGTGAGATACGCAGATTTTTACGTGATAACAATAGTATCCGTGTTTCACGGTCTCTGAAGGACACCGCCTACAAGGCAATCTACGCCCGCGATACCCTGACCAGGAAAAATCTGAAGGAGCCCACCATGGAAGAGATTGCCGCAGAAGTAGGTATCTCCAAGGAGGATATCGTCTATGCCCTGGATGCCATGCAGAATCCCATGAGCCTCTACGAACCGGTCTACACCGACGGTGGTGACACCCTCTACGTCATGGACCAGATCAGTGATAAAAAAAATAAGGAAGAGACGTGGGTGGAACATCTCTCCCTCAGTGAAGCCATGAAACGTCTGAACGACAGAGAGCGTCATATCATCTCTCTGCGCTTTTTCGAAGGAAAGACCCAGACCGAGGTCGCCGACATGATCGGCATCTCCCAGGCCCAGGTCTCCCGTCTCGAAAAAAATGCATTGAAAGCTATGCGAGGCTATCTTACCGCATAGACCTTGATCCTCGTATTCTCTGTAACGTATGATACACCAGCCAAAACATCCAGTATCCGATGATTCCTCCCAGCACATTGGTCAGGATATCGTCCACCTGAAAATATCCCCTGCCGGTGATCAGCTGGATCGTCTCAACGCCCAGGCTGGTCACAAAAGCCGCAAAGATGTTCCTGAAAAATCCCCTAAGCCAGGGAAATGCCCAGGGGCACGCAAAGCCATACGGGATGAAAAGCAGTACATTTTCCACCACGAAGGCGTTATTTCTCGTATTGATCCCCCAGGTGGAGAAAAGCTCCAGATCCATGGCACGGTTCCGGCTGCCATCCTCTCTGGAGAAAAAAGTAATCACCAGTATGATCATAAGGTACAAAGAAAACACCATGAGACCTGCCATCGGAAAGGCTTCTTTTCCCTTCCGCTCCCTCCTGGCATTCATTGCATTCAGGATCAGTCCCATGACGGCACCGGCCATCACACCATAGGGCAGATATTGTATGGCACCGTTCAGATCCCTTATTATATATTTCCAAATCATTCTTTCTTCATCCTATATCTGTCTCTTAAAATTCCCGTTTTACATCTGGTAAGTGTCCCAGCGGGAAGGCGCCTCGTCCCATAGCTTTTTGTTCTCAAATAATCTGTCGTTCATCCAGCCGACCGCATCCACCACTCCGTCCTCGTCAAAGGAGAACATGGCCCTCTGCTTCTTCTCCTCCGGTGTCTTTAAAAAGTTAAAGGGCTCCGGCCAGACCGTCACGAGAAGCTTTTTGCCGCCTTCCGGATCCTCAGTCTGCTCCAGACGGTAACGCATCCCCTGGTGGCATCCGGTGAATTCCGTCTTTTTTAAATATTCCATGGATAATATATCATCACGCTGTATCATGTATTTGTCCTTTTTGGTTACTTCCGATTCCGTTACCTGAAAACTATCCTGTCTGTATTATATGGTTCACGAACTGCTCTGTTGCCACGCAGCTCCCACAATTCTGCACATGTTATATAGTATCATGTATCCGTCCCGAATGCAAAGTCAAATATGCAGGCTGATCTCCTTTTTCAGCTGCCGCATGATCTTTTTCTCCAGTCGGGAAATATAGGATTGTGAGATTCCCAACAGATTGGCCACTTCCTTCTGGGTCATCTCCTGTCCGTCCACTGTCCCCAGTCCGAATCGAAGTCTGACGATGGTCTTCTCCCGCTTGGACAATTTGCTCACGGCATTCATGAGAAGCTTCCGCTCCACCTCATTCTCTATACCGCGATAGATCACATCCTCATCCGTCCCCAGAATATCCGACAACAGCAGCTCGTTGCCGTCCCAGTCTACATTCAACGGCTCGTCAATCGAGACTTCCATTTTCGTCTTGTTATTCCGGCGCAGATACATCAGTATCTCATTTTCAATGCACCGGGAAGCATAGGTTGCCAGCTTGATATTCTTCTCCGGATTGAAGGTGTTGATAGACTTGATCAGTCCGATGGTGCCAATGGAGATCAGATCCTCCACCCCTACACCGGTGTTATCGAATTTTTTGGCTATGTAGACCACCAGACGCAGGTTATGTTCGATCAGGATGGCTTTCGCCTCATCCTCGTATTCCGTCCCCAGATCACCGATCACCTGATTCTCCTGCTCACTGGGCAGGGGCGGCGGCAGTACCTCCGCGCCACCGATATAGTGGACATCTCCTTTCCGGTGCAGCAGATAAGGCTCCCTGCGCATCATTTTAAACTGCATTTTTCCCGGTATTGCTATCTTTAAGACCATATTTACTCCTATCTGCCACATTGTGCCTTGCCGGATTGTCCGGCTCTTTTATTTTTTCCTTCTTCCTCCGTGCTTTGTTCGTCTCCTGCAACAGCGCAGGAGGTAACAGCATCGGGATCTCTTCTCCCGCGATCTCCTCACTCACTGCCAGGTATACATTTCTGTATTCTCGTTCCACACCCTGCTGTATGAGCGTCATCTGCGGCACCGGATATCCCTTAAGGATCCCGCTCTTTTTCCCTACACTGTGATAAGGAATCACCCGGAATCCAGGCAGTCCCTCCGGCCACAGCCGATAAAATATCCGTGCGTCCAGCACCGATACCGGTGCTCCGCTGATAGGTTCGGTCAGGGTATTGCCGGAGTCTACCAATGCATGAATGCGCAACGGTCCCTCCGCTCCCTGTAACACTACCTCACAATAGCAGGCTTGTTCCGCTTCCTTTTTGCGCCCCCGCACAAGTATCCAGCCGGAGAATGCTCCGACTCCCAGGGTCATACCGATCCCAGGCAGATAATTTCTTCCCATCGGGAATCCCCGAAGCAGTGCCGCCAGAATGCCTCCGATCAGGAAGGTGGACAGCATCAGTTTTCGGAAATAGTTCCACAACGTCCCAAGGCTGCGAATGTGAAATGTCACATACAGCATAAGTATTGTCCCCGGCAGAAAACAAAGCAACAGCTTCCCGGCGGCTGTTCCTTTCCATAAAAAAGGAAACAGATACCAGACCGCTCCGACCCCTGCTCCCGCAAGCAGCCGGTACCACGTGGCAGTGTGGCCCATGCTGTGATCCACCAGGCAAAGCAGCAGCAGATTCATCCCGAAATTGAGGAGGAACAGACTGTCTAAGTAGAGTTCATAATGCATCACACCCCTCCTTCAGAAACATTATAAAGGGTGGCATCAGCGGATTTTGTCAAATTTTCATCCGCCGGAACCTTTTTCTTTCCATTGTTTTCGACATCGTCCCTGGGGAAGTCTGCGACCGCCATCACTCCCCGGACTCCGCTGTCTCCTCCGGTTCTTCGGTCTTCTCCAGTCCCAGATAGGGCAGAATATTTTCGTACAGCTGCCTTATGATCGGTGCTGCCACCTGCCCCCCGTAGTAGATGCCCTGGGGATTATTGATAATAGCAATGGCGATGACCTGGGGATCATCCGCCGGAGCGAAGCCGATAAAGGAAGATATGTAACGTCCGCTTCCTCTGGGCAGGGTCTGGCTGGTTGCAGTCTTGCCGCCGACGCGGAAGCCCTGTACCTGACCGTTTCTGCCGGAGCCTTCCGCCACTACCATTTCCAGAATGTAGCGCATAGTAGCCGAAGTCTCCTCCGAGACGATCCCCGTCTGCACCGGATAGGAAAAGGTCTCTTCCACCTCCCCGTCACGGTTCAACGCCTCGATGCCGAAATGCGGGGTGATCCGGTTGCCGCCGTTGATAATGGAGGACGCCGTGGTCAGCAGCTGGATTGCTGTGATCTGGAAAGATTGCCCGAAAGCCACGGTAGCCAGCTCCACATTTCCCATATCCTCTTTTTTATGCATGATAGTCCCAGCTTCCCCCGGCAGGTCGATGCCGGTGCGCTGTTTTAGGCCGAACTGTTCAAAATAATGGTAGTAATTGTCCACACCGAGCCGTAGGCCGACGGAAATCAATGCCGGGTTACAAGGGGTCTGGAACTACTGTCAGAGTTCGGGTTGGTGGCATATTTTTTTAACGTGCTGGCTACTCTACCACCTCCCAATAGCATTCGCTATGTTCGAACTTTTCCTTGATATAAACGATCCTGCCCTGCTCCTTTAACTGTTGGATACTGTGCCAGGTATAGCTGTAGGTGTTCCCCAGCCGCTCCGCCATCTGTGGAATCGTAATGTATTTTTCACTTCGGATCAGTTCCAGTACTTTCTCGTTATAAGCTTTCCGATTGCGGTCATAGATGGTTTCTTTTTTATAAGTGAAGGAAAAATGGAATAAACTGTAGTCCGATTCCACAATGCTGTACAGTTCAAATTTACTCCGCATCAGTTCCCTGCTCATGGTGACATCCATATCCCCGTTGTTATGAATCTCTATGACCTCCACACAGCCATAGAGAATTTCCAGAATCGCCTGCTCGTTATAATTTTTGTTTTCTATGGTATCCCGGATCTGCTGTAAGCGGCGGTACTGATCCGCCAGACTCTTCTCCCCGTCTTTCTGTCCCTCTATCTTTTCTTCCAGTTCCCGAAGTTCCTTTTCCAGTCTGTCCTTGTAGATTCCAAAGTCCTCATCGGAAATCACTCCGTTCATTAACTTATGAAACAATACATCCTTATTTCGTAAAAGGAGTTCACGCTGGGTTTCCAGTGCCTTCAGTTTTTTTCCATTGTCGGAATTGCATAATGCCTTTTCAATGGTATGAATCGTATCGTTGATTAAACCGGAAGAGATATGGAAAAGGTAGGCATATTTTTCTTTCAGTGCTGCCGCCAGTTGCTTCTCTAACTCTTTCTCCGCTATCACCATATTGTCACAGGCGCTTCGGGTTCTCTGAAACTGCTCGCTGCATTTCCACGTGATGACTTTTTCGGAATTAAGTTTGTAGTGCATTCTGTAGTATGGCTTCTTGCAATTTGCGCAGACCAGTCGGTTACTCCATTTGTAGGTACCTGCCAGCCCCTTGCAGCACCCCATCTGGAACCGCCTTGCATCTATGATCTGAACGATCTTCTCATGGTATTCCCTGCTGACGATGGGAGGAATCACGTTTTCCTTATAAATCCAGTCCTCCTGCGGGAGTTTCACACGCTCCTTGGTGTAGAAGTTGCTGACTTCCTTATGTAAAATGCAGTCTCCATGCAACATCGGAGAGGTCAGCATTTTCTTCCATGTATTCGCCGCAATACGCACAGAAGGCATCTTGTGATACCCTGTGGTTCCTTTGCTCCGCACCCCTCGGTCATACATGATGTTGGCTAAACGGTAAAAACCTATCCCCTGCTCCACCAGTGACAAGGCGTAGCGAAGTTCTGTGGCTTCCTTTTCGTTGACTGTCCACCAGACACGCTTGGTGTTCTCGTCGATAAACTCCACATTCCGATCCCAGCCGTATAAGGGTCTGCATATATGCAGTGCCTTGGAACCCGTGGCGTAGATCTGTCTGTTGCTGTGAATATCTCTGATTTTCTTGGAAGTGATCTTACTCTGCTCTGCATCCACGATGGCCTGCACAGAATATTTTATATCGTCCCTCTCATGGTCATAGATGTGGTCATCCAGATAAAAATACAGTTGAAACTTCTTTTGCAGATGCAGTTTCACAAAATTGTGCCATTCCGCCTGATCTCTGCAAAGTCTGTCCGAACATTTCACAACCACCAGATCGATCCGATCCGCCTTAATGTCCCGAATCATCCGCTGATATTCCAGACGATGCTCCGCCTCCGTGCCGGTCTCCGGCTCTATATACTGATCCACAATTGTAAGGTGATTGTCCTCCACCAGTTTCCTCGTGTATGCCACCTGCACATCCAGTGCCTCCATCTGTACCTTCTTCTCCGTAGACACCCGGTTGTAGATTGCCACCCGTGTCTGCGGCGAAAATTTTGAAAGCTCGCTCATTTCTGTTTTCCTCCTTTTTCTTTTGCATACAACAACTCCACAATGTCCTCATATTCCTTCTCCGATAAACTTCCGTCCTCGTACAGTAACCGTACAATTCCACACTGCACCTCTGTTTCCTTCCGTAAGGAAACCTCCCGGTTCTTTGCTGCTCTCTTAGCGCCAGATCCAGTTGCCATTCCATCCTCCGAACGAGGTTTTTACCAGTGTATGCCATTGAAACGCTGACCTACACAAAATGCAAGATTATTTCCGCTATTTTCCGAATGTTTTTATTCTTTCATAGCAGTGCATCGTTAATTATTTAACAAGTAAATATACCTCTTAATTTATTTAATCTAGCGCGCAATACAAATGCGTTCCGTTTTCAAAAGGTGTGCTGTTACCGCTACGGGTATGGCTTCGGTGGGGACGATGTAAGGTAGTTCGGAAATAAACTGTTCTGGGGTAGGGACGCTATGCGATCAGGGGGAACGCTGTGGGAAAATCGATGAACGTATCGGGGTGAAAAGTGAAAAAAGGTCAGTGCGGTGGAAAATAAGTGACTATTGCGCTTTAGAAAACTAACAACCTGTCTGAAAATGGTCTACTACTTCCAAAAATGAGAATGTCGGGTCACATGACAGATTGGCTCCTGTGGTTCACAGTGCTTTCATCACCTGTTCGGATGGTGCTGGTGGATTCATGGAAATGCTGCGTGGAAAACTTGAAAATATTTTTCTGAAATGCTTTATTACTGTTTTTTGCTTTGTCTGAGGTTGGAAAATCACATGGTAGATGGGTGTAGGTGTTGATGGGTGGGGAAATTACTAACCAGTCGGGAAAAGGTGATAAACGGATTTTTCAGACACTGAAAGAAAAATCCCTTGACCTTCCAAAAGAAGAAAGTCTTGGGATTTTTTCAAATATTTACCTGTTTTTGGTATTACTGTCAATGACAGGGAGAATACAATAGAAGACCTTTTTATTACTCTTCTGGAGGTAACTTTTCCTCCGTTTCTTCTGCTTCTGGCTCTTTTATAATTTTCAAATTTCTCTTTGCAACATAGCCTTCCCTCTGGACACCATCCTCGTCTGTGAACGTAACTTTGTAGTAGTAATTTGTGTTTTCAATAATGGTTGCTTCTATATTTTCCTTCAACTGGGCAACAATTTTAGCTCCTTTTTCAGGAAGTTCTTTTACATTACTTTCTACATAAGTCATAGCTGGAAGACCCAAATTTTCCTGAAGATAAGGCTGAATAAAAATCCCCCATATAAGTAACCAAAAGTTAATTACAATAAAATATTTTTTGTATTTTTCTGCCGCCCAATTTGCAACTCTCTCTTGGAAACCAACAGGGTTATTCATCTGGTCATTTATTGTGTCTTGAATTTCCTGTTCACTTGCAAAGTCTGTTTCCAACTCTACATTTTCTGAGATGTTCTCTTCCTCTTGAAGAGATTCATACGCTGCATCGACAGCATCTTTAAAAGTTCCGTTTTTTTGCAGTGTTTGAGAAAAAATTTTGCTGTAATCAATGCTCTCTAACTGACTAATCTGTTCAGCTATAACA
Source organism: Clostridium sp. AF34-10BH (assembly GCF_003478095.1). Lineage (NCBI taxonomy): Bacteria > Bacillati > Bacillota > Clostridia > Eubacteriales > Clostridiaceae > Clostridium > Clostridium sp. AF34-10BH. The sequence continues at coordinate 149,913 of NZ_QUEC01000002.1, forward strand.
CTATCCGTAAAAAGTTTCATTGATTCCTGAAGGTTCTGGATTGAACGTGCCGTATCAATAGTGGTTACTGACATCAATGATTTTGCAATATTTTGTATGCTATCTAGGCTTCTTCTATATTCTTCCGCCATGTTTATTGCTGAAAACTGTCTTCCAATCTCTTTAAAAGATTCCATTGATTGTTTGTATGACTCTGATACCTCAAAAGGAGTATAAGCAGCTTTCAATACTGCTGACGCTGATTTTGATATATCTACATTCTCATACCCTTTCCACAATTCTGCCATTCTACTGCTCATAAGTCCTGCTGCTCCTATTAATGCCGATGTATCAAGGGTCATTTCAGACAATGTTTTAGTTAATGGCATTAACGATTTTCTCATTCTTTCAAGTGATTCTAAATAAGAATCATATGGTGTTTTCGAGTTGTCATTTTTCATATAGCTATACCTCCCTTGAAAATTCCCCAACTACTGTTCTTGTTTCCAATTATACAACAGATTTCAACAAAGAAAACGTCATTTTTCTGCCAAAAAAACGTCACAAAAAGGACTAGCATTGCTGCCAGTCCTCTTATTTACTGAATCTTCCAATAATTATTTTTACTGAATGAAGATTGATATCCTTTATAACTATTAAAATTCTTCTCCCTTTTTACAAAAGTGTGTCTGATGCATATTAACTCATAATTATACGAAATACCACTCTTTTATTTATTTTCTATTCACTTCTTACTAATGGGTATTCATTTTTGCTTTAAGTTGTCGTGCAATTTATTAGAATGGAATTTTGAAAAGGCTATCTCACTTGGGAGGTGAGGTAGCCTTTTTAATTTGCCACTGTATTTTTAATAACCAATTACATCTTTTGATACTTCATTAATTACTGATTGAGGTATCGTATCAATGCTTACTGTATAGACTTTGTTCATACGAGGATTATATATACCTAGATTCTTTATGCTCTTAAACTCTTTATGAATCGAGTGCATACCCATGATATAATATACCAACAACTGCAATGTGTATTTTGGCTTTGGCTCATCCTTTGACACTTTAAAATCCCATAATGTATCTTTTGTTAAATAGTCTCCATCACCAGTAGATATAGTGTCTGTGTATCCGCCTTCAAATGTAAATCCATCTTTTGTTATAGGTCCATATTCTTTCCAAAAAGATAAACTACGATTAATCATGGTTACAATGTTTTCAATCGTATCTTTATCGGGGTTAATTTCTTCTACCGGCTTATACCCTATTATGCCAGCTCTAAAACAAACATCATATCCTACCAATTTGCAAGCATTTGTTATGGATTTTTTATCAAGTCCTTTTATATCTGCTAATAGACTTGTAGCGTTTTTCATTGACGATTGCTTTTTATTCCCTGTAAATAAATCCAAAGCCAAAGCACCCTTCAAAGATATTGAAAAGGCTTCCTCTTTTTGGGCACCCATCAAAAATCGGGTCATATAATCAACTGCAAGACCAACTAAACTTGCATGGATATTCTCATTCTCATTCAATGTAATTCCATCATCAAGTTGAGTTACCACAAGTTCTTTTTTGTTTATGTATCCACCACGGGGTTGTTTTATCATGCTAATTCGTTTGGTTACTGAATACATTCGTTTGTACCTCCAATATTCTCATTATGCATATCTTATCATATTTTATCACATGACAAGAACATTGTGAATGATTTGCTATATTATATTCGATTATTTTCGCTCTTTGATGACTGATTCAATGATATCTATGTATTTTTGAGGTAAGTTGAATGCTTCATACAATTCTTGGTCGGTGTAGATGTGGTCAAACTTGCCTGATGGTGGAGCGGGAACGAAACGGAAGTAATCATTGGTGAGTATTCCAGTTAATTTTGAAATATTGCATGCAACAAAAAATCTTGTAAACTTCGTGTTTAGCCATGATATAAAACTTTCACACTCGGCTCTATTATCTGAACTGAATATACATTCACTTGCTCCAGATGGTGATTTTTCACCTTTTGATGTATCTAGTATTCTACTTAACCCTATAACTGTTGAACTTCCGTTATCTGACATAAATCTTGAACCACTGCCTGCTACTTGATTATTTGTCCATACTTGATATTTATTTGATGCATATTGCCTAAAAACAAAATGTTTATATTGGTGTAGACTATCAACAATTTCTGAACCAATATTAAGAAGGCTTTCACGCCCCAATAATGGTCTCATTATTGATGAATTGTAATATTCTTGCACTCTACATTTATTGATTACTTCACAACTGTCATGAGTGTTCTTATCAATAATAAACCATGTAATACGAGACCGTTTCAAGTTTTGTGTAAACGTTAAAAACTGATATAAGATTTGTGAATAGTTACAAATGGGCAGAGCCGATTTTCCGGATTCTGCCCATATCTGCATTATACAGGAGTTTTTGGGTATGTCAATAAAACCTGCCTAAAGCAAGCTGTTTTTACAGGTTGCGTCCGATTAGACGTTCTTCAAAATAGATTTCCAGCTGGGAATGGATCTGCCCCCAGTCCTGCCTGTGTCCGGTCCATTTTTTCGTGATATCCATAGTTGCCAGATACAGCATTTTTAAAAGGCTATCATCTGACGGAAAAACTGTCTTGCTTTTGGTCACTTTCCGAAGCTGACGGTTGAATCCTTCAATGGCATTTGTGGTATAAATCAAACGTCTTACAGCTTCTGGATACTTGAAATAAGTGGACAGTGTTGCCCAGTTATCATGCCAGGATTTATAGATTTTCGGGTACTTGGAATCCCATTTATCTTTGAATAATTCTAACTCATTTAAAGCTGTTTCTTCCGTTGGAGCCGCATATACAAGCTTCAGATCAGCCATCAGTTTTTTGATATCTTTGTAGGAGACAAACTTCGTTGAATTGCGGATCTGGTGAATGATACACTGCTGAATCTCTGTTTTTGGATAAACCGCCTCGATTGCCTGTGGAAATCCATTTAAACCATCAACGCATGCAATTAGGATATCCTCAACGCCTCTGTTTTTTAATCCATTCATGATAGAAAGCCAGAACTTTGCACTTTCGTTTTCTCCAACATACATTCCAAGAACATCTTTTTTCCCATTCATATCGATACCAAGGGCAATGTAAACCGCACGTTTTACAATACGTCCTTCACTGCGGACGTGATAGTGGATTGCATCCATAAATACTACAGCATACACTTCTTCCAAAGGGCGTTCCTGCCATTCTTTTACAATCGGCAGGATTTTATCTGTGATCCTGCTGATTGTACTGTCAGAAATATCAATATCGTATAATTCACGCATGTGGGATTCAATGTCTCCAGTTGTCATTCCCTTGGCATACATGGAAAGTATTTTTTCTTCCATGTCCTGAGTTACGGTATTTTGATATTTTTTAATCAGCTGTGGTTCATAATCACCGTTACGATCCCTTGGAATCGCCACATCCATATCTCCATAACTGGTGTGCATGGTTTTGCTGGAATGTCCATTTCTACTATTGTCTGTTTCTTTGTTTCGATAGTCATACTTGGAATATCCTAATTCCTCATCCAGTTCTTCATCCAAAGCACCTTCCAAAAGGACAGACATCATGTCACGCATGATGCTATTTACATCGGTGCCGTCTTTGATGCTGATATCATTATTTTTCAGATAGTCACGCATCATTTCTCTCATTGCTGCTTTTTGTGGGCTGTCTTTTCTTCTTGCCATAAAAATAACCTCCAAACTGAGTAATTTTATCTTACATCAGTTTGGAGGTTTACACAAACTTTAGGATACTCCCTGTAATTACCATCTATTTGGTAAATGTCAAATACCTCCATGCTTTGTGGATAGAAGCAAACATAACTCATGTGTGGTACATACATTTCACGAAACTGCTTATAATTGATATTTTTACTTGCACATCCACTATAATCATCTGCTGTGGTTTGCCATTTAGCTGGTGTTATCATTACTGTATATTTGTTCGATATTTTATAACCTAGGTCTACAAAGTCTAAGTCCATTCCTTTATTATATGGTGGGTTACCTATGACTACATCAAATTTCATTTGTCCGAACTCCTTTTTCATTTCATCTATTAACATCTTATGATTGTTATTTAGGCAAGCTGTCTTGTATTGGTCAAATACTCCAAAGCATCTCTTCTGTCAACGCCGTACATTCTATCAGACCTCCGACAAACGCCTGCTCTGCCTTGAGAGAATTTTCTATTTCCATGATTCCTTGCTTATCTTTCGTGTATCCATATACTTTCATACTGCTGCCCTCCGAAAAGAAACGGACACCCCATTACAGGGTGTCCGACTTCTCCTTATCCTCTTTCTGTTTTCCATCCGCCACAGGTGCTGTTGGTTTTTCCAGAGATGCCACCACTACCGCACCATTTTCCAGTTTCGCCCCGGCACTGATGATATGCATATCCAACAGCGTTTTTACTTTTTCCTCCGTGAAGCTGGTTCTCTCATATCGTGAGGAAATCACATCATACATGGTATTTCCCTTTTCCTTATGTGTACCGATCACAATATAGAAAAGGTTGGCTAAACAATCTTCCTCGACCATGGGAATTAAAGTGTTGGTGTGGATTTTCTTCATCATGTTGGTGGTGAAAAAGTTCTTTTTATCCATTACCAGTTCCCCTGCTTCGGATAACTCCAGACCATACACCTCATCCGTAGTAATGCCTTTCAGGGCATCTTTGATCTGCTTCTCTGTCAGTTCCACGACTTCCCCCTTGGGTAAGCTGTAGGCTTCATAACAGATTGCTCTTGTTCCTAAAAAGATCTCGTTGGTTACTACTAATTTTCTGCACATAATTTTTTCCTCCTGCGTTTCGCATTTACTATTTTGTTTCGGACATTTTCTTTTCTGTCCTCCTTACATTTAATACAATAACGCTGGGAAAATGTTTTGGCAGTGGCGAGAATAGCCAGAGATTTAATAAGGTGATTAGTGATGATGTAGAAGCTTCATGCCCTCTACAAAATAACCAATTTTGACCCTGTCAATTTTGGTGTATATTTCAAAAAAAATAAACATCAAAAAAAAAGCAACCGCCCTCGCTAGGAATAGGTTGCTTTCCCTGTATCCACCTTCTCAAATCTGCTGAAGCCGGTAACCGCTGTCCTTGCAAATGGATCTTGTGTCTAAATCTATCAGCTTATCTACGGTACCCTTATCTTTACAGCAGTATTCACACTTTTTATCGCATATATTTATCACTTGCTGTTGTGCCATATTTTCTTTTATGTCACTGCAATCTCTCAACCAACATTCCGCCGATTTCCGGAACGCTCCCACTGATTTCGTTATCGCAAAATGACCGTTCCCTTTTAATGCCCTTGTTACCTCCATCAGCAGTTCGTTTGCAAAGTGTTCTCTGTTTTTTCCTGCGCTGTTATGTAAATCAATAAAGTTCTGAATCTCGCGACTGGTATCAAAATAATCTGTTCCATTTTGCAAATTATCATGTACATACTGTAATGCAGCAATGACCACATTTTCTGCCACGGGGTTCTTCAAGTACATCGCTAAGACTTCGTCATAGGAAAGGTACAGATCCTCAAAGCACCAATAGGATGTAGCAACAAACTCAGCGCCTTTTTTCATGCACAGCCTGGTTCCCCATTTCACAAAGTCATGTGCAATAAACCCTTTGGTATTGTTTGCCACACAGTCAACCGCTACAAATACTTTATCTCCTGCCTGCAATTTGGGAAATATGCTTAACACCTGCGCCTTTAAGGTTGTATTCCCCGAAGCAGTCTGTCCATCACTCCCGATTGGAAATGATACTAACAGAAAGGAATCCACAGATCTGAATGTCTGGGCTACACATTGCCAGAAATCACGGGCTGAATTTGAATCCTCTGTAATGATATACAACAATTATGCCCACCCCCGTACATAACACTCATATTCCAACTGCAGTTCCCCATCCTTCTTGCACAACGTCCCGAAATAGTTCGGTGACAACTCGATTCCCATAGGTTTTCTTAAAAATATCAGGTATCTGTTGTCCCCTCTGTCCGCATTGATAATTTCTACCATCTGTTCATCCAGTATAAGCTCTGCTCTGTCTATTATGATAAGCTTACCCTTTTGTAAGGAAAGCTTGTCCTTATTATCCTTTGATACAATAAAAATATTGTCAGCATTATACGGCTTAAAGCTGGCATTATTATTATCGTTGATGTAGCTTTTCAACATAGTGCACAGTAAAGATTTTCCCGTTGCACTATCCCCATGCACTATGGTCTTATTTCCCCGGAATTTTAAGTTATATTTATTTCCGTTTACATCCGTAAATTTCAAAACATTGCTTTGCCAATCATAACACTGTTGCATGTTACCTCCCCATAAACTACACCATGAAAAGTAAGTCTGTTATTCTTTCGGAATCGTTGATCAAATACTCTCTGTTACCGCATTCATATATTTCATCCTCATGCTCCAGGACGATTCCTATGTCCATATTAGTCTTATCAATATAACAGAAAAGCTGCTCTAACGCATTCTTTCCGCATTCCGTTGCATTAATCGCTCTGACTGTCGGATATACCTTCTGGTTCTCTTGCAGAAAAATGCAATTCAATATGGTTTTGCACCCCGTTGACAAGTCCTGAATACCAGTAATGCCGTAAGGAGTTTCTATTTTCCCGATATTCTGATCCAATAGCTTTGCATGGTCAACTTCTTCCATGACCTTAATAGAATTTTCGGAAAGGCTTTTTGCAGATACATTGTTATTAAAAAAAGAATCATTGTCTATGATGATTTCGTTGTCTTTAAAATATTTGCCTGAGGTATATAGTCTAACCATACTTCGCCGTTCTCCTTTTCATTTATTATACCGCCTAATTCACAAAATTACAAACCACCGTTTTGAAATTCCCTGTTTCTCCCCACTCGCACCCCAGCATCAGATCCAGACCCTCTGGTTACAACTGTTCTCCATGCACTGTACAAAAGTCTGGCTGCCATGCCCGGCGATCTTGTGACAACGGATCCTGCGGTCATCCACGATGATAAATCCTGGACAGGAAAAAGTGCTTTCCGGGGTCACTACTCCCGCCTCCAGTCCCGCAGCGGCCGTGATGATCTTGAAGGTGGATCCCGGTTCGTAGGTGTCGTTGATACAGCCGTTTCGCCACATGGCATTCAGCTTTTCCTGTTTCTGTTCCGCCGTCAGTGTGTCCGGGTCCACCGCCACAACGCTGCCGTCCTCCTTCACTTCCGTCAGCTCCGGTAAGGTATAAGGGTCATTCAAATCAAACTCCGGATAATTCACCATAGCCAGGATCTCGCCGTTCTGCGGATTCATAGCCACTATATAAACACTGTCCGCCTCCTTGGTGGCACAGGCCTGCGCCGCCAGCTGTGTAGCATACTCCTGGATGTTCCGGTCGATGCTGATACGAAGATCCATGCCCGGCACCGGTTCCACCCGACGCTCCCCTGCCGTATCCACCTCGATCCCCTTGGCGTCCGTGATCGTCAGGATCATTCCCGGATCCCCCTGCAGGATCTCTTCATATACCACTTCCAGTCCGATGATTCCCTGATTGTCTCCTCCGGTAAAACCCAGCACCTTGCTAGCCAGATCCCCGTAAGGATAATATCTCTTGTAATCTTCGTCCACTTTTACCCCGGCCAGATCATATTCCCGGATCCGGTCTCCCACGGTCTTATCCACGTTGCTTTTCACCCGCTCGATGGAGGAATATTTCTCCACCCGCTTTCTGGCCTCTTCCTCGGAGATTCCCAGTTCCTTCACCAGTATGGCGATCACCTGCTCCGGCTCCTCGATCTGATTGTGGATCACCGATACCGTACAGACCATCTTGTTGTCCGCCAGCACGACCCCGTTGCGATCCAGAATCCGTCCTCTCGCCGCCTTGATGCTGCGCTCTCTTTCGTGCAGCCTTGTGGCCGCTTCCTCATAATATTCCGCCCGCCATACCATCAGATACAATAGTCTTCCCAACAGTCCGCAGAGCACTGCCGCACATACGAAAAATATGGTCATGATCTTCTTCCGATGAAAGAAACGATTCTGATGATCTGCCATAAAAAAACCTCACAACAAGAGCTTTTTACATTTTATTGCTCTTGCTGTGAGGCTATTCGTCAGATTACCTTACTATTCATTCTGCTGGTTCAGCAGATTATTGTTGACCGGGCTGTCCCCCAGGGAATCATCGCCGCCGACATCCGCTCCCGTAACAGGGTCAATCAGTCCACCGTCAATCGGGCTTACCAGATAACCGGTGGCCGGATCCACAGGATAATTTCTCCAATCCTCGGAAGGTGTTGAATCATCACCGCCCTGACCGTCGCCGGTTCCATCACCACTGCCCGTCTGATCGTCTCCGGTCTGTCCGTCGCCGGTTCCGTCACCATTATTCTGATCCTCACCGTCCTCGGGCTTCTGGGTATACTGATTGGTGATCTCGATCTGTTTTTCTGCCAGCTCCTGGATCTCCTTCTCAGACAGCTCCTCGGTCATGAAAATATTCAGGTACGGCAATACTTCCGTCAGAACATTTCGTACAATACCGGTTGCGAACTTCGCATCATCCTGCGGAGATGCATTGGCACGATCCACGACCACATAGATAGCGATCTGGGGATCATCCGCCGGTGCATATCCCATAAAGGATACGACGTACTCACCGTTTTTACGGGGAATGGTCTCTGCGGTACCGGTCTTGCCACCGATGGCGTAGCCTGCAGGTCTTGCGGTTCTACCGGTTCTGCGGTCACCACCCTCTTCCATTACGGTAGCCCGGCAGTACTGTCTGATCTTCGCCGAGGTGCTCTCGGAAATGGTCTGACGCAGTACTCTGGGCTCGATGTTTTCCACTGTTGCGCCGTTAGAATTGGTGATCTTATCCACCATATGCGGCTCATAATAATAACCGCCGTTGATCAGGGAACAGAATCCCGTGATCATCTGGATCATTGTTACATTGAAGTTCTGTCCGAAACTGTTGGTAGCCAGATCGGCGCTTCCCATCTGATCTACTGGGAACAACAGGCTTGCGGTTCTCGCTTCTCCTGCCAGATCCACGTTGGTCTTTAATCCAAAGTTAAAGGTCTGTTGGAATTTGGCAAACTCTTCTTTTCCCAAAGTAGCTGCAATCTTCATCAGCGCCACGTTGCAGGACCAGGCAATGGAATCCTGTACGGATACATCTCCTTCACCGCCGGAACGATAGCTGTGACACTTGATCGTATGTCCGCCGACTTCCAGAGATCCGTTACACTGATAGTGCTCGTTGCCGGTGATAGCACCGCTCTCCAGTGCTGCCGCCACAGTAAACGGTTTTGCTGTGGAACCCGGCTCGTAAGTAGTGGAGATACAATAGTTCTTCCACAGGTAATTCAGGTTGTCCAGCAATTCGTCATCCGTTAAGGCATCAATGTCTTCCTGCGTAAAATAGGTATCTGTCTTGGTCAGAACATCATAACCGTTGGCATTGGTCACCATCTCGATCTTACGGGATCCCAAAAGGGCGTCCGTATTCCTGGTATCGTTCAGGTCATAGGTCGGATAACTTGCCATGGCCAGAATATTACCGGTATTAACCTCCATAATGATGCAGCCCACATTTTCCGCACCGTTACCGGGATGTACCGCATCCTTATGTTCCTCGTTAAACTGCTTCAGATATTTCTCCACAATACCCTGGATATTGGCATCAATGGTACTGTGTATCGTATTGCCGTCCACGGCCGGTTTGATGGTCCGCTCCAGGTTGGCATCATCATTCAGATATCCATACTCTCTTCCGGTGGTTCCGTTCAGCACATCATTGTAATACTCTTCCAGTCCGTACTGTCCTTCGTTGTCCGATCTGGAGAATCCGATCACGTCCGCCGCCAGGGAACCATTGGGATAGACTCTCTTGTATTCTTCCTGGAACCAGACGCCCTTGATCTTGCTGTCCTCCAGTGCTGCCGCCTGAAAACCGCTGATCTGATCATAGGTCAGCCTTCTGAGAGGGACATACCAGGAAGAATCCGGATGACTGATCACATACTGTCTCACTGCCGTCATATCCAGATCCGGGAAATTTGCGGACAGCGCCTCCATCGTCGGTTCCAGATAAGTCTCACGGCTTAACATTACATAGGAATCAATGACCAGATTATATACCTTCTCGCTGACTGCCAGTTTTGTTCCCTTGGTATCCACGATGTCTCCACGGCGGAACGGCAATGTCACGGAGTCGTATTTCTGCTGTGACAAAACCTGTTTTTCGTAGGTTGCTCCATCCGCTTTCACGATCCAGGACAGTCGGACAGACAGCAGAATAAATGCCAGTATGATCAGGGCATACAGGCATAAAAGTTTTTTCTGCATCTTTATGGAAAATTTCTTAGGCTTCTGTTCCTTCACGCTTTCTGCCTCCCAGACTTAGTTCTGGCTGGTATCCGCCTGACGCATATAGTCGTTGCTGCTGTTTGCGTAGGTGATTACCTGTCCTTCGGCAGCATAGGTCATTCCAAGTTCGCCGATGGCAATTCTCTTGACTTCTTCCAGATTGATATTGCTGGTAATCCGGCTGTACTCTTCATCGTTTGACAGCTTCAGAGAGTTCAGTTCACTCTCCATTCTGGACACCTCAGTGATCTTGGTGGTCAGCTCCGACTGCATCTGGATATAATTTACCAGACAGAAGGCACAGGCAATCAATGCTCCCATCAGAAAGGTGACGTAGCCGATGCTCATATGTCTTGCTTTTTCTCTGTTTTTTCTCGTCTCATGAGACATCTGTCTCCGAGGCTCCTCCATCTGCCTGCGGATCTGTAAGTCTCTTGCTGTATTATCATATATGTAAGGAGTATTGCTTACTCTTCTTCTCTGTGCCATACTCTTTCTCCCCGCTTTCACTACTAAAGTCTTTTATTTTTTCTCAAATACCCTGAGCTTTGCACTCTTGGATCTGCTGTTTACTTCCAGTTCTTCCACACTGGGAAGAATGGGTTTTCTGGTGATCACCTTTCCCTTGGAGACCTTACCGCATACGCACACCGGAAATTCCGGCGGACAGGTGCAGGGATTCTCATTCCTGCGGAATGCGTTCTTCACGATCCGGTCCTCCAGGGAATGGAAGGTAATAATGCAGAACCTTCCGCCGGGATTCAGCAGATCGATCAGCTCGTCCAGCGCCTTTTTCAGTACTTCCAGTTCCTGATTACATTCGATACGGATTGCCTGGAAAGTCTGCTTCGAAGGATGTCCGTTCTGTCGCATCTTTGCCGGGACTGCGGCTTTGATGATCTCATTTAATTCAAAGGTGGTCTCAATGGGCTTGTCTGCCCTGTTTTTCACAATGTGTTTCGCTATATTCTTGGCAAAAGGATCTTCACCGTAATCCCGGATGATGTGATACAGTTCCATCTCGGAATAATTGTTGACGATATCTCTCGCTGTCAGGGTCTGCCTGCGATCCATCCGCATGTCAAGAGGGGCATCAAACCGATAGGAAAATCCTCGGTCTTCGGTATCCAGCTGATAGGAAGATACTCCCAGATCCAGCACGATTCCGTCCACGCCGGTGACACCATATTCTCTGAGAGCCTCCACTGCATTTACATAATTGTTGCGGATCACGGTCACTTTATCTCCAAACGGCTGCAATCTTGCGGATGCTGCCGCGATTGCTGCATCATCCTGATCAATACCGTAGAAATGTCCGTTTTTCAGGCGGCTGCATACTTCGTAGGCATGTCCTCCTCCACCTAAAGTTCCGTCCACATAGATGCCGTCCGGGTTAATATTCAGTTGTTCAATGGTCTCATGCAGCATCACAGAATAATGATTGAATTCCACGACGGTCATCCTTTCTCGGTCACGTTTTTCACCCGTTAAATGGTCAGTCCCAGTCCTTCCATGGCGCTGGTGATCTCATCCATATCGGTATCGGAGTTCATATTCTCCCATTTATCCTTGCTCCAGATCTCCACACGGCTGCCGACGCCGACCAGTACCACGTCCTTTTCCAGTCCAGCGAACTCTCTGAGTGCTGCCGGCAACAGGATTCTTCCCTGCTTGTCCACTTCTACCGTAGCTGCACCGGCCAGGAAGAAACGGGCGAATTGTCTTGCTTCTTTATTGATCAGAGGTAATGAAGTCAGCTTCTGTTCAAAAGCGTTCCAGTCATCGTTGGCATACACAAATAAGCAGCCATCCATTCCTTTGGAAACCACAAATTCCTCTCCTAAGACTTCTCGGAATTTTGCCGGAATAATCAACCTGCCTTTCGTATCTAACGTATGGTTGTACTCGCTCATAAACATCGCACTCACCACCATTCATCCAAAAGGGGACTGCCACGAAAAGGAGGTCATTTTTCTAAAAATCTACCACTTTGTGGCACTTGCCTCCACTTTCTCCCACTTTTATTATGATTTTATACTAAAATAGGGTATTTTACAAGAGAAATCAAGTAGCTTTTTTCGACAGCACCACGCAAAAAAGCGCCCTGTCCTACGACAAAGGCGCCTTTTACTACTATATCTGGTATAAAAATAAGAGCAAACACAATATCTATGTATTTGCTCCTGTTTCGATATTCTTAATAAATTTTTAAAAATTTTTAATATTTTTCCACTTTCGGCTGTTTTTCCAGGCGGATACGTACCACAACGTCCGTCACCACTGCGAAGATCACCATGCACAAGGATAATACCTGTGATACGGCGAGGGTCGTTCCGGGGATAAACAGGGTATCTGTCCGGATACCTTCGATCCAGAATCTGCCAAGACCATAGCCTCCGAAGTACAGCAGACAGATCTCACCCTCAAACTTTTTGTGCTTGCGGTACACCAGCATAATGATCAGGATCATCAGATTCCACAGGCTCTCGTAGAGGAAAGTGGGATGTACCTGAATGTAATTGGTCCCATCGATAATGTGAGCTGCTACATTCTCAGAAATATCCCGGCTGCGCACAGCTTCGATAGGAAGCCGCATGGCCAGAAAACTGTCCGTATATTCCCCGAATACTTCACGGTTCATAAAGTTACCCCAGCGGCCGATGATCTGTCCCAGGATCAACCCCGGCACACACAGATCTCCCAGCCGGAACGGGTTGATCTTCTTGATCCTGCAATAAATGAGCAGTGTCAGGAATGCTCCGATCACACCGCCGTAGATCGCCATACCGCCGTTACGGGTATTGAAAATGCTTAACAGATTGTCCTTGTAATAGTCCCAGGCAAAGACCACGTAATAGATTCTGGCTCCGATCACGGAAAAGATCACGGCATAAATGGCGAAATCCCAGATCGTATCCGGATTTTCTCCTGTCACCTTTGCCTGATGCACCGCCATCAGAATGCCTGCCAGTACCCCGATTCCGATGATCAGGCCGTAAAAGGCGATTTCGAAACCGAATACGGAAAAGCTTCTGGGAACATTCTCCAGGTAAATGCCTAAATGGGGAAATGCAATATCTCCTGCATTCATCATAATATTTATTTCCTTTCTTGGTACTATCCGGCTTCTGCGCGCTTCGCGCTCCCGAATCCGGCACATACATTCGCATTCCGGGCTATCGCCCTACTTGCTCATGGCTCCATACTAACCGGCTTCTCCGCGCTCTGCGCTCCCGAATCCGGCACATACATTCGCATTCCGGGCTATCGCCCTACTTGCTCATGGCTCCATACTAACCGGCTTCTCCGCGCTCTGCGCTCCCGAATCCGGCACATACATTCGCATTCCGGGCTATCGCCCTACTTGCTCATGTATGTTTGATCCGCTAATAGACAGATTACTCTGCCTGCAAGCAGTCTCGTAATCTGTCTATTGCGGATCTTAGTATTACACGTTGAATCTAAATAGGATCACATCGCCGTCCTGCACTACATAATCCTTACCTTCCATGCCGACCAGACCCTTTTCACGGGCAGCGGCCAGAGAGCCCTGCTCCAGCAGATCCTTGTAGTTTACTACTTCTGCCTTGATGAAGCCTCTCTCGAAATCGGAGTGGATCTTGCCGGCTGCCTGAGGTGCCTTGGTGCCAATCTTGATGGTCCATGCTCTGGTCTCATCCTCTCCTGCAGTCAGGAAGCTCATCAGACCTAAGATATGATAACTTGCCTTAATCAGTTTCTCCAGACCGGATTCCTTTAATCCCAGATCGTCTAAGAACATTGCCTTCTCATCATCATCCAGCTCGGAGATCTCTTCCTCGATCTGTGCACAGATCACGAATACCTCACTGTGTTCACCGGCTGCGAACTCTCTTACTTTTGCCACCATCTCATTGGATGCGCCGTCATCTGCCAGATCATCCTCGGCTACATTGGCTGCATAGATCACAGGCTTATAAGTCAACAGATTGTATTCCTTTAACAGAGCCAGTTCATCCTCATCGGTAACATCCAGGCTCTTTGCCATCTTACCGCTCTCCAGATGCTCCTTGATACGCTCAAGCAGTGCCAGCTCCTTGGCATAGGTCTTGTCCATTCTGGCTGCCTTGACTACCTTGGACAGTCTTCTCTCCAGTACTTCCAGATCTGCGAAGATCAGCTCCAGATTGATGGTCTCGATATCACGCAGAGGGTTCACGCTGCCGTCCACATGGATGACATTAGGATCCTCGAAACATCTTACCACATGTACGATAGCATCCACTTCACGGATATTGCTTAAGAACTGGTTGCCCAGTCCCTCACCCTTGGAGGCACCCTTTACCAGACCTGCGATATCCACGAATTCGATCACTGCGGGAGTTACCTTCTTGGAATGATACATCTCGCCCAGTGCTTTCAGTCTGTCATCCGGAACTGTTACCACACCCACGTTAGGGTCGATGGTACAGAAGGGATAGTTGGCGGATTCTGCTCCCGCCTTGGTCAGGGAATTGAAAAGTGTGCTCTTTCCCACGTTGGGAAGACCTACGATACCCAGCTTCATTTTATCTTTACCCGTTCAAAAATCCCTCTATAAACGGAATTTTTGCCTTTCTGTTTATTAGTTGAACAATATAATCTAAAATTATAGCATAATATGTGTTTTTTTCAAACACCTAAATACTTTTCTTTCGAAATAAAAATATGCTATAATATGCAATATCATAAACCAAAGAGGAAAAATTAATGAAAAGAATACATTATTTTGATTTGCTTAGATGTACCTGCTTTTGCTTCATTATTTTTTATCATCTGCTCTTTCAGCTCTATCTCTCCGGAATCTGTCCTGTAGAGAGACTCAATCCTCTGTTTTCCAACAGCAATATGCATCTGGCAACCCTGGGTGTTGCTGTATTTTTCATGTTATCCGGTGCCAGTCTCTCCTATACCGCGAAGGAGAACTTCAGCCTCGCAAAATATTATAAGAAAAGATTTCTGCGCATCCTGATTCCCTTTTATATTCTTTACATTGTTTATTTCCTGTTTCTCCTTTTCCAGAGCCATTCCGTCCACAATATTTTTCCTGAAGGAATTCCTGCGTGGAGAATTGTTTTTACTTTTCTTGGAATGGATTCCTGGGTCAGCATGCACGGGATCAGCACCTTTTCCCTTACCATCGGAGAATGGTTTCTGGGATGTCTTATTCTGTTGTATCTGATCTTTCCATTGCTTCGATTTTTTATGATAAAAAATGAAAAGTTCTTTTTTATCATCGCTACCGGGATTTATTTGATTGTTTTATTTCATTACGATTTCTCCGTCCCCATCCATATGAACTTCTTCCTGAAGGGCTACGAGTTCGTAATCGGTATGATGATTGGTTATTATCATGAAAAATTCAATCCTAAATGGATTTTCTTATCCCTGCCGGTGGTGATTTTCTTTGTTCTGTGCCCTTTTGCACTTCCCATCAGCACCGGTTTGAAAATAACGATACTGGCCGTTGCCTTCTGGATTTCCGCTGCATGCCTAGAACCGGTTCTCGAAAAAGGAAACGGCCGATTTCTCCGTACGATAAGTAACTACTCTTATGAAGTATTTCTGGTCCACCATATCATTATCTATTTTATCACTCCGAGGGCTATTCCCTATATGCGCGGTATGGTGGGTGTTTTAGGTTTGTTTCTCGTTGAATTGCTGCTGATGGCAGTGCTGGGATTTCTTTTGAAGTCCATCTCCGATCAATGCATTGCCGCTCTAACCAATCTTACTGCTGTTGAAAATAAACGTTAATCCCCTGCAGTAATCCTTCCGCCAGTTGATCCAGTATAGCATCGCTGTGATCGGAATATGCATTTCCCAGTTCCATATCCACGGAAGGGATCGTACTATAAGAAGTCTGGGTCAGGTCAATGCTCATGTTTCCTTTTCCATAGATCGTTACTCCCTGTCCCCGCAGCCCTTCCACCAGATCCGCTCCCAGAGCATCGTGCTGCTGCCAGTGGGATGCCACCGGTTCCATACTCTTCAGTACTTCCGGCACAGAGATGTAAAAGCATCCCTTGTCGTAATTCTTGCTGTCACCGCTGTCCCAGTGCAGTGCAATATGGCAGTCTGCCACGTTATTGCAGATCACGGTCCTGGCCACATTGTCCAACTGCACATCCTCTCCGTCCCTGAGCATCAGTACATCATAGCCAGAGGCCAACAGTTTGTCCCGCAGGATCTGTGCCATCTGCAAAGTAACCGTTCGCTCCGGTGTCCCGTCCTGAAATGTCATGCCTCCGGACACTGCCGCAGCTTCTGTAGCTCCCGCTGCCGTACTGCCTCCCGTAGTCTTGGCCGAACCGTCCGGATGGCACAACGTCTTTACTTTGGCCCCACCGGCGGTGCCATGTCCCGCATTCACTCCGATAATGATTCCCTTTCGTCCACACTCCTCCGGTGCCCGGTACAATACCGCCGCCCCGGTATTGATCTTCGAATGATCCGCATATTCCCAGTCCGGATCCAGAGTGATCTGTTGTAAGTCGGTATATTCCACCGGCTGGTTCTGTATAGCCTCCGGCTGACCGGCTACCGTTTCTGTCTGACTGCCTGCGGCCTCTGTCGGCATACCGCTTTGCGACACCGCAACCTCTCCCCCAGGAACTTTGTCGGTCCCCGAAGTCACCATTTCATGTCCTGCACTATTCGCCGCCCCTTGCGGCACAGACGTTTCCGCCAGCGTTTCTCTACCGAATTCCTCTGCGTTTTTCTCATTTTCTGTTGTCTCCGCGGATGCTACTACGCTCTCGGGAACCACAGGATCCACGTTTTCCATAGTTTCCACGCTCTCCGTCCCCTCAGTCCCTTTCTGTGCACCACAGGCTGTCATACTTACTGCAAGCGCCAGACCGGCCACTACCGCCGCTATCCCATATTGTTTTCTATGAAGCATTTCCTTATTACTCATTACTCCTCCGATATGAAAAGAACCACAGCTGTGGTTTCAGCTATGGTTCTTCTGTTCTCTCTATTACGATCTTGGGAAAACATCCTCCGATTAACCGCGCAGTTTGAAGTGCTCTAACAACTCGTTCAAAGTAGTAGCGGAAGCGGAAAGCTCCTCGCTGGTAGCGGAAGTCTCCTCTGCTGCTGCGGAGTTGGACTGGATAACATCGTTGATGTCCTCCACACCCTTCTTGATGTTGTTGACAGATACTGCCTGTCTGTCGGATGCAGTACGGATATTAGCAACCTCCTGGATGATCTGATCCAGTTCGGTCATAACCTTCTGCATTGCTTCGTTGGTCTCCCTGGTAACCCTGTTACCCACTCCTACTTCGTTCATGGATTCTTCGATCAGCTTCTTAGACTCTACTGCGGAATTTGCACTCTCTTCTGCCAGCTGTCTGATCTGGTCAGCCACGACTGCGAAACCTCTTCCGGCTTCCCCTGCTCTTGCTGCCTCAATGGAAGCATTCAAAGACAGCAGATTGGTCTGGGATGCAATATTCTCGATATCTGCGATGATCTTCTCGATATTCTGGGTCGTGGTATCGATTTTCTTCATGGCATCTACCAGCTCATCCATCTTCTGCTGGCTGTTGGCTGCCTCGATACCTACCTGTTTTGCCTTATCGTGAACGATATCGGTAGACTTGGTGTTCTCCATTACCTGATTCGTTACTTCTTCTACGGTAGCCACCAGTTCTTCAACAGCTGCAGCCTGACTGGTAGCACCTTCTGCAATATCCTGTGCACTGACAGCCAGCTGATTGCTTCCGGCAGACACCTGTTCGGAAGATCCCTGAATACCGTGCATAGTCTCACTGACCTTGTTCACCATATCATCCAGTTCATCCAGTACATTGCGGAGCTGTCCTACATACGCATCGGGGCAGTTGCTATGTACATCAAAATTACCCTCAGCAAAATGCTCTACAATATCCTGCAGATCTGATACAACCTTTTTCAAAATACCGGCTGCGGTCTCAAAACTGTCGGATAAGCGTCCCAGCTCATCCTCGGACTCATAAGGAGTGCCGATCTCAAAGTCACCGGAAGCAATCTTCTCAGATGCCACTACCAGACTTTCAATAGGCTCTACCAACATTTTGGCAAGCATCTTTGACATAGCTGCATTAAATGCAATAGCTAATACAACTATGATCACAACAATTACGCTTCCCACATAGTTTTTTGACTGTATCAATCCCACAACTGACACCAGTGCCAGCACCACATATAAAACGTCCATAATGCGGAACACAAAAGAAAGCTTATTTTTAATCGGTTTCTCCCTTAGCATTTCTTCCAGTTTTTTCATTTGTTTCCTGCTCCTTCCGTTAATTAACCTACATACATTTTATTTTAATTTCCTCTGGTTGTTTCGTCAAGATTTCTCTGCTTAAAATTATGTAAAAATCATGTATGGGATGACTGGCTCATCTCCAGAAGCTTATCCCGCATTTCATTTTCGATCCGCTGTAAGTCTTCCTCTGCGCTCTGTCTTCTGGCACGGCCTTCCTCCTGGATCTTCATGACTTCATCCAGTGTGGTCATCAGTGTCTGGTTCGTGGTCTTGAGGGTCTCGATATCCACAATACCTCTCTCAGATTCCTTCGCTGTCTCCACGGATGCCACTTTCAGTGCTTCTGCATTTTTCTTCAACAGTTCATTGGTCATATCCGATACTGCACGCTGTGCCTTGGCTGCATCGGTGGCATGATCCAGACCGATGGCAATGACCATCTGGCTCTTCCACAGAGGGATCGTATTCACCAGTGTGGACTGGATCTTCTCGGACATAGCGATATCATTGGACTGGATCAGTCGGATCTGGGGTGCCATCTGCAGAGAAATGGCTCTGGTAAGTTCCAGATCATAGATCTTCTTCTCGAATCTCTCACACATTGCTGCAAAATCCTTCGCAGCCTGCGTATCCTCCGGCAGTCCGCTCTTCTGTGCTTTTTCCAGAAGTTCCGGCAGTTCCACGTTTTTCGCCTGTGTCAGTTTCTTTTTACCTGCCAGAATGTACATGGACAGTTCTTTAAAATAATTCAGATTCAGCTGATACAGCTTGTCCAGTACCGCCACATCTTTTAGCAGCACCACCTGATGATTTCCCATGGCATCACAGATCTTGCTGATGTTCACTTCCGCTTTATCATACTTTGCTTTCAGATTATTCAGCTTATCCCCGCTCTTTTTAAACAAGCCGAAGAATCCCTTGTCTTCCTCTGTATCAAAATCCCTGAGCTGTGCCACTACATCCGTCAACAGCTGTCCAACCTCGCCCATATCCTTGGTCCGGACATTGCTAAGTGCTGTCTCAGAGAAATCTGCGATCTTTTTCTGACTCCCCGCACCGTACTGCAATACCGCCTGGGTATTGGTCAGATCGATCTGTCCCGCAAAATCATCTACCATTTTCTGTTCTTCCGGTGTCAGTTCCATCTCCGGAACAGCCTGCTCCTCTACCAGTTCCTCCGGCTTCTTCTCCACGATCTCTGCCTTTGCCTCCGCAAAGGGATCCAGTGTAAGGGTAGGTGCCTCTTTTGTTGCTGCATCCAGATCCATATTCATACTTATAACCCCGCCTTTCCATACTCTCTCATGATTTTTTATTTACCATCAGCATTACTTTCCTGCTGTCATACATTTTTTTCTCTTACAAAATCCGATTCTGTCAGCCCTTCCTTAGCCAACATCGTCTGCAATACCTGTGCATCCGCTGACGCATCAAAGGCTGCATCCCGGAACAGATTGTTCAGCAATGTAACGAATGCCTGATTGATCATATCCAGTGTCTTTTCGATCTCTTTTTTAGCATCGAGAATATCTTCTCCCGGGCTGCTGATCTCGTCAAATTCCGCATACTGCTCCACCAGTTTCAACATAGTAGGCAGGTAATAATCCATCAGTTTATGCATCCGGTGCATCTGCTCCGGATGCTCCTGCACTCGGTCAAAGATCTCCTTCAACAGATTTTCCAGCCGGTACAGCTTCTCAGAGATAGCTTCTCCTTCGATCCTGTCATTCAGATCCCGCAGATGACGGATGTATTCCATTCCTTCTGCCACAATACTGTGCAGTTCCTGCTCTCTGCGGTTCTGATCCGTATCCTGTGTATCGGTGCCCGCTGTATTCTGTTCCTTCTCCTGCTCACTGATCTTCTTCTGCTCCAGATAGGCTTTCTCCGTCTCCAGATACTGACGGTAGATCACATTATTGAGCATAAAGCAGGTCTCTTTATCATCCAGATGTCCGTCCGGAAACATTCCGGCTTTTAACATCTTACGAAGATCCCTTCTGACATAGCGGACACTTTTTCCGGTATAGCGGGCCATTTCGTTGATCACACCATACATTTTGGTGCCGCACAGTTCCAGATATTTCTCCGCGCGTTTTAATCTTCTACGCTGTCCGTTGCCATAAGAGATCATCTCTAAAAATACCAGAGACAATACCCCCGGAAGGATCGCCGCACTCAGAGATGCTGCCTGAAAAGCTGCCAGTAACAGCTGTACCAGAAGTCCCAGTCCGCTGAACCCCAGTCCGATCCCGCCGAACACAGTGCACAATGTTCCGGACACGTTTCCCTTCTTTTCCATTTTGACCAGAGAAGTCATTTCTGCCGCAGTAGCTTTTCTGGGTGTCACCGGCTGTGCCTGATTCCGTGCACGGTTCTGCTCTGCCTGAACCTTCCGTTGTTCTTCCCACTGCTTTTCCCGCTCTCTGCGCTGCCGGTGCCATTCTTCGTTCTGCCTGCGGCGCTCCTCCTGCTGTTTTTCCCGCTGCTTCCGTTCTGCCTGGATCTCTGTCTCAGTCTTGACTTCCTCCCGCCTTTTATCCTGCCAGCTGCGCTGGGAATTCCACACCTTTTTTTCCGTGGCTTCCCTGGACAGATTTGCCTGGAAATCCGCCTCCCGCAAGGCATCGTTGACCGTATCCGTCACCAGCGTGTTCAACGCATGAAAATCTCCGGTCTTCATCGCTTCCGCAATGGTCTCTTTGAATTTTTCCCCTAGATTATTCTGCACTTCACTCATAATTAATATTTTCTCTGATTTTTCAGTTCATCATAGAGCAGACAGTAGTTCTCATAACGTATCTGCGGGATCTCTCCCTCTGCCACAGCAGCCTTGATACCGCATACCGGCTCAGAGATATGGGAGCAGCCTCCGAATCTGCAATATTTTTCAAAAGGGGCAAACTCCGGATAAAATTCCGCCAACTGCTCCTTCTCCAACCGAAACAACCCCAGAGAGCTAAATCCCGGGGTATCCAGAATATACGTATCCTGTGCAATGGAGATCAGTTCGGAGTGCCTGGTAGTATGCTTTCCCCGCTCGATCTTCTCACTGATGGAGCCGGTCTCCATCACTGTGCTGGACTGCAGGCAGTTTACCAGAGAGGATTTACCGACACCGCTGGGACCCGCCACCGTAGTGGTCTTGCCACGAAGCAGCTCCTGAATGGTATCTATCCCTTCTTGTCTGGCTGCGCTGACCGTGATCGTACGGAATCCCGCCTGTTCGTAAATGGCACGATAATCTTCCTTTTTGCCTTCCTCGTCAATATCCTGCTTGTTAAAACAGATAATGCAGGGAATGTCCTGCTGCTGCATCATGACCAGGAAACGATCCAGCAGATTAAAATTCGGCTGTGGCTTCGTGATGGCAAAAATCACCAGCGCCTGATCCACATTAGCTACCGCCGGACGAATCAGTTCACTGTGTCTGGGAAGCAATTCCCTGATATTTCCTTTTTTCTGTGCCTCATCCAGGACATCCATCTCCACGTCATCCCCGACCAGGGGTTTTCTGTGATCCTTGCGAAAGACTCCTTTTGCCTTGCATTCGTACACCGTGCCCATTGTATGGCCATCGTCCGCTACATGGACGTAATAGAACCCGGCGATTCCTTTTATAATCTTGCCCTTCATAGCTTCCCGCCTTTGATCTTATTCCTTTACGAACTCAACTCTTCTGGTAAAGGAACGGTCTTCTGTCGTTCCGGGAACCGTCACCTGCTCCCCGGTATCCGGGTTCGTTGTGGTGGTCGGTTCGCTTGTCACCTGATACGTCATGGTGAGCGTACCACCGGAGGCAGTCATACCGTTGAAATTGGTAGCTACCGGGAAAGTGCTGGTCTTGGTATCCAGCAGTACGTTATTGTCATCCGTCACCAGTTTGATGCTGACTTCCATTCCCGATACATAGCCGGGTGCTTCCGAAGTCGTCGGTGCCGCAATGCTGACATTACACTTGTAAGTCACCTTCTGAGCTCCCTGACTGACCTTGATATCAATGGAAGTTCCCTGATCCACATAGGAGCCATGGGAATAGCTCTGGTAACAGATCATGCCTTCTCCCACTTCGTCACTGTAGATATAGGTCACACTGCCTACGGTCAGTCCTGCCTCGATGGCTTCTACCGTGCCGTCCTGCTCGGACAGACCGATCAGATTCGGCACACGGATCTTGGTATCTTCCTTACCCAGACTTACTGTCACAGTGATCACACTGCCCTTTGGTGCTTTGTTGCCCTCGGAGGGGGTCTGGGAAATCACCCGGCCGGACTCTACCGTATCGGAATAGTTCTCTGTCTTGTTGACCAGGAATCCCTTGCTTACCAGCTGTGTATTGGCTTCATCAAAAGTAAGATTCACCACATTGGGTACTTCCACACCCTGAGTTCCTGCACTGGCTTTCAGGGTTACCTTGCTGCCCTTATCGATCTGTGCTCCCACGCTGACATCTGTATTGATAACAATACCTTCCGCTACCGTGTCGGACTCCTCATAAGTCACCTCTGTGAGGATTCCCAGACTGGTCAGGGTGCTCTTTGCATCTTCTACCTTCATGCCCGTTACATACGGCATGGAGACCTTTTCCACTTCTGTGGCATCCGTCTCTTCGGTCGTAATGATCGGTCCTGCATCAGAGTCACTGCTTCCTCCATTTTTGCCGCCGAAGATCTTCACTGCCAGAACGATCAGGATAATACAGATCACCACACCGGCTACAATTGCCAGGATTGTGGTCACACGCTCCATCTTGGGGTCGTAGTCGTAATTATCTTCGTCTTCGCCATCTTCTTCGTTTTCATACATGGCTTCCGTATCGGAACGCAGACGCATGGTCTCGTCATGATCCGGTTCTTCGTATTCCCGGCTGCCCTGATAAGGAACCTTACGTTTGATCTGCGCCATATCCTCATCGGAGATCATCCGGGTACCACCTTCCATATCCGGATCGGTGTTCACCACGAAATCTTCCTCCGGATTGATCAGGGACTGTTTCAGATCTGCGATCAGTTCTGCCATATTCTGGTATCTGCGGTCCGGAGACTTCTGACAACATTTCAGTACAATACTGGCTACGCTGGAAGGGATCTCCGGTACGAACTCCTTCGGAGACGGCATCTCTTCCTGAATATGCTTGATGGCAATGGCAACCGTAGTCTCCCCGTTGAATGGCACTCTTCCCGTCAGCATCTCAAACATGGTGATGCCCAGCGAATAGATATCACTCTTTTCATCACTGTACCCACCTCTGGCCTGCTCTGGAGAAGTATAATGTACACTTCCCATGACATTAGAAGTGATGGTATTACTGGTAGCTGCCTTGGCAATACCGAAGTCTGTCACCTTGACTTTGCCGTCCTTGGAGATAATAATATTCTGCGGCTTGATATCCCGATGGATAATATGATTATTATGTGCAGCCTCAATACCCATGCTTACCTGGATGGCGATACTTACCGCTTCCTTGTAAGACAGTCTGGCCTTCTTCTCAATGTACTTTTTGAGGGTAATACCCTCTACCAGTTCCATGACGATATAATAGATTCCGTTCTCTTCCCCGACATCATAGACATTGACAATATTGGGGTGCATCAGTCCTGCTGCCGCCTGTGCCTCGATCCGGAATTTGGATACAAAATTAGCATTTTCGCTGAATTCCTGCTTCAATACCTTGATCGCCACATAGCGATTCAGCTTGTGACATTTTGCTTTATAGACATCTGACATACCGCCGGTTCCGATTTTTTCCAGGATCTCATAGCGATCGCCGATCATCATTCCTATTTTGATCATACTTGCTCTCCATTTCCAAAAAAGCTGGGTAATTTACGCGCACGGCTCGATCAGTATCACACTGATATTGTCTCTGCCGCCGTTGGCATTGGCCGCCTCCACCAGGCTCTCTGCCTTCTCCACAAGGTCTCTGGCTCCGCTGATAATCATGCGGATTTCCTCGTCTTCCAGCATATTTGTCAGACCATCCGAGCACATAAGGACGATCTCACCCTCCTGTAATTCCACGGTAAAGAAATCCGGCTCCACTTTGTCTTCCGCCCCTACCGCTCTGGTAATAATATTTTTATCCGGATGGTTCCTTGCATCGGCACGATCCAGTTCTCCGATCCGTACCATTTCTTCTACATACGAATGATCTCTTGTGATCTGGCGGATCTTGCTGCCCACCACATAGAGTCTGCTGTCTCCTACATTGGCCACCTGTAAGAATCTGCCCATGCAGGATGCCACCACAACCGTAGTCCCCATTCCTTCCAGCTTTTCATCCTCGCTGGCTCTCTTGCGGATCACATCATTGGCTTCCTCAATGGCTTTGCGGAAGATCAGGGTGGGATTCTTCTCAAAAGAATTCTCCATCTCGGCAAGCATGGTCTCTACCGTTACCTTGGACGCATAGTCTCCTGCATTGTGACCACCCATACCATCTGCCACGATAAATACATTCGGCAGATTTCCCACCGGTTTTTCAGAGGTATAGATATAGTCCTGATTTACTTTTCTTTTCCTTCCGATATCGGTTATGGAAAACGTCTTAAGCACGTCAAACTTCCTCCTGTGAGAGTTCCCCCGGGTTCTTCGCCTCCTGCGTATGACGGCGTCTTAACTGTCCGCAAGCTCCGTCAATATCCCGGCCCATCTCCCTTCTAATTGTAACATGTATCATCTTACTTTCAAGTTTATTTTTAAATGCCTGAATGTGCTTCGTATCCGACTGCACATAATCCCGCTCTTTAATGGGGTTGACCGGGATGAGGTTGATATGGCAGCACAACGGCTTCGCCAGGGCGATCAGTTCCCTGGCATCCTCTTCCGTATCATTCACACCACCCACCAGACTGTATTCGAAAGTGATCCTTCGTCCGGTCTGTTCGAAATAATACTGACAGACTTCCATCAACTCTTTGATAGAATACCGGTTGGCAATGGGCATCAGTTTTCTTCGTTTTTCATCGGTGGTGGCATGCAAGGACAATGCCAGTGTGATCTGCAGCTTTTCATCCGCCAGCTGCCGCATTCTGGGCACGATTCCACAGGTGGACACCGTGACATTTCTCTGGCTGATGTTCAGACCGTTCTCATCGGTCAGAAGATGCAGAAATTTCAAAATATTGTTATAATTATCCATCGGTTCCCCAGTGCCCATGACTACCACATTGGAGACCCGCTCCCCCGTCAGTCTTGTGATGGCGTAAATCTGATCCAGCATCTCGGAAGGAGTCAGATTCCGTTCCAGTCCGTCCAGAGTGGAAGCACAGAATTTACAGCCCATGCGGCATCCCACCTGTGAAGAAATGCACACACTGTTGCCGTGCTTATACTGCATCCAGACACTTTCCACCACATTGCCATCAGATAATTCAAACAGGAATTTTTTCGTTCCGTCGATCTTGGACTCCTGTATTCTGACAGGGTTTACACAGGTGTATTCATATTTTTCCTTACATTGCTCCCTGAATTTTGCGGAGAGGTTGGTCATTTCATCAAAGCTCCTGACCAGCTTCACATGCATCCATTCATACATCTGCTTTGCCCGGAAGGCCTTCTCTCCCATGCTCTCCAGTTCTGTCTTCAATTCTTCCAGATTCAGGGATTTGATATCTTTTTTCGTATCCATTTTTCGTTCTCTTACTTCTTATCTCTCACGCTTTTCTGCGCAGTCTTGCATAATAGAATCCGTCGGTCTCATCCGTTCCCGGCAGAAGCTGTCTCTCTTCTTCCAGTACAAACGGGAAATTCTCTGTGATCCAGACTGCCATCTCCTGATTTTCCCCGCGGTGGATCGTGCAGGTACTGTAGAGCAGTACACCGTGCGGCTTCACATACTGCCATCCGGCTGCCACAATCTGCCTTTGCAGTTCTGTGATGGATTGCAGGCTTTCCGGTGTGGCATGATATTTGATATCTCTCTTTTTTCCCATAACACCAAGACCAGAGCAGGGGACATCCATCAGCACCACGTCCGCATATTTTTCCTTCTCCGGATCATGCACCGTGGCATCATACACCTGAACTTCCACATTCCTACGGTTCATGCGCTCCAGATTCTCCCGGATCAGGGCCGTCTTGTATTCCGATACATCACGGGACACGATGTGGCCTGCTTCCCCTGCAAATTCCGCCGCCAGGATCGTCTTGCCACCCGGAGCCGCACACAGATCCATGACCGTATTACCTGGGCATATACCTGCCGCTTCCACTGCAAGTGCGGAGCTGGCATCCTGCACGGTAAATTTGCCTTCCGCAAAGCCCGGAAGTTCACTTACATTTTCCAGATTCTGTGCCAGATACACATAAGGAAGTTCCCTGCTTTGTTGCAGTCGTACACCGGTTTTCTCAATTTTCTCCGCCAGTGACTCTCTCTCCGATTCGGTCAGTTCCGTGGAGAACCGCAGGGATACCGGATGAATGGAAAGGAGTCCTTTTAAAAGTGTTTCCGTTCCTTCTCTGCCATATGCAGGCAGCCACAGATTCACGATCCATTCCGGCATGGAATATTTTATGCTCAGATATTTCACCGTATCCTTGGGATCCGGCAACGGCATCTGTTCCTTGCTGCGGGAAATATTACGCAGCACCGCATTGACGAAGCCTTTCAGGGTACGGAAGCCTCTTTTGGCCGCCAGTTTGCAGGCCTCATTGCACACCGCACTGTCGGGAACTGCGTCCATATACAGGATCTGATAAGTACTCATGCGAAGAAGACAGCGGATCAGAGGCTTCATCTTCCTGACCGGAACAGAAGAAAACCGATCCAGATAATAGTCCAGCTCCAGCTGTCTCTCTATCGTACCTTCCGTGACTCTTTTAATAAACGCTTTCTCTCTGGGATCCAGATAATCGTATTTATCCAGAACCGCTTTCATCAATTTATGGGAAAAATCCTGCCCCTTTTCCAGACTGAGCAGGATCTCCACTATAATTTCTCTTGTATCGGTCGTTGCATGATCACTCAAGATTAGTCTCTCCTTCTGCGATTGCCGCCGTACAGCAGGATCAGTCTGAACAGCTGTAATGCGGAGGAGGCCGCTCCTGCCACATAGGTCAGAGCCGCTGCCGTCAGCACCTTTTTGCCGCCGCTTACTTCTTCACTGCCTAATAACCCGTATTCTTCCACCTTCACGATAGCTCTGTGGGAAGCATTGAATTCCACAGGCAGTGTCACCAGTTGGAAAATAACGGTCAGGGCAAATGCCCAGATACCAAGCTGGATCAATGTCTGGTTCCAGCTGAGCAGTACTCCTAAAAAGATCAGAGGAATGCTTAAATTGCTTCCGATATTCACCACCGGCACCAGTGCAGCACGAATGCTCATGGGAGCATAGCCATGGGCATGCTGAATGGCATGTCCGCACTCATGGGCTGCAACACTGACCGCAGTCACCGAGGTTCCGTTAAAGTTGTTGTAAGACAGTCGCACCGTATCCGTCCGGGGATCGTAATGATCACCGTCATCGGAGTTCAGGCACTCGATCTGTACATTGTATAAGCCTTCTCTGTTGAGAATGTTGCGGGCCGCTTCCGCTCCCGTCAATCCTCTCATATTCCGGACTTTGCTGTATTTGCGCATGGTGGAATTCACCAGTGCGCTGGCACCCAGACACAATACCAGTCCGACCAGTACCAGAAAATAAGTAGGATCCCAATAATAACCATATCCGTAATAGCCACCGTACATACGAAAGTCTCCTTTCTGTCAACACCGCTTACCCAATCGTTGCTTTTCGTTTCGTCGTATCCTAACGCTCTCCCAGAAGCTCTCCCGGCTGTACCTTTACCCCCAGCAGGAAATCGTGAGTTGTCATACGCTTTTTACCTTCCAGCTGCAGTTCCATCACCTTTAAGGAGCCTTCCGATGCAGCCACTTCAAAGGAATCCTTATTCACCGTAAGGATCGTGCCCGGTGCTTCCTTATGCGCAGTTGCCATAGGAATGGCTTTCCAGATTTTCAGCTGTTTTCCATGATAATGCGTATATGCACTGGGCCAGGGAGTCAGTCCACGGATCAAACGATCCAGTTCTGCCGCTGTTTTCGTAAAGTCCAGTTTTCCCATCTCTTTGGTGATCAGGGCCGCGTAGCAGGTCTTGGTATCATCCTGCTTTTCCGGTACCAGTTTGCCTGCCTCCAGCAGAGGCAGTGCCTCGGTGATTGCTTCCCCGCCCAGCACCATCAGCTTGTCATGCAAAGTTTCGAAAGTGTCCTCCGAAGTAATGGGGATTTTCTTCCGGTACAACATATCGCCGGTGTCCAGTCCCGCATTCATCTGCATGATGGTCACACCAGTCTCGGCCTCTCCGTCGATGATCACTCTCTGGATAGGAGATGCCCCGCGGTATTTCGGAAGGAGGGATGCATGGATGTTCAGACATCCGTATTTCGGCAGATCCAGAATCTCCTGAGACAGGATCTGTCCGAACGCCGCCACGATATAAATATCTGCTGGATATTTTTTCAGTTCCTCAATGGCTTCCGGTGTCTTGATCCGACGGGGCTGGAATACAGGAATGCCATGTTTTACCGCACATTCCTTCACGGGAGGAAACTGTAATTCTTTGCTTCTGCCCTTTGGCTTGTCCGGCTGGGTCACCACTGCGGTGATCTCATGGCCCTGTGTGATCAGTGCCTCCAGCGCTCCCACGGCAAAATCGGGAGTTCCCATAAATACGATCTGCATAGTCTGTCTCCTTTCCGGAAAGCTTACTCTTCTTCCTCATCCTCGTAGGTCATATCCTGCAGCGGTCCTTCCGCCTTTTCCACATAGAGATGACCGTCCAGATGATCCAGTTCGTGGCAGATGGCTCTGGCCAGCAATTCTGTTCCTTCTACTTCGATGGGCTTCATATTCACATCCAGTGCTACCGCTTTCACATAATTGGGTCTGGTTACGATGCCGAACTTACCGGGTACGCTAAGACACCCTTCCTGTCCGGTCTGCTCTCCACTGCTCTCTACGATGCGGGGGTTGATCAGAATATACGGATCCTCTCCGGTGGTATCGATCACCACGATTCTCTTCAGGACACCTACCTGTGGTGCCGCCAGCCCTACGCCATTGGCATCGTACATAGTCTCCAACATATCCTCGATCAGTTCTTTGGTCCGGGGTGTCATCTCCTTGACCTCTTTGCAGGTCTTGGTCAGTACTTCATCCCCATATTCACGAATGTTTCTGATTGCCACAGTTCTTTACCTCCTATAACACGCTTACCGGGTCAAAATCAAATTGTATACTCATCTGTCTGGGCTGCCACTGTCTGAGAGTTTCCTCCAGTCTGTCCTTTACTTCCACCAGGACATCATACTCCGCATGCTTCACATAGAACACATACCGGTAGATATCATTGATCTTGCTGATGTTGGCAGGGGCAGGTCCCAGTACCTGTATCTTCTTATTGGACTGTTCTTTTTGCTTTCCTGACAAAAAGTCCATATTAGACTTTACCACATCTGTCAGTCTCAGGGCAAGCTGTTTTACATTTTCTTCCTCTTTCCCGTAGATCTGTACTGCCAGCATATGAGCCACCGGCGGGTAGCCGGACAGCTCTCTATACAGAATCTCCTCCTGATAAAAGCTCTCGTAATCCTGAGCCGCAGCACAGGTAATGGCGTAATGATCCGGCTGATAGGTCTGGATCACCGCTTCCCCGGGGAGCACCCCTCTGCCGGCCCGGCCCACCGCCTGGGTCAGAAGCTGGAAAGTCCGCTCTCCCGCCCGGTAATCCGACGCATTTAACGACAGATCCGCCGCCAGGATCCCCACCAGTGTCACCTTTGGGAAATCATGTCCCTTGACGATCATCTGGGTGCCGATCAGCACGTCCGCTTCCCCG
Organism: Clostridium sp. AF34-10BH; assembly: GCF_003478095.1. Taxonomy (NCBI): domain Bacteria; kingdom Bacillati; phylum Bacillota; class Clostridia; order Eubacteriales; family Clostridiaceae; genus Clostridium; species Clostridium sp. AF34-10BH. Next base: position 180,445 of record NZ_QUEC01000002.1, read on the forward strand.
TTTGCGAAGGAGGATAATATTTTCTCATAGCTGTCCTTCGTCCGGGTGGTATCCGCATCCATGCGTAACGTCCGCACACCGGGGTACAGCTCCTTTAGCTTTTCCTCGATCTGCTGGGTACCTGCCTTAAATCCCAGAATATATTTCGATCCACACTTGGGACAAAGCTTCGGCATCGGCTGTGTATAACCACAGTAATGACAGATCAGCCTTCCTCCCTTATGTTCCGAGAGAGAGACATCACAGTGCGGACACTTCATGACCTCACCGCAGGAACGGCAGGACACAAATCCCGCGTAGCCTCTTCGGTTTAAAAACAGGATGGTCTGCTGGCCCTTGTTCAGCCGGTCTGTCATCAGTTCCTGCAATTTTCTGCTGAAAATAGAACGGTTACCCTCCTGCAGTTCCTGTCTGAGATCTACCGTGTACACCGTGGGAAGTTCCCCGCCGGTGAGCCGCTTTGTCAGTTGAAACAGCCGGTATTCTCCCCTACCGGCACGATAATAGGCCTCCAGGGAAGGTGTGGCTGAACCCAGCACTACACTGGCTCCGTACAGTTCTGCCACTTCCAGAGCAGTCTCTCTGGCATGATATTTCGGAGTACTTTCACTTTTATAGCTGTTCTCCTGCTCCTCATCCATAACGATCAGTCCCAGATTCGGAAACGGTGTAAAAAGTGCGGATCTTGGTCCGATGATCACATCGATTTCTCCAGCTTTGGCCCGTTCGCACTGATCATATTTTTCCCCGGGGGACAGTGTGGAATTCATCACGCTGACCCGGTCTCCGAATCTCTGATAGAATCTGAGCAGTGTCTGATACGTCAGGGCAATCTCCGGGATCAGCACAATAGCCTGCCGTCCCCTTGCGATCATCTCTTCGATCAGCTGCATATATACTTCCGTCTTGCCACTGCCGGTAATGCCGTGGATCAGATAGGTCTGTCTCCTTCCGGCATCAAAATCCGCAAGCACTTCCGTAACGATGGTCTGCTGTTCCTCACTCAGCGTATTACGCACTGCCTCTACGGACTGCATTTTGACTGGATTGCGGTAGCTTTCAGAGCTGACCAGTTTTGCCGCGCCGCTTTTTACAATACTGTTCACTGTGGCAGCACTGACACCCAGTTTCCCCGTGATCCACTCATAGGGAATCGTTTCCTGCTCTGACAGGGCTTTTAACAGTCTTGCTTTGGCCACCTGTCTTTTCCGTTCACATTCTCCTAATAATGACAAAATCTCTTCTCTGTTCATCAGACGTACCAGCTGTCTGTGTTCCAGCTTTTTTACCGACTGTTTTGCCGGCAATACTGTCTTCAGTGCCTGGATCATGGTACAGCCGTAATTCCGGCGGATCCAGGCAGCCAGGACAATCATTTTGTCCTCCACTCCGGTCTCTTTTTCCGGCATTCCTGCGATATCCTTGATCTTCTCCGGAGCGAACTGACATGTTTCCCCAAAAGCCACCACGTAACCCTTGATGAGACGATTGCCGTTGCCAAACGGGATCATGACACAGGCTCCCGGCTCCAGTCTGCCCCGCAGACTCTCCGGCACCCGGTATTGAAAGGTTCTATCCAGTTTTTCGTGGGAGATATCTACAATGATATCCGCATATAACGTATTCAATCTGTTTTCCTCATTATTTTGCTGCAGATCCCGGAATATGTCCTTCCGCCAGAATATCCCGAATCAGATCTCTCTCATCCATGGGATGCTTCACCCCGCGGATCTCCTGGTAATCTTCATGTCCCTTGCCTGCCAGCACGATAATATCTCCGGGTTCTCCGTGTTCGATAGCATAAGTAATGGCTTCCTTACGATCGCAGATCTCTACATAATTTCCATCCGTTTTTGCCATACCTGTCTTGATATCGTCGATAATATCCTGCGGTTCCTCAAAACGGGGATTGTCGGAGGTAATGATGGTCAGATCCGCCAGCTTGCCGCTGACCTCTCCCATCTCAAAACGACGCTGTCTCGAACGGTTGCCTCCGCAGCCGAACAGGCTGATCAGTCTGTGAGGTTCATATTCCCGCAACGTGGTCAGCAGACTCTCCAGTGCCATGGCATTGTGGGCATAATCGATCAGCAGGGTGAACTGATCGGATACCTTGATCATCTCGATACGGCCTTTTACCTTTGCCTGCAACAGCGCCTTTTTAATGTTTTCCTCATCTACCTTGAAATGACGGCAGATGGCAATAGCCGCCAGCGCATTGTACACGCTGAATTTGCCGGGCATGGGCACTTCCACATCAAAATCCATCAGTCCGGCTACGTGGAAAGTCACGCCCAGTTCTCCGGGCTTATGCACCAGTTTCCGTTCTTCCGCCCGGAGCATACAGTGCTCTCCCATTCCGAAGCTCTCCAGTGTGCAGGTATGTCCTTCCGTCACTGCCTGCCAGTGCTCATCGTCACCATTCACAATACCTACCTTGCACTGTTTGAACAATAATCCCTTGCAGTGCAGATATTCCTCGAAGCTGGCATGCTCGTTGGGACCGATATGATCCGGTTCCAGATTCGTGAAAATACCGTAATCGAACACAAAGCCCTGCGTACGGTGCAGCATCAGCGCCTGAGAGGATACTTCCATCACAACCGTATCCAGTCCTGCCTCCACCATACGGGCAAAATACTCCTGCAGCAGATAGGATTCCGGGGTGGTATTGTTGGCATGGATATGTTCGTCTCCGATGATCACTTCGATGGTTCCCACCAGTCCCACTTTATAGCCGGCATTTTCCAGAATGGACTTTACCAGATAGGTGGTCGTTGTCTTACCTTTGGTACCCGTGATACCGATGACTTTCAGCTTTTCTGCCGGATGGCCGAACCAGGCCGCAGAAATAAATGCCATGGCATATCTGGTATCCGCTACTTTGACCACCGTCACATCCACATTCTCCGGCAGTTCCACGTCTTTTTGCACCACTAGTACTCCGGCTCCCTGCTCTGCCACCTGTGCAGCAAAATCATGACCGTCAAAATTTGCTCCGCCGATGCAGAGAAATAAGCATCCCGGAACGACCTTGCGGGAATCATAGACCACCGCAGGGATCTCTCTGTCCAGTGTTCCCTGTACCAGCTCATATTCCAAGTGCTCCAGAAGCTCTGTTAATTTCTTGTTTTCCATCTTATTCTTATCCTTTTCCATAGAGGTATCCGCCTTTCTCTCAGGAATCTTTTTCACATACTGTATTTTATTTTACTCTTTTTTCTCAGAATGTACCACCCTTAAATTTAGTTGCATCTTTTGCTTTTTCCGAAGCAATGGTATAATATTACTGATTTTTATTTAAGGGGGAATTCTCATGAACGGTTTCTATGGATCTGCATTCGGAAATATCCTTGGCACACTTTATTTTCTTCTATTTCAATGTGTGGGGTTTCTGTACATAAAACGTATTTTTCCTAAAAAGGGACTTCTGTTCCATCTGCTGACCGGCAGTGTATCCGGCTCTGTTCTGTTGCAGTGGATTCCTGCTCTGTTTGCCTTCTTCTTCGGTTTTTCCATGACAGCTCATATTATGGCTCTGCTTTTCGTAGTCATTTGTCTGGTCCTGCTATATGTCTTTTACCATCCTGCCACGGCAGTATCTTCGACTGCTCCCACCAAAGACTACCGGCAGCTGTTGCGCAGAAATTATGCCTTTCTTCTGCTGGCAGGCGGTACCTTTGTTCTGTTTTGTATTTTATTATCCACCCACACCATCCTGCCGAAAGACGACGGTCTTCATGTGGGGCAGTGTACTTATGGGGATCTGCAGATGCACCTGGGAATCATTACAAGTATTGCCAATCAACAGACCTTCCCTCCTTACTACTCCATCTCTCCCTGGGATAAGCTCTGCTATCCTTTCCTGTGCGACAGTATTTCTTCCAGTATTTACCTGTTTGGTGCATCCCTGCGCTATGCTTATATGCTCCCTATGTATTTTGCCTTTTTCCAAATCATAACGGGATTTTATGCCATTGCCGATGTTCTGTTCCATGATCGCGCCAAATCTCTGGCTGCCTGGGTCTTATTTTTCTATAACGGCGGTCTTGGCTTCGTATATTTCATTGACTGGAGCAGAGAAGGCGGTTATAAATTCAGTGATATTTTTACCGGCTATTACACTACCCCCACCAATCTGGTCGACCGGAATATCCGCTGGGTCAATATCATCGCAGATATGCTCCTGCCACAGCGTGCAACACTCTTTGGCTATGCGGTCCTGTTCTGTGCCATCTGGCTGCTGCTTCGGGCCATCCGGAACGGGGAAAAAGAATGTTTTCTCCCTGCCGGCATCCTGGCAGGGACATTACCTATGATCCATACCCATTCCTTCGTTGCCATCCTGATCTTAAGTGCCTGTTGGATGTTGCTGTGCCTTTACCGGTTCGTGCCGCATAATACTTCCCCGGTAGAGCATCCGGGAGCCGTTCTGCTCGGATGTTTCGTGACCTGTATGATTCTTCTGGAAATTCTGAACGAAAGTTCTGCTGCCGTTGCACCTGTACTGCTCTTTCGTTTTGGCATCCTTGTTGCGGCATCCCTCGTGCTATACGGTCTGTCCTTACTGTACCGGTGCTTTTCCGGTAAAAGTACAAACAATGATACACTGCAGAAGTTTTTGACCACCTGGGGAGTTTTCTTTGGTGTGCTTCTGCTTCTTGCACTTCCGCAGTTATTGGAATGGACTTTTGGCCAGACAACGCAATCCGGCTTTTTGCTGGGGCATTTTAACTGGGGAAATCAGGGCGATACTTATTTGTGGTTTTATCTGAAAAACTGGGGTGCGATCCTGCTATTGTTCGTCCCTGCCATGATTCATTGTAAAAAAGAAGATTTTGATGTGATGTCCGGGGCATTTCTCCTGTGGTTTGTTGTGGAAATCATTTCCTTCACCCCTAACACATATGACAATAATAAACTATTATATATAACTTATATATTTGTCTGCTGCCTCAGTGCCGATTACGGAATTGATTTCCTGCGTTCTCTGAAAAGAGCCTCTTCACGATACCTCTGCATGATCGGCATGGTATTTCTTTGCACCTTTTCTGCCGTTCTGACCCTGTGCAGAGAGGTAATATCCGATTATACCGCTTATTCTTCCGCACAGGTGGAAGCTGCAGCATTCGTCGAGCAAAATACCTCTCCCACATCCCGTTTTCTTACCAACAACAGGCATGTAAATGAAATTGCCGCCCTTGCAGGGCGCAATGTGTTAAACGGGGCGGGAACCTTTTTGGCAATGCACGGTCTCTATCACACAGAATATCACGAAGATTTCCGGACAATTTATGAGACTCCCGCTGTTTCTGCAGATCTGATCCGTACTTACGACATCGATTATATTGAAGTCTCTTCCTGGGAACGGGCAAGTTACGCTGTCGATGAAAACTACTTCCGTTCCGCCTGGCCCTGTATCTTTGACAACGGAGAAATTCAGATTTACCAGATCAATCCATAATTTCACACTTGGAAGTCGCAAGACCCTCCGCATCACTGTGGGATGCACTTCCGAAGTTCTGGATCAGGCCGATCAGCTGTCCGGACATAAGCACGGTAAACAACGAATATCCGATACGTCTCACCGGAATGTAGCTTAAGGACATTACCAGTACGATCAGATCCGACATCAGATACACCCACTGGATCTTCCAGCCGGTAGCATGGGAAATACTCATAGCCAGGGCATCATCTCCGCTGGGGGCTCCGCCGATGCGCACGCACAGTCCGGCACCGACACCGACGAACAATGCTCCCACCAGTGCTGCCAGAAGGGGCATATTTGCCAGTTCCGGCCACAGATGAGGAAATTGCTCGCAGATTTTATAGGTTCCTGAGAATCCTGCGGTAGCCAGAGCCGAATAGGCGATAAATTCCTTGCCTAACAGCTTCCATCCCAGGATATAACATAAAATATTCATAATCCCTCCGGTAAACGCCGGAGAGATTCCTGTCCAATGCTCCAACAGCAACGTGGCTCCCAGCACACCACCCTCCGTTACTCCGGAGATGGAGTGCACGTTATATAATCCAAATGCCAGAATAAAACTTCCCAACAAAGTTATGGCACAATTTTTTAAGGTAATATTTTTCAGTGCCTGTCTCCATTCGTAAATCTGTGTTTTCATTTTTGTGCTGCTATTCCTTCTATATTTTTATAATTTTTATCTATATGATGTCGGGGTCAAAAGCCCCCGACTTTGATGCCTACGGATTGTTCCGTGCTACGCACTCCCACAATCCTACCCAATATTCGCATATCGTGGGATTATCATCCCACTTTTATGCTCGTATCGGGGCGGGTCCTAAGGTCTTTCACCCACCTATGAGCAAGCTCATGTGGGCTTAGACCTTTTGACCCTGGCATCATCCATATTTTTATATTATAATCCATAACTTTCGGGTGGTGTCAAACATTATCAGAAACTATTTTGCTTTTCCAGACATCGTAAAGCCCCAGGCTGTTGCGCCTGAGGCCTTACGATTTTCTTATGAGGGGGGGAGATAGTGAGTTCATCAACTATCTGAAATACATATTACAGGGTAAATGTGTACAGAGTGTGTACGAATTCTAACTTAATTCTAAAATGTGTCTTGAGGTTTTATAAACTGCGGTAAGTTTCTCTCCGGACACCAAAAAGCCTCAGGCATCGTACCTAAGGCTTTTCGGTTTCTTATGAGGGGGGGAGATAGTGAGTTCATCAACTATCTGAAATACATATTACAGAGAAAATGTGTCCATTTTGTGTTCAAAAAATAAAAAATTTAACAATAGTTCTGCATGACGAACTGTACTTCTGTTTTCCCCTTATAGGTATTCTGGCTGACCTGATATACCACGGACAATGGGAAATTCCCTTTCCCGGCATAAAGTGCCTCTTCACTTCCAACACCGTATTTTTCATCCAGGAAAGCTCCCAGTTTCTCCAGATCTCCAAAAAATACCACCGTCTGTGTCGTACCCTCCGGTGTCTTCACCCGGAATCTGGCACAGGTCTTGTTGGCACCCATTTTAAAGCCCGCCTGAAAGACCAGCCCCTTCTGGGCAAACAAAGGACGTGGATTCCCGGTGCCGAAAGGCTCCAACAGGGCAAACTCTCCCGCCAGCGCATCATCCGCATACCCCATGGGCATTGCTACATCGATATGTACTTTCGGAATAAAATCATCCTCCGTCAAAGTGCATTTTTTATTCAAAGCAGCTCTCAGCGGTTCAATATCCTCTTCTCGCATGGAAAGGCCTGCTGCCAGCTTATGACCGCCGTACTTGGTAAAATACTCTTTTACCTGCGTCATGGCATCATACATGTGATAGGCTTCTATGGATCGTCCGGAACCCTTAACTCCATCTTCTCCCTTGGTCAGAATGAAGACCGGATGATGGTATTTTTCTCTGACTTTTCCGGCAATAATACCGGCAATGCTCTCATGTACCTCCGGCAGATAGATCACCATAACTTTATCTTCTGCCATATGATGTTCCTGAATATACTCATCCGCTCTCTGAATTCCCTGTACTGTCAGGTTCTTGCGGCTCTCATTCAGGTCTTTCAGCTCTCTCGCCGCGGTCATGGCATCCGCCCTGGTAAAGCTCTGCAGCAGTTCCAATGCCCGTTTGGCAGTATCCAGTCTTCCCGTGGCATTCAGGCAGGGTCCCAGCACAAATCCCAGATGATAGGCGCTCAGCCGGTCTGGCGCAATATCATTCACTTCCATCAGCGCCTTCAAGCCTTCGTTATATCCCTTCTGGATACGCTTCAACCCTTCCTTCACCAGAATGCGATTCTCATCTTTTAACTCCATAACATCGCATACGGTAGACAGTGCTGCAAATTCCAGTAACTCCTCCTGAATATTTACAAGTCCCGGATTTCCTGTCTTTTCCGTGATCGCCTGGATCAGTTTCAGTGCTACCACGCCACCACAAATGCCGGAAAAAGGATACGTATCGTCTGCTCTCTTGGGATCCACCACTGCCAGCGCCGGAGGCAGCTGTTCCTTCCGCTCTCCGTTTTCTTCTATATATGGAACTTCATGATGATCTGTAACGATCACCCGCATGCCGAGAGAATTTGCCATTGCGATCTGGGGTGCCGCTGCAATTCCGTTATCGCAGGTCACGATCATACCGACACCTTCTCTTTTGGCCTCTTCTATCAGATGCTCGTTCAATCCATAGCCGTCATGGATTCTGTGGGGAATCGCCGTGTCCACCTGAGCCCCCAGCATCTGAAAACCTTTGGTCAGAATATAGGAAGAACAGATTCCATCCACATCATAATCCCCGATGACCCGGATATGCAGCCCTTCCCTTACCGCTTTTAGAATTTCCTCCGCTGCCTTATCCATATCCTTTAACAGCCAGGGAGAATAACAATCTTCCAGTTTCCCGTAGAGGAATTTCTGTATCTCACTCTCTTCCGTCAGATCCCGGTTTCTTAGGATTCTCGCCGTCACCGGACTGATATGAAATTCCTTCGCCCATTTATCAAAATCTGCCTTTTTTGCGGCTACATACCATTTTTCCATACTTTTCCCACTTTCATAATTTTGCTCACGTATTCGTGCTTTCGCACTCTACATTCTGCTTCACAGCCGATTGTTTTTCCCTGAGACTCATTACATTGTACCATAAAAATTCTTGTGCATCTTCTCTTTTTATGCTATAGTCAATTCAATTTCTATTTTAAATTTCTTACATCCGGCGTTTCGCCATTTTTCAAGCAACTTTTAATTGCACTAAGGAGGATTCTGCCTATGAAACACAAACAAGTATTTTCCATGAACCTTACCGGTCCTATTGACTACGGTTTCCGCAATGACTATATGTTCCGCGCTGCCCTGCAGCTAAGTCAAAAGGCTCTGATCGGTCTCATCAGTTCTCTGCTCCATCTGCCACCATCCGCAATTAAGTCCGTCACCATTACCAATCCAATCACTTTAGGTGCAACTATTGAAGACAAAGATTTTGTTCTCGATACCAATGTCTTGTTGAACAATAATACTCTCATAAATTTGGAAATGCAGGTGAATAACCTATACAACTGGCCGGAACGTTCCCTGAGTTATCTGTGCCGTAACTTTGATCAACTAAATAAAGGACAAAATTATTCTGAATTAAAACCTGTAATTCACATTGGTTTTTTAGACTACACCCTGTTCCCGGAACACCCTGAGTTCTATGCTACATATCGATTACTGAATCTTAAGGATCATTTTGAATATAGTGACAAACTCACACTTTCTGTGGTAGACTTAAAGCATATAGAATTGGCTACCGAAGCTGACAAAGCATATGGCATTGATAAATGGGCTGCTTTGTTCCGGTCTATTTCATGGGAGGAAATTCTTATGACTGCAAAAAACGATGAATACCTTATGGAAGCGACAAAGACTTTATATAATCTGAATGCGGACGATATGGTCAGACAACGTTGTCAGGCACGAATGGATGCTGAACTCCAGGAACAGTATCTGCTGAAGAAGATTGATACTCTGACTGCCGAGAATGCCGCGAAAGACGCAGAGATTGAATCTCTGAAAAAGGAACTTGCCAGTTTGCAGCAGAATGTATAACCATAACTTAACTTTAAAAGGAGCCGGAACATTTCATTCCGACTCCTTTTTTGATTCCATTCTACTATGTGAAATCTTATTTTGCCTTCGGCGCGAATTTCTTTCTCAGTACATACCACAGAGCACCTGCCACGCATACGGAGGAATAAGCACCGCAGATGATACCTACCATCAAAGGCAATGCAAAATCACGGATACTGGTCACACCCCAGATGTACAGAGCACCTACCATTACCAAGGTGGTAAGGGAGGTAAATAAGCTTCTGGATAATGTCTGCGTAATACTGCGGTTTACAACCTCCTGCAGGTCATCCTTCTTCGTCATGACTGCCATATTCTCACGTACACGGTCGAATACTACGATGGTGGCGTTGATGGAGTAACCTACGATGGTCAGCAGACACGCGATAAAAGTATTGCTGACGGATACTCTCGCCAGTGCGTAGAAGGTGATCACTACCAGCACGTCATGGAGCAGGCAGGCAATACTGCTGACACCGAAACGGATATCGCTGAAACGGAAGCGGATATAGATCAGCATGCAGATGATTGCTACTGCTACCGCCAGGATCGTATCGGACTTCATTTCATTACTGATGGTGGAGCTGATGGTCTCGGAAGTAATCAGAGACTCATCTACGCCGAAGTTATCCACAAATACCTGATTCAGAGCCTGTCTCTGATCCACATCCAGAGAGTTGGTCTTGAAGATAACTTCATTGGAACCCTGCACGGTCTGGATCTGTACTGCACTGCCGGTGGTGCTCTCGATCAGAGGAACCATCTGGCTATTGATCTCATCCAGGGTATAGCTTTCGTTGAATGTAACAGTAGTTGCGGTACCGCCCTTGAACTCCAGACTGTAGTTCAGTGCATCACCACTGTTTACTTTATATACTCCCATGGTAATGAATCCAACCAGGATCACTGCCAGAGACAGTCCAAAGAAAATACCCTTCTTGCCGAGGAAGTTGATCGGCTTGTGCTCCTTGCCGATACCATACCACTTAGTATCTTTCAGTCCCAGTGCGTAGAAAGCTTTCATAATGTACTTGGTCACTACCAGTGCAGTGAACATGGATAATACGATACCAAGTGCCAGCGTCTGTGCGAAGCCTTTGACAGTACCGGGGCCTAACAGCCACAGCACTGCCGCTGCGATCAGGGTAGTCACGTTACCGTCGATAATAGCGGACAGTGCCTTGTCATAACCGATCTGCATAGCACTCTTAACAGTCTTGCCTGTTGCCAGTTCCTCACGGATACGGGCAAATACGATAACGTTGGCATCCACTGCCATGCCGATAGACAGGATGATACCTGCGATACCGGACAGGGTCAGGGTTATGTCAAAGCCGTTCAGCAGCAATACTACCAATGCCACATAAATACCCAGTGCAATGACAGAAGCAAATCCGGGCAGGAAATATACTGCAATCATGAAAACAGCCACTACGATAAATCCGATCACAGCTGCTTTTAAACTGGTGGAGATTGCTTCCACACCCAACTGTGCACCAACTACCTTGGAATGCAGCTCTTCCAGCTCCAGCTTCAGTCCACCGATACGGATGGTGGAAGCCAGGCTCTCTGCCTCTTCATAGGAGTTCATAGGAGAGATCTGTGCATTACCATCGGAGAACACACCTTTTACGGAAGGAACACTTACAAAGGATCCATCATAATAGATACCCAGGGTCTCGCCCTTCTCGTAAGCATTTCTGGTAGCCTCTTCAAACTTCTTAGTGCCTTCCTCCGTCATCACCAGATCTACCGCATAAGTGGAATTGCCCATCGTCTGGTCCTTGATAGAGCCTGCGGTAGCAGTCTTGACATCTGTACCCTCCAGCATGATGGATCCATCTGCCTTCAGTTCATCGATGGTCTTATTCAGAGCGTACGCATAGCTTACATTGCCCTGTGCATCGGTTACTGCCTGCATAGAGTAGTTCGTATTGCCGTCCTTGTCTGTCTCTGCAATGAAATACAGGGAACCGGGACGTCCCAACTCTTCCAGGATCTTGTTGGCATCTGTTACACCGGGAATCTCGATATTGATACGATCGGTACCCTCCTGGTATACAATAGCCTCTTTACTGTAGTTCTCAACACGCTTCTGCAGCTTGGCAATAGTATCTGCCATGTCCGTTGCATCCGGCTCTTCATCGCCTACCACCTGATAAGTGATACTGACACCACCGGCCAGATCCAGTCCCAGACTTATGTCTGAAGCACTGGCAGTTCCTTCCGCATCTACGCCATACAGATCCACATAGCCGACACCCAGCAGGACCAGAAGGGCGCAGAGCAGAATGATGATTGCTTTACTTTTTTTCATCTTTCCTTTGTCCTTTCTATTCTTCTGAAGCTTCTGCTGCTTCCGCAGCCTTCAGCATGATAGCACATTCGATACGCTTTCTCTGCAGCTCACAGCCGATGTCATACGCATCATTGATATTGCCATGGAAATTATAGGAGTTCGCAGCACATCCGCCGCTACAATAGAACTTGGCAAAACACTTCTTACACTTGTCCTTTGCATAGACATTACAGCATTTGAACTCGTCACGGATATCATCTCTTACCACACCGGTATCCACATTGCCCATGAGGAACTTCTCGTTACCCACGAACTGATGGCAGGGATACAAGTCTCCCCAGGGAGTAACCGCCAGATATTCGGTACCGGATCCGCAGCCGGAGAGTCTCTTGGCTACGCAGGGACCGCCCTGCAGATCGATCATAAAGTGGAAGAAATTGAAAGCCTTGCCCTCTTTCTTACGCTTGATCATTTCTACTGCCAGTTTATCGTATTCTTCCTTTAAGATCGGAAGATCCTCTTCTCTGATGGCATAATCATCCGTAGGCTGTGCCACAACGGGCTCCACGGAGATCTGTTTGAATCCCAGATCTGCCAGATGCAGAACGTCCTTGGAGAAATCGAGATTATTGTGGGTGAACGTACCACGCACATAATAGTTCATCTGGTCTCTGCTCTCCGCTACCTTCTGGAACTTGGGAACAATGATGTCATAGCTGCCCTGTCCGCCACGGAAAGGACGCATCTTGTCGTTGATCTCCTTACGTCCATCGATACTCAGCACGATATTACCCATTTCCTTATTCACGAACTCCAGGATCTCATCATTTAATAAGATACCATTGGTAGTCAGGGTAAAACGGAACTTTTTATTGTTGGACTTCTCTAAGCTTCTGCCGTATTCTACCAGCTGCTTTACCACATCCCAGTTCATCAGTGGTTCGCCGCCGAAGAAATCCACTTCCAGGTTCACACGGTTGCCGGAATTGGCTACCAGGAAATCCAGTGCCTTTTTGCCGACCTCAAAGCTCATCAGCGCTCTTCTGCCGTGGTACTCACCCTCTTCCGCAAAGCAATATCTGCAGGCAAGGTTACAGTCATGGGCAATGTGCAGGCACAGTGCCTTGACTACGGTCTGGCGCTTCTTAAAATCAAAAATGTAATTCTCATAAATATCGGGAGCAAACAGCTGTCCTGCCTTCTCCAGCTCCAGGACCTCGTCCACCGCTTCGGTGATCTCTTCCTGGGGATAGGGGATATTTGCAAGATTCAGTACGGCGGCCTTGATAGTATCCGCATCCTTGATGCCTTCCGTTACCAGAGGCTCTACCAGCGGGATCATATCATACACAATATCATCTACCACATGGACAGAACCACTGTTCACATCCATAACGATATTATAGCCGTTGCTCTTATACTGGTGTATCACAGTTCTATTCCTCTTCTTTCTACTTCTTATTGCTTAAAACACATTAACATTAACTATTCGGAACCCCATTCGTAAAATCGTCCTCCGGACTTTCCTGAATAACATGCCTGCATGTTATTTGCTCATGTGGTTACTTCGCCGTATTTTGCCGGACGTATCCTCTTACGTATGCAAGCATCCGACGAAGAATACGCTGTCAAATTCGGCTCCGAATAGTTAACAGAGAATAAGCAGCGACCTGAATCGCTGCTTACGTTAGTCTCTTCTCAATTTCTTAGATTATTTAATCTTTTCACAACTCTGGTTTCCTACAGTGCAGGAAGTCTTACATGCAGACTGGCAGGAAGTCTGGCACTCACCGCAGCCGCCCTTTTTCATAGATTCCTTTAAATCTCTGGTTGTTAAAGTCTTAATATGCTTCATTAAAAATAGCCTCCTTATGATTTCAAAGCGCCTATAGACGCCAGCGTGTATATAAACATACAGACACGCAACTCATTTTTGCTCATTATATCATGTATTTGGCATTTGTAAAAGCTTTTTTTCTCAAAAACCGTTAAATTCCTGTCCATTTCTGTATTTTACCCTAACATTCCGCCCAGTGTCCCCCCGGCCACACACAATACCATTGTGGTCCAGAAGGAATTGCCCAATGCAGTTTCCGGCGTTTTGATCAATACGGATACCACCGCCAGTATCACGAAATATGCTGCCCCTAGCAGTGCTCCCCAAAGAAACTTCTGCGTCTCCATCTTTTTTCCTGCCAAAAATCCCGCCATAAAGGTAGTTACGACATAAATAGCCGAGATTGCAATGGTCACCATTCCTTCCGTCAGATGCAATTTATACAATAAAAGTGCCAACAGACATAAAAGCAACAGTGTCAGCACATAGGATGCCAGCAGACATTTTGCCAGTGCAAGCACCGGAACCCCTTCTTTTCTCTCGCCTCTTTTTTCCATGTTGCTCCTCCTTTTTACCTATGTAAAATATATATTCAAATCATTCGGAAAACTTGACAACTATTCCTGTCCTATTGTATATTGTTGCTTAATAACTTATAAATGGGGCTTATGCCTACTACTATTATTTAAGAAGGAGTGAACTTTTTTGGATACCTCTGGTGTCATACAACTTGTTTCTATCGTAATTCTGATTTTTCTATCCGGCTTTTTCTCTTCTGCCGAGACAGCGCTGTCCACGGTCAATCGTGTACGAATGCGTACCCTGGAAGAGGAAGGCAGCAAGCGTGCTGCACGCGTCAACAAAGTCCTGGACAATTACAGTAAAATGATCAGTACCATTCTGATCGGCAACAATATTGTCAATCTGACTGCATCTTCCCTGGCAACAACATTAGCTATGCGAATCAATCTGGCTGTAGGTATCGCAACCGGTGTTCTGACCATTGTCGTGCTGCTCTGCGGCGAAATCGTACCCAAGACCTGGGCAATACTGTATTCTGAGAAGCTGGCCCTGACATATTGCAATGTAATCTATTTTCTGATGCAGGTGCTCACGCCGGTCATCTTCATTGTGGATCTGCTGTCCCACGGTATCATGAAGCTGTTACATATCGATCCCAACAAAAAAGCCAGCACCATGACTGAAAGCGAGCTGAAAACCTACGTGGACGTCAGTCATGAGGACGGTGTCATCGAATCCGAGGAACGCAAGCTGATCTACAATGTGTTCGATTTTTCCGATGCCCACGCCAAGGATATCATGATTCCACGCATCAATATGGTAACGGTCAGTCTGGATGCTACTTATGACGATGTTCTGGCAGTTTTCCGGGATTCCATGTATACCAGGCTTCCGGTCTATGAGGATGACAAGGACAATATTATCGGTCTGATCAATATCAAGGACTTTATCCTGACGGAGGATCAGAGTGCTTTCCATGTGGGAAACATTTTGCGTGATGCTTACTATACTTACGAGTACAAGAAAATCGCAGACCTCATGTATGAGATGCGGGAAAAGACCACCAATGTCTCTTTCGTATTAAATGAATACGGTGCTACCGTTGGTATGATCACTCTGGAGGATCTGTTAGAAGAGATCGTCGGTGAGATCCGTGACGAATACGATGAGGACGAGGAAGAACTGATCCAGAAGATGTCAGAAGATACTTATCTGGTGGAAGGCAGCATGAAGCTGGATGACATCAACGACGTTCTTGGAACAAATCTGACCAGTGAAGATTATGACTCCATCGGCGGTCTGATCATCGACTGTCTGGATCGTCTGCCGGAGGATGGTGAGGAAGTTACCCTGGAGAACGGTATTCACTTGAAGGTACAGGGTATCGACCAGAACCGTATCATCAAGGTACTGATGACGATTCCAGAACCCAGCGAAGAACATGTGGAACACAGTTCCGAGACCTCTGAGAATCACGAATAACTCTGACGGTTCCGCAGTCCCTGAGGCACACGGACAGTTCTGGCACTCCCGCAGCTTTTGCGATCCACGAACCGCACCGGCACTTCCGCTCTTTTGAGGTCCACGAACTGCACCGGCACTTCCGCTCTTTTGAGGTCCACGAACCGCACCGGCACTTACGCTCTTTTGAGGTCCACGAACTGCACCGGCACTTCCGCTCTTTTGAGGTCCACGAACCGCACCGGCACTTACGCTCTTTTGTGAATTATGAATGGGAATAACGAAAGGAATACAAATGTCACAGGATAAAAATACACAAAACAAGAAAACAAAAATGACTTCCAAACAGATCTTCGCGATCATTGGAATTATTCTGCTGGTGCTTTTATATGTCGTGACGCTTTTTGCGGCGATCTTCGACAGCTCCGCCAGCCACGTGCTATTCGCCACCTGCCTGCTAGCCACCGTGGCCATCCCTCTTCTCATCTGGATCTACACCTGGATGTTTGGAAAACTGACAAACCGCTCCACCTTCGCAGACTTCCATCCGGAAGAAAAGGAGAACGAAAATAAATAGCAAGTTAGTTTGGTGTAAAAAGCCCCAAAACAACAAATTCCGTACAAAAAAGTTCCGAAATCAGGATTTTTTGTACGGAATTTCTTTATTTTGCTTGTGTAGCGAAAATAGAGACTTTTTACATAGCAAAATCTTATGTTTTTGTATTTTTTTCGTAGAAATTGGCGTTTTGAATACAAACAGAACTCCCTCCGCTACGAACCATTTAGCAGTCCACGCCGAGCTTACGCAGTTCCTCTTCCGCCTGCTCTTTGGCCAGGAAGTGGATGCCGTTGATACCCTGTTCTTCGGCCGCCTTCACATTCATCAGCGTATCATCCAGGAAAACGCTCTCATCTGCCTTTAATCCATAGCGTTTCAGAAGCAGCTGGTAGATCTCCGGTTCGGGCTTGATCAGCTGATCCTTGTAGGACAGGATGCCACCTTCCATCTCCGGCAGAAAATTCAACGCTTCCGCACATTCTGTCTCTGCCTTGTGTGAGAAGTTGGACAGATAATACACATGGTATCCCTTTGCTTTCAGTTCCTGTAACCATGGAATAGCGTAAGCTCTGGGGGTTACCATGCCAGCGATATTCTCGAACGCTTGATGCAGTTCTTTCTCCAGTTCCGGTGCATCCTTTACAAATGCAGCCAGAACCTGCTCGTCCGTCCAGGTACCGCGGTCATACTCTGCCCACAGCGGATGCATAATAGATGCCTTTGCGATTTTTTTGATCATTTCCGCATCAAATCCCTTGTCCGCCAGAAATCCCTCCCAGCGATAGTCTGTCAACACATTGCCAATGTCAAAAATTATATTGCGTATCATAACTCTTCTCTCCTATTCGTTTTACTAGTCAAAGCAGTTCCGTTTCCGCCGGTATATCCTCTTTTTGCCGTCACTTTTATATCTTCGCTTCTTCCTGTCTGTCCAGCTCCATGATCTCCAACAGTTTCTCCGCAGCCGGAGCCATAGGCATCTTCGTGTTCCTAACGACACAGAATTGACGCTTCGGTATTATTTTATTGAATCTAAGTTCGAAAAGCAAGCCGGATTCCACATAATCTCTGGCAAAATCCCGCATCACACAGCCAACACCCAGATTTCGTCTCACAAACTGTACGATCATATCGCTGGTGGCCAGTTCGAACTCCGGCTGCACATATACCCCGTTTCCCGCCAGAAATTCATCCATGTAGCTGCGGCTGCTGGTATTTTTCTCCAGGAAAATAAGAGGCAGACTTTCCAGTTTCTGAAAATCCAGCGTCCGGTTCTTGTAGCTGAAAAATCTTCTTCCCGCCACGAAGACATCCTCAATCTCCCGCACCGGTATCATCTGAATATCAGGTCTCTCCGGAAACGGCGTACTGACAATTCCGAAGTCAATGTGTCCCTCTCTTAAATAATTCAATGTCTCCGGTGTCGGCGCATTGGTGACGATCACCTTGATCCCGGGGTACTGTTCATGGAACTTTTCCAGATAGGGAAGCAGATAAAACTGCAATGTCATATCGCTGGCACCGATGCGGACTTCTCCCAGTTCCATATTCTGCATCTGGTGAACCTTCTTCACACCCATTTCGATCTGTTCGTACCCTTTTGCCACATAGGAATACAACAGTTCTCCCTCACTGGTCAGCCGTACTCCCTTGGCCGCCCGGTGGAACAGGGCGGCATCCAGGGTATTTTCCAGCTGCTTGATGGCCTGACTGACCGCCGGCTGTGAAATTGACAGTTCCCCGGCCGCTTTGGTCACACTCCCACATTTTGCCACATAATAAAATACTTTATACGCTTCCAGATTATTGATCATATCTCGCTGTCTCCATCTCAAAATTACTATCAGACACTGGTTTTTGTTCCTTCACAGTAAAAATCTGTAACTATTCAGAGCCATGCAAAACTGCGTTCTGCGAATGCTTGCATTCAGCCAGATACTGTGTAATCAAAATTCCTGCCGGATTCATCGTATACTAAAAAGGACACGGGCTGATCTCATACCAGCACCATGCCCTTTCCATTCTCATTCACATTTTACAGATGTTTTTTCCATCAAAGATTATCCTATCTCTCCGCATTTGACAGCATTTATTTCTTCAAAGGGCTCTCACGATAGATGATATCTTCCCTTCCCGGGCCGTTGCTGACCATGGTGATAGGGAATCCGATCTGCTCCTCAATGAATTCCACATACTTTCTGCAGTTCTCCGGCAGTTCATCGAAGTTGCGGATACCGCGGATATCGCACTTCCAGCCAGGGAGCTTTTTCAGTACGGGCTTTGCCTTTTCCAGCTTGTAGGTAACAGGGAAATCAGTGGTAACTTCACCGTCGATCTCATACCCTACACATACAGGAATCTCATCCAGATATCCCAGTGCATCCAGTACGGTAAATGCCACATCGGTAGCGCCCTGCAGACGACAGCCGTACTTGGTGGCAACACAGTCGAACCATCCCATACGTCTGGGACGTCCGGTAGTTGCACCGAACTCACCACCGTCTCCGCCGCGGTGACGCAATTCATCTGCTTCGTCACCGAAGATCTCAGATACGAAAGCACCTGCTCCTACGGAAGAGGAATATGCCTTACTTACGGTAACGATCTGCTTGATCTCATAAGGAGGGATACCTGCACCGATGGCGCCGTAAGCTGCCAACGTGGAGGAAGAAGTTACCATGGGGTAAATTCCGTGATCCGGATCCTTCATGGTTCCTAACTGGCCCTCTAACAGAATGGTCTTGCCCTCTTTCAGTGCCTTATCTAAGAATGCGGATACATCGCATACAAAAGGTGCGATCATATCGCGATACTCATGCAGGGTATTTAACAGCTCTGCGGGATCGATCATGGGCTTGTGATACAGATGCTCTAAGATGACATTCTTCATCTCACTGACACGCTGTACTTTTTCCTGCAGCAGTTCTTCATCAAACAGCTCACTTACCTGGAAACCGATCTTCGCATACTTATCAGAATAGAAAGGTGCGATACCGGACTTGGTAGATCCGAAGGACTTACCGCCCAGTCTCTCCTCTTCATACTGATCAAATAAAATATGGTAAGGCATTACCATCTGTGCACGATCAGACACCAGAATCTTGGGCATGGGAACATTTCTGTCTGTGATAGACTTGATCTCTTTCATCAGGATCGGAATGTTTAATGCCACACCGTTACCAATCACGCTGGTGGTATGATTGTAAAATACACCGGAAGGAAGGGTGTGCAGAGCAAATTTACCATAATTGTTCACGATGGTATGTCCTGCATTCGCGCCGCCCTGAAAACGTACGATAATGTCCGCTTTCTCTGCCAGCATATCTGTGATCTTTCCTTTTCCTTCGTCGCCCCAGTTGGCTCCTACAACTGCCTTTACCATGTTTTCCTCCATTCTTTACCACAGTTTCTGTGATAAATCTACATCCAATATCTTGTTCCGGGTGATCCAAAGAAACTCCTGCTTCTCTTTCTCACACCGTTTTACAGTATACAACACTTTGTGGTATAAGTAAAATCAATATTTATTATATTTTATATAACCTACATCTATATTCAAAACGCGTAGCGTTTTGCCATGCGAAACTTAGAACTTCTTCACGAAAGAGCCTATGCTCTGAGTGATTAGAAGTTCTTTTCGCATTATTCTCTGCCGTCCCAACAGTAGGTGCACAGCTTCTCTCTGCCGATGCCCACGGACTCAATCATATCATCCAATCTCTGAAACTGCAATGTGGTGAACTTCAGCTGTTTGCAGATCCGTCCTACCATCTCCTCGTATTCCGGAGTATCGGGATTCACATAGTTCTTCAGATCGATTTCTCTGCCCTCCTGCTCAATCTCCTTGATCACACGGCGGGTGATCAGATCCATCTCGGAAGAAGATCTGGAAAAGTTCAGGTACTTGCAGCCATATAACAGAGGCGGACAGGCCGGACGGATATGTACTTCCTTTGCACCGCTCTGGTACAGGAATTCCGTGGTCTCTCTTAACTGTGTGCCGCGGACAATAGAATCGTCGATCAACAACAGACTCTGATCCTGGATCAGATCATGTACCGGGATCAGTTTCATCTTTGCGATCAGATTTCTCTGGGTCTGGATCGTCGGCATAAAGGACCTGGGCCAGGTGGGGGTATACTTAATAAACGGACGGGAAAAAGGAATTCCCGAACGGTTGGCATATCCCACTGCATGAGCGGTACCGGAATCCGGCACTCCTGCTACGATATCCGGTTTTACATTATCACGCTCCGCCAGCTTGGCACCGCATTGATAACGCATCTTCTCTACACTGATGCCTTCATAGGATGAGGACGGATATCCGTAATAGACCCACAAAAACGTACAGATCTTCATATCCCTGCCGGGCTTCACCAGGGTTCGTACACCTTCCGGTGTCACCACGGCGATCTCTCCCGGTCCCAGCTCTCTCACGGGCTGGTATCCCAGATTCAGATAAGCGAAGCTCTCAAAGGAGACGCAATAAGCCCCCTCCTTTTTGCCTACTGCCACCGGAGTACGGCCCATCTTATCTCTGGCCGCATAGATTCCCTTGGGTGTCATGATCAGTAAGGTCATGGAACCGTCGATGATCTCCTGGGCGTACTGAATGCCCTCCACCAGATTGTCCTTCTGGTTGACAATGGCCGCCACCAGCTCCGTGGCATTGATGTCACCGCCGCTCATCTCCAGGAAATGAGAATGTCCCTTCGCAAACAGATCCTTAATGATGGCATCCGTATTGTTGATCTTGCCCACAGTGGTAATAGCATAAGTTCCGTGATGGGAACGCACCATCAGCGGCTGGGGCTCAAAATCGGAAATACAGCCGATGCCCAGATGTCCGTGCATCTCATTGACATCCTTGTCGAACTTCGTACGGAACGGTGCATTCTCTATGTTGTGAATGGCTCTGTTGTAACCTTCTTCTTTGCTGTAGACTGCCATGCCGGCACGTCTGGTTCCCAGATGGGAATGATAATCCGTTCCAAAGAACAGATCAAACACACAGTCTTCTTTTGCTGCGACTCCAAAAAATCCACCCATTTTCGTCTCCTGCTTTCTTATCATTCTGTAACGATTCAGAGCCATGTAAACATCAAAAGATCACCGATGAATGAGGTTCTGAATAGTTTTCGTTTCCACAAATTACTTCAGCAGAAAACGTTTATACGTTGATCTCGGCCTTTACACCCAGTAAGTCCTTGTTGGCCTCTAAGATCGGGCTGATCACATTTTTCAGGAAAGCTTCCACCTGCTCTTTGGAACGTCCGATATACTTGGACGGATCCATGGATGCTTTCAGTTCCTCCAGTCCCATGGGGAATGCGGGATCTGCGGCGATCAGCTCCAGGAGGTTATTCTCTTTTCCTTCTACCTTCACATTGCGTCCGGCCTCCATGGAAAGCTCACGGATACGCTCATGCAGTTCCTGACGGTTGCCGCCTAACTTTACGGCATCCATCATAATATTCTCGGTAGCCATGAAAGGAAGCTCGCTCATCATGTGCTTTTCAATTACCTTCGGATATACTACCAGTCCGTCTACCACATTCAGGCACAGATCCAGAATACCATCGATGGCAAGAAAGCCTTCGGGAATAGACAGTCTCTTGTTGGCAGAATCGTCCAGCGTTCTCTCGAACCACTGGGTTGCGGAAGTAATGGCGGGATTCAGCGCATCCACCATCACATAACGGGACAGGGAAGCAATACGCTCACTTCTCATGGGATTACGCTTGTAAGCCATGGCGGAGGAGCCGATCTGGTTCTTCTCGAAGGGCTCTTCCACTTCCTTCAGATGCTGTAACAGGCGGATGTCATTGCTCATCTTATGAGCGGATGCCGCAATACCGGCCAGCACGTTTGCTACTCTGGTATCCACCTTGCGGGAATAAGTCTGGCCGGATACAGGATAGCACTCCTTGAATCCCATCTTGGCTGCAATCATGGGATCGATCTTGTCGATGGTCTCCTGATCTCCGTTGAACAGTTCCAGGAAAGAAGCCTGGGTTCCGGTGGTTCCCTTAGAGCCTAACAGCTTCATGGTACCCAGAACGTGATCCAGATCCTCCAGATCCAGTGAGAACTCCTGTAACCACAGCGCTGCTCTCTTGCCTACGGTTGTAGGCTGTGCAGGCTGAAAATGCGTAAATGCCAGGGTAGGCTGTGCCTTATACTTATCAGCGAAATCCGCCAGTTCCTTCATAACATTGATCAGCTTTTTTCTGACAAGCTTCAGTGCCTCGGTCATCACAATAATGTCGGTGTTGTCACCCACATAGCAGGAGGTTGCGCCCAGATGGATGATTCCGGCTGCCTTGGGGCACTGCTGTCCGTACGCATACACATGGCTCATAACGTCATGACGTACCAGTTTTTCACGCTCTTTTGCCACATCGTAATTAATGTCCTCAGCATGGGCCTTCAGTTCCTCGATCTGCTCATCTGTGATAACGGGCTTACCGTCCTGGGACAGTCCCAGCTCTTTTTCCGTCTCTGCCAGTGCAATCCACAGCTTTCTCCATGTACGGAATTTCATATCCGGGGAGAAAATATACTGCATCTCCTTGCTTGCATAGCGTTCGGATAACGGGCTCTGATATCTGTCTGTACCTGTACTCATTTGTCTGCTCCTCTTATTTTCTAATTTATTGCAACTATTCAAAACCCATCCCTCACATTCACAAAACCGTATGCTTCTCATACTTTCCCGCTGCTTCGCAGCTAATTTTGTTCATGTGTGGGATGGTGACTCTACTCGAGTCACCTTACAAATAAGAAAACTGCTACTTACATGCAGGCATGACGTATCAGTTTTTCTTATTCTGCGGTTTTCTGAATAGTTATTGTTTATTTGTCAAATTCTCCGCGGATATCTTCCGCAGGCGGTTCCATCGGGTATTTTCCGGTAAAGCAGCCCTTGCAGATGCCAAGATTACCGCCCACCAGTTCTTCCAGTCTCTCAATCTTCAGATAATCCAGGCTGTCCGTGCCGATCAGATCACTGATCTCCTTGATGGAACGGTTATATGCGATCAGCTGGTCTCTCGCCGGAACGTCTGTGCCGAAATAGCAGGGCCACAGAAACGGCGGTGAACTGACTCTCATATGTACCTCTTTGGCTCCGGCTTCCCGTAACATCTTTACGATACGGTCGGAGGTGGTGCCGCGGACAATGGAATCATCGATCATGATGACACGCTTGCCCTCCACGGCTTCCCGGATAGGGTTCAGTTTGACCTGAACGCTGCTTTCTCTGCTCTTCTGCTTCGGTTTGATGAAGGTTCTGCCCACATAGGCATTTTTCACGAAGCCCATGCCGTAAGGGATTCCCGACTGCATGGAATATCCCATGGCTGCGCAGTTGCCGGATTCCGGTACGCCGATGACCAGATCCGCATCCACCGGGGAATCCATAGCCAGGAACTTTCCGGCCAGAATACGGGAATCGTATACGCTGACGCCGTCGATAAAGCTGTCGGGTCTGGCGAAATAAATATACTCAAAAATACATCTGGCGGTCTCCGCAGGCTTTAATACATGGGTGGTATCGGACTCAATTCCTTTCTCCGGGGAAATGGTCACGATCTCACCGGGAAGCACATCCCGGACGAACTCGGCACCTACCGTATCCAGAGCGCAGGTCTCGCTGGACAGAAAATACGCATTGTCTCTCTTGCCGATGCATAACGGCTTAAATCCATAAGGATCTCTGGCGCCGATCAGCTTTCTGGGAGACATCACCACCAGGGAATAGGCTCCCTTGATCTTCGTCATGGCTCTGCCCACAGCTTCCTCTACCGATTTGGAATTCAAACGCTCTCTGGCAATATGATAAGCAATGACCTCGGAATCAATGGTGGTCTGGAAAATAGCACCGGTATACTCCAGTTCTCTTCGAAGCTCAGGCGCATTGATCAGGTTACCGTTATGGGCCAGTCCCAGAGTACCCTTTACATAATTCAGTACCAGAGGCTGTGCATTCTCTCTGGTGGATCCTCCCGCTGTAGAATAGCGGACATGTCCCACACCGATGTCACCTTTTAACTTCTCCAGCTGTTCCGGTGTAAATGCCTCATTGACCAGTCCCATGTCTTTGCTGCTTAAGACTTTGCCCTTGGGCCCACTCGTGTCACTGACGGCAATACCGCAGCTTTCCTGGCCTCTGTGCTGCAATGCCAGAAGGCCGTAATAAATCGTGGATGCCACGTCGTGTCCGTCGAAATCATACACGCCGAAAACGCCACATTCTTCCTTTAATTTGTCATTATTTTCTGTCTGAATATAAATGTTGTCCGTCACTTGTAAGCCTTACCTTTCCTGCCTGCCCCGTGAAAAAAAACTAAAAAACCGTACCCTACAGATCCTTGCCTGTCAGCATCTTGTAAGCCTGAAGGTATTTGTCAATGGTCTTCTCCACGATGTCCTCCGGCAGCTTCCAGCCTTTTTCAGGGTTGGCTTTCAGCCAGTCACGGGCGAACTGTTTGTCAAAGGAAGGCTGGCCATGTCCGGGCTCGTAGCCGTCTACCGGCCAGAAACGGGAGCTGTCGGGAGTCAATACTTCATCCCCCAGTACCATGTTGCCGTTCTCATCCAGTCCGAACTCGAACTTGGTATCTGCGATAATGATTCCTTTGGTCAGTGCATAATCCGCACATTTTTTATAAATAGCGATGGTATAGTCACGAAGCTTGGCCGCATATTCTGCGCCCTTGCCGGGGAAACGCTTCTCCAGATATTCCACACTCTGCTCATAGGAGATATTCTCATCATGATCTCCGATCTCTGCCTTGGTGGAAGGGGTATAGATGGGCTCGGGAAGCTTATCTGCCTCCTTCAGACCTTCCGGAAGCTTGATACCGCATACGGTACCATTCTTCTTGTAGCTTTCCCAGCCGCTTCCGGTAATGTATCCACGAACGATGCACTCGATGGGAAGCATGTTCAGCTTCTTGCACATCATGCTGTTGCCGTCGAATTTCGGCTGTCTGAAAAATTCGGGCATATCCTTAACATCAGCGGATACCATATGATTGGGAATCACATCCTCAGTCATATCAAACCAGAATTTCGACATCTGGGTCAATACAGTTCCTTTCTTTGTTACTGTGTTGTCCAAGATCACATCAAAGCAGCTGATACGGTCAGTTGCCACCATGATCAGGGTGTCTCCGTTGTCATAGATCTCACGAACTTTGCCTTCCTTGATCGGTTTCATTTCCTGTACGCTCATACCATCAGTCCTCGCATTCTTATGTTTTTCAGTCTTTTATTGAAACAGGTGTGGGCAAGATACACCCACACCTAATAGATAAACAGATTTGCGAAAAAAAATCAATATATTTTTACTGCAACTTTCCGATAAATTCCCGAACCCGGGCATTTTCCGTTGTAAAAAGTGCTTCGGGAGAACCTTCCTCCACGATCACACCCTGTTCCATGAAAATAATGCGGTCGGATACTTCTCTGGCAAACTGCATCTCATGGGTTACGATGATCATGGTCATATGTTCACTTGCCAGCTGTCTGATCACCTTTAATACTTCTGCCGTCAATTCCGGATCCAGTGCCGAGGTCGGCTCATCGAAGAACAGGATCCTGGGCTGCAGTGCCAGTGCCCTGGCTATGGATACTCTCTGCTGCTGTCCGCCGGACAGCTGGTAAGGGTAGGCATCTGCCTTATCCGACAGTCCCAACTGTGCTAAAAGCTTCTCCGCCCTCGCCACGGCTTCTGTACGGCTTACCTTATCCACATGGATCGGCGCATCGATGATATTTTTCATCACCGTATAATGGGGAAAAAGGTTAAAATTCTGGAACACCAGTCCGAAACATTTCCGGATCTTATGTAATTCTGCCTTGGACGCATATTCGCACTGTATTCTGCCGTTTTTATCCGTTTTCTCCGAAGCTGCCGTCTGCCCTAAATAGATCAGCTCACCACCGTCCATTTTCTCCAGAAGCGTTGCACAGCGAAGCAATGTGGATTTGCCGGAACCGGAGGGGCCGATGATGGAGACAACTTCTCCTTCGTTGACCTTCAGGGATATATCCTTCAGCACCCCATTGCCGTCAAAACTTTTTTTCACATGATTCATTTCCAAAAGGACCATATTTCCGCACTGCTCCTATCTGTAATAAGATGTCTTCTTCTCCAGATACTCCATGAAAGAAGCCACCACGAGATTGAAGATATAATAGAACACACCTGCTGCCAACAGGGGAA
This sequence comes from Clostridium sp. AF34-10BH, assembly GCF_003478095.1. Lineage (NCBI taxonomy): Bacteria > Bacillati > Bacillota > Clostridia > Eubacteriales > Clostridiaceae > Clostridium > Clostridium sp. AF34-10BH. Next base: position 206,954 of record NZ_QUEC01000002.1, read on the forward strand.
GCACACTGGTCTGTGCCGCTCCGATCTGCTTTGCCACCGTGAACATTTCCGCAATGGAAATGGTAAATGCCATGGAGGTATCTTTGACCAGCGTAATGGTCTCATTGGTCACTGGCGGGAGAACCCGCTTCACCACCTGCGGCAGAATGATCTTCACGAAAGTCTGTGCCTTGCTGTAGCCCAGCACCTCCGCAGCCTCATACTGACCCACCGGTATGGACTCAATGCCCGCACGGTAGATCTCTGCAAAATATGCCGCATAATTGATCACGAATGCCAGTATCACCGCCGGGAAACGATACCCCGTTCCCACCTGCATGCGGAATACATAAAAGGGAGCAAAATACACCACGATGATCTGTAACATCAGAGGGGTTCCTCTCATGATGGATATGTATATTTTGGAGATAATGCGGATCACCTTACATCCTGACATTCTTCCGAAGGCTACGATCAGCCCCAGAGGAAGGGAAAACAAAAGGGTCAGTACAAATATTTCCACCGTTATCAGAAAGCCCTCTGCCAGTTGGGCACTCATGGTCAGCAAACTCATGAATTCTACTCCTTAACTATCCTTAGTTGATTATTTACCGAGACATACGCTGTCGGTCAGTCCCCATTTTTCAGCGATCTGTGCGAAGGTACCATCCGCTGCCATTTCGTCCAGTGTCTTCTGTACGGTATCTCTCAGTTCATCATTACCCTTCAGGAAACCTACTGCATACTGCTCTACAGCCAGCTTATTGTCCTCGCCCTGCAGCATAACGAATTTTCCTTCTTCTCTCTGCGCAATCTGATACTGTGCCACACCGATATCAATGGCTACGGCATCTACCGCACCCTGCTCCAGATCCATGAAAGCGGTATTGTAGTCCGCATATTCGATCAGCTGGGAGAAGGAATCACGCAGTGCAATGTTGTCTGCATTTTCTTCATCGTTCAGAGCAGCCAGTGCGGAGGAATCCTTCTGTACTGCTACCACCTTGCCTGCCAGTTCTTCCTTGTTCTGTACACCGGAAGCAGACGCTACGACGAATACCTGACTGTTGTCGATATAGGGCTCTGTCCAGGTGTAGGCATCTTCTCTGCCGTTCATGGTGAAACCGTTCCAGATACAGTCAATGGCCCCGGAAGAAAGCTCCATATCCTTGGCATCCCAGTCGATAGGCTGCTTTACCAGCTCCCAGCCCTGTCTCTTGCATACTTCTGCTGCCAGATCCAGGTCAAAGCCTACATATTCTCCACTGTCATCACGATATCCGTAAGGGGGAAATTCCGCATCGAAACCTACGGTAAATGTTTTCTCAGATCCTTTAGAACCACAGCCGGTAAGAGCACCTGCTGCCATGCTGATTGCCAGTAATGCCACTAATACTCTTTTCATAATACATCCTCCCGTTCTGCCACTCACTGTTGGCCGCGTCGTATACTTTAGCATGGTAAATTGCTAACACGGTGTCATAGTAACACAACGAGAGGTGTCTTGTCAATTCTTTATCGGTCGTACCGCTCCACCATGGCCAGGATCTCCTGGGCATATTTCGGATAGGTGGCTGCGATGTCTTTTACTTCGTTTCTTGCACTCTCCGCTACTTCCTGATTGTAGTCCATCTGTTTACGGAGCACCTGTCTTCTCTGGATCAGTTCGTGACGGATCTCCACCATTTCCCGCTTGTCCAAAAGCGCAGCTGTCTGGCTGATCCAGCGCTCCGGCATCTGCACACGATAACCGGCCAGCTGCTGTACCAGCTGCTTCTGGTAGTACTCGATCTTAGCTTCCGCCTCTGCGAACTGCTTCCGCTCTTCCTTTTCGTCCTGATACATTTTCCACTGTTTTTCCAGCTTTGCTGCACTGTCCGTATTGTACTTCAGATACAGATATTCCATCAGCTGACAGTTGTTCACATAGCGGATCTTGACTTTATTCTGCAGCTGGATGATCTTGTTGATGGTCTTCTCCACCCGCTGCAGTTCCCGTCCTGCATCCATGTACCGGATGCAGACATAGGAGATGGCTACAGCTCCTGCACCTACTGCCAGAAAAAGTCCCACATAGACATCCATTTCAAAAACATACTGCAGGATCACCAGCATGATCACACAGACGATCAATGCCGTAAGGAAAATGACAGACATGCCCCGTTGGTTGTTCATCAGATTCTCCAGCTCATTTCTCCGGTATTCGTAGGCATGTCGTTCTCCGTCCAGTCTGTGCAGATCCTGCCTTATCAGATTGCCGTATTTCTCGCCGTCCCGAATCTTCTGAATGCCTTCTTCAATCTCGTTCTCTCTTTTGCGGATCGCATAGAAGTCCGCATCACGCATACGGTTCTTCTTTTCCCGGTATCTGCTGCGTTCCTGTTCCAGCCCGGCCAGCTTGCCGGCCACCCGGTTGACCTCTTCTCTCTGCTCTGCTGGCAGGGCCTCAATCTCATCCGTATCCGTCAGATAAGAAGTCACCAGCGTATACTCTCCCGTCAGGAGGTCGATCTCCTTGGAAGCCTCTGCGATCTGCTCCAGGCAATTTACAATGTAACGTTTTCTCTGGTCTTCCTCATCAAAATTCACACCGTTGCGGGTATAGACCAGCTGTTCCCAGTCCTCTTCCTGCTGTATCGGTTCTTTTTTCTTAAATAAACGGTTCCACCACGCCATAATTCTCTCCTGCTGTCTTCTCTATACGCTGACACTTGTCCGGTAACTGTTTTTCAGTGCCTGAGTCAGTCTCTTATTTTCCGCATCGTATCTCACCCTGTCGTTCACCCGCCAGTCACCACGCAGCCGTAGCTGTCGGTACTCTGGCTGCTGTTCCCATTCCCATTCAAATTGCTCGATCCGCTTTTCCAGTTCCAGGGACTCCGTATAATTTTCCGGATTCTGCGCTGCAAATGCCACATAGGCATCCTCCGTCAGTTCCATTCTCTTTGCCGCCAGATAGGCATCCAGGTGTTCTCTGTCCGGATCGGTCTTCCAGGCTTCGTTAAAGTAATATGCCGCCTTGCCATAAAACATCAGCCCTGTCAGCGCCACACCCTTATTGTGCAGGATCGCCGCCCGGACTTTTCCCGCCGGAAGTTCCTTGCCTTCCTGTTCCAGATGGTTCCAGGTCTCCAGCAGCATATCATATCCGCGGATGGCTGCCGCATATTTTCTTTTTTCCACCATATAGTCGATCTGGCTCTTGCGTTTCTCCAGATTGCTGAGTCCGGCTCCTTGCTTCAGTACCTGCTCCACCTGCAGGATTTCTTCCGGATCGTACATCCCCACATATTGCAGGATCGTCACCACGAACACACTTAAAGATCCCTGCTTATGTACCATGGGGTAGAGCTGTTTTGCCAGTTCCCACACTTTACATTCTTCTCCGATCCAGTCCACCAGCTTATCGTTCATGATGGACAGGTCTAACAGGAATGCATTCTCCTTTAGGCAATAGCACAACTCTTCCATACTATAGACCCGGATATCCAGGCCTTCCACATTATAGGCATTCTCGCAATATTCTCCTACACACAGACTTGCCTTCATTTTTCATCCTCATTTTCTCTGCCCCGGGCAGATCTACAACTCTATTTCTTCCTTCCAGATATGATGCGTAGCTGTTCGGAAGCTGCCAAAACCAAGATCCTCCAGTTCCACCTGCAGATGTGTTTCATCCTTCATCTCCACCTGAATCCGCAGTCTGGTGATTCCTTCCTGCAATTCTTCCGGCACGATTCTGGCGATCCGGCTGCCCTTTCCCGTCAGGGACGTGATCAGGATCTCCACCGCTCTTCCTTCCAACAGGTAAAACTCCATGGTATTCTGCGCCTCATACCAGTTGATTCCGGCGTCTAACAGTGCCTGATAGGATTCCTCTCCCTGTCTGCGCACTTTCATACCGATATTGGATTTCAATTTATCCTGTCCCAGATAGACATGATTTTGTCCGTTTTCACTGGGATGCAGTCGCTCCATCATGCTGTAGCAGGCACCCTTGCTGAACAGGTTGTTCCCCTGAAAGACTCTCCGTCCACGGCACAGATAGCGTAGCGATTCTTTCATCCATTCTTGAGAAAACTCTTCCCCGATCAGATATACCGAGGACACCATCCGGTTCTCACATAGCTGTGTGGCGATCTCCAGGAACTTTTCATCCGATTTTTCCACCGGAAAAGGGAATTCCCGCTCTTCGATGTACGTTACCACCGGCGTCGTATGGCGGTTGCATTCCATATAATAAGTCTGGATGGAACTGTCCCTATACTCGCACAGCACGCTCCCCTGCTTCCACAGATTTTCCGGCTGATACAGATTGTAATAATAAAAGCTCTCCCGATGGCTCTGAAAACAGACAGCATCCGTCTTCAGGTGTAATGCCTCCACTGCCTGCGTCAGCACCTCCAGCATTCCTGCATCCAGTTCCTCGCAGGTGATCATCAGGGCCCCGATCCGCTCTGTGGAAGTCATCTGGGACAGCATTCCCAGACTACGCTTGAGAAAAAGAGTCAGTAGTGCCACCGGATCCAGAGTCGTTCCATCGATCTGCACCGGTTCCCCATCTTTTGCCAGCTTCAGAAGATGCTCCACCAGGATTCCCTCTTCTTCCTCCGCATGCCGGAGGGCTTCACTTCCATAGAACCACTGGTTGACTCCCTGTCTCTTGCTCAGGACCAGGGGAATCGTATAGACCTGTGAGCCTGCAACGGAAGACAATGTGGTGATCTCTTCTTCCCTGCCTGTGACATAGCAGCTGATCTGCGCATAATCTTTCCCCAGGTCATAACCCACTATAACTTTATCACTTCCCGGCAGTCGCATGTTCTTCCGCCTCCTCTCCTGCTGTCTTTTTTTATCTTTACTGCAATGTGAACAATCTGTGATCCAGATATTCCCTGCGGTAATATTCCTCGATCAGATGATCCAGTGTCGTATCGTCCTGCAGTGTCATGCTGATCATCATATCATTGATAATCTCGTATTTGCTGTCCGGACTTTCATTCATAATATCGCTCTTCTGCAGGCTTCCGCTCTCCGTCAGCTGTTCTTCGTTCTCTGATTCTTCCATAATGTAATATTGAAGATTCTCCCCGAAAAACAGTACGAATTCCTTGAAAAATACACCGCTGTATACTTCCTGCATATATTCCGACAGGTAATCCTCCGCCTGCCCGTTCTCATGCATCATCACATAATGAATCCTTGCACGGACGCCGCCTCTTGTGTGATACTCCACGATAGTCTTGTCCTTCATCTCCTGCAGCTGTGGCAGGCAGTCCTGATATTCCCTGAAAAAGTTCAGATGAATGTGGTCCTTCATCATTTCCTCCAGGAAATTCCGGACCAGAGTTTCATCTTCCCGCTCCAGCTTGTCCTTATTCTCCGCATAGAATTTCAGATAAGCCAGCTTGCAGATCCGCTGGGTCTCTTCTCCCCGCAGATAGCAGTTACGGATCTCCCGGAATACATATTCCTCCGTGATCTTCTCCCGGCAGAAATAATCATAAGAGCTCTGTACAAGCACAGCTTCCTCGATCTCCTGTCTGGCTCCCTGGGATACATAATAACGGAAAATATCCATCCGCTCTCCCACAAATGCCCCGGAGAACAGCATCTGCAGCAATATCTTTTCACTTAAGCTGTAGCAGTCTATCTCAAAGGATCTTGCCGCTTTCCAGATGTCACGCAATTCCTTCGTGGTACCGGTGGCATAACGCACCAGATACTCTAAAATTCCACCGTTGTATTTTCCCTTGCGGAACACCGTCAATGCCGCCGCATACAGGACTGCCTCTCCCTCATGGACCGACTGCGTGATCACACCGTCCGTAAGCCGCAACAGAATCTTGGCCTCCACAAAATAAGGGGTATATGCTTCGATCCAGGCATATGCCTTCTCATAATTTCCCCGCAACACCAGAAAACGCAGGATCAGTTCCCGCTGTTCCTCCGTAAAGCCGTCCCCCTGCAGCTCCTGCAGGTATTCATCCAGTGCCTGCAAATTATCCGCGTCGAAATAGGCCTGTACCAGCTGTACCGCAATCTCACTGCGCAGCTTCGGCTCCACGGCATCGCTTTCCACCAGTCTTGCCATCCGCATCAGCTTTGTGGAAGATATGGTCTCTTCTGTTCTGCCGTTCTCCATGAAATACAGATCCAGTTCTGCCGTATCCGGCACATAATGTTCCAGAAGTCTGAGATATTTCCCCGGTACCAGCAGTTTTTCCAGGGTATATTCCACATTTTTAAGGAACCTGTTACCATATGCATCCTCAAAAGCAATGGTATAATCATTCCCGTAGACTGCCACCCAGGCCGTGCCGTTTTGCAGAGGCGTCTCGGACAGTATCAGATTCCCCGGCTGGCTGACGATCACCTTACGCATTCTGCTGTCATCCACTCTTACCATATGGGCAAACAACAGACGGGACAAAGGCTTCGCCATAGCTTCCGTTACAATGGCCGGAGACAGGAATTCCTGATACAGTATTGCCAGATGTCTGTTAATATGCTGCTTCTGGATCTGGTCAATGACGAACCGCTCCATTCTCGGCTCGTAATGTTCGTACAGTTCCTCATAATCTTTCCGGTGTTTTAACAGATACGCATACAGGAACGCACTATGTTCATAATCCAGATTGCTCTGGAAAGAAAAATACATCAGAATCACTTTCGGAAGCTCCAGCACAGCATCCAGATCTACCGACGCCATATAATATTCATAGAGATTCGTGATCCTCAGATGGCTTTCCACACCCATCTGATACCACGTGAAGGCATCCGGTCCCGTCTTACTTCCCTTGATCAGAAGGCTGCACACCTCCTGCAGGATCCGCACATCCTTCTTTTTCTCATACAGTCTTCGTAAAATTCTGCCCAGTAGTGGAGAATACTCTCTGACTCTTCCCGACAGATACAACAGCTGTTCGATCAGGCTGTCGTTTACCGCATCCTGACGGACACCGAAGTTCAACACCTGCAGTTCAAAACTGTTCAATTTACGTAGCAGCGCCGGATTGCCGTTCAAAAGGGCCAGTGCTTCCAGGTAGATCACCGGACTGGTGCAGCCGTACTGGTACTGTTTTTCTAAGAACATCCATTTCCCGGAGGTTGAACGATTGTATTCCTCCGACAGATACAACAGCAGCCATGCCACACGCCAGCGGGTCCTGTCATAGCGGTAGATCTGTTCCACCTGCTCCGCCATTTGCAGTGTATACTGGGGGTCCCTGTGGATCAGTGTGGTCAGATACAGATAGTAAGCCCACTGTTCTCCGCCGGTAGCTCCCTGGGCTTCCAACATGTCCGCCGCGTGATCCAGGATCCATCCGGCTTCATTGTAGCGTTCCTCTGTGATCAGAAGCTGTGCCTGGAACAGTCTCGCCGGCACATCCTTCTCATCCATGGTCACCATGCGCTCCACCAGTTTGCCGGTCTCCGCGAGCCAGGTTCCCGTACCGATCTTTTTCAGTCTCGATTCTTCATAATATTTCATGATCTTTGTGATGCACTGCATATGACTGTGATCCGCATGCCGGGCCACTACACCGTCTCCCAGCTGTACCATGACCGGGATCTCCAGTGAAGTATAAGCATTATATATGTAGACTTTACCGAAATTTTTGCCAGATCTGCACAGGCTGCTGTCGATGTAGACCGGCAGGCGGCAACGGTTTCCCAGAAAATCATCGTCTGTAATGTTTTCCTTTTCCGTAAAGACAAATTCACCCTCACACTCGATCTGGAGATTCGTATATCCCCAGCCGTTCCTCACGATGGTCAGATTGTTCTCCGTGATGCCGTAATTATCTGCGCTGCGAGGCAGTTTTTTCACCAGTTCTTTCTCTTCCGTCAGGAATTCCAGCTGTTGCTTTTTATTGATACAGATCAGGAATTCCTCCACATTTTGTTCGTTGCCCTCATAAGTGGACAGGATCCGGTAACTGTCATAGAAATGGGCATCGTTCCCCTGGAACAGCCGCAGAAATTCCGGATCATAGAACAGCCGCACAGCTTCCTTCCAGTTGCTCTTCGCCAGGTTGGCAAAATGGAACAGATTCCGGATAGCCCCGATGGAAGAATTCAACATCCCATGCTCCACCGTCACCACAAAAGGAAGATTGTATTCTCCTCTGTTGCTGACTACGGAAAAAGAGCCCTTGATCACATCCCCTTCCTCCAGATCTTCTCCGTGGAAGCAGTAAAAAATTTCTGCATCGGAGCCGGTAAACTGATCCGTCATACATTCCATCCGAAGATGGTCCGAGATCACGGATCCCTTTACATAGCCTTCCGACGCAGAAAGAATGTGAAAAGAGCCCTCATATATTGTCCCCTGTGACAGGGAAATCTCTATTTTAGCGCAGGAGAATTCCAAAGAACCGTTCTCATAATCGAAGTTTCCTCCTAAAATTCTATCAATAATCTCCTGCATGTACCTTCACCCGTTCCCTGTTGTCATTTGGATTTATTATACCAAATTTACCAGTTGAGGGCAAGGTGTAGACCCGGTTAGTCCAGGTTTAATTTTCGGTTCATGATGTAATAAGATACGCCGTACATGATGGCCGCAATGAGCAGGCTGGTGATCACGTTAATGTCATAGGCCATATTGGTCGTTACCGAAAATCCGCCGGAGTTGCTCATGACATTTGTGCCAAACATGAAGGCACTCTGTACAGTACTTCCGATGATGGAAGACAGGATCGTCAGGCCGGCATATGCCAGGATTCCCATCAGGCCTTTATGTTTGGAGGAAAGCTGTCCGATGGTCAGCGCTCCGAACAGGGTGACCATAGTAATGAAAGGTCCTGCCACATAGGTTAAGAGTAGTGTAATCCCATAATGCAGCAGATTGATTCCCATCTCTTCTTCGTATGTTCTGCCAAGTTCATAAAAAGCATCTGCCAGGAATTCCCAGATATTTCCATTATATTGTATCAGTACACCACTCAGTTCACCAATATTTAAAAGTCCTGTCATCAAAGAGACGACCAGTGCCACCACTGAAATACCAATGCCTATCGAAATGAACAGATACCAGACACCGGACACCAGTACCTTGCTTAAGAACAGTTGGTTGGCCGTCACCGGCAGGGTGTGGGACAGATATCCCTCATCCGTATACATGCTGCGGTAAAAGCGGATGCCCAGGAAGATCAGCATACCCCAGGTGGATGCCAGCAGCATGATCACATACAGGATCAGGATTGCCGCGAAGGAAGAGATCACAAGCCAGGCCTGCGCGCCATTTACATCATTGCTGTCGAAAAATTCCGCCACTCCCGGCATTTGCAGTACGACACAGCCGATCACTGTGACGATAAACATTCCCAGAAGCATCAGTGTACCGGCTTTCCAGATATTTTTCCATTCATATTTCATTAACTTTCCTAACATGCGAACACCTCCCTGAAGTAAGCATCTACAGACTTACCTTTCTCTTCTCTGATATTGTCAACGGATGTATATAACACCAGCTGACCATAACGCATGAAGATGACTTCATCCAGTACCTGTTCCACATCCTCGATCAGATGGGTAGAGATCAGCACGGTGGCTTCCGGATTGTAGTTGTTGATAATGGTGCGCAGGATGTAATCTCTCGCTGCCGGATCCACACCGGCAATCGGCTCATCCAAAATATACAGGCTGGCATTCCTGCTCATCACTAAGATCAACTGTACCTTCTCCTTCGTACCTTTGGACAATGTCCGCATTTTCACTGCAGGATCGATCCCCAGACTCTTTAACATCTCTTCCGCACGTTCCCTGGAAAAGTCTGTATAAAAGTCCTGAAAGAAATCCAGGATCTCCCGGATCGTCTGATTCATGGTCAGATACGTGCGGTCCGGCAGATAAGCTACCTTGCTCTTGGTCGCCGGTCCTACATAATTTCCGTCGATCATAATAGTGCCTTCCGTCGGTGTCAGCAGACCGTTCAGCATTTTGATCAGTGTCGTCTTACCGCTGCCGTTGGGTCCCAACAGGCCAATGATCTTCCCCTTGGGGAGACTTACGGTCAGATTGTTCACAGCCACATTGGCACCATATTTCTTGGTCAGATTTACAATTTCTACCAGATTATTCATTTCTATTTCCGCCTCTCTTTATTTTCATCATAAATTTGCACCCCTGTCAGGCCTGTACCTTATCGAAGAGATTCCGGATCTCCTCTCTCTGATATCCCAGTTCCTGCATGTTGTTGATAAAATTCCGGACATGCCCGGCTGCCAGCTGTTCTCTGGTATTCCCGATCAGCTCAGTGTCCTCCGTCACGGTTCTGCCGCTGGTGCGCTGTGTCACGATCAGGCCGCTCCGCTCCAGTTCCGCAAAAGCTTTCTGCATCGTATTCGGGTTCACCGCCGCCACGGCCGCAAGATCTCTGACACTCGGCAGCTTCTCTCCCGGCTGATATTTGCCGGACACGATCTCTTTCTGGATCCGCTCCACCAGCTGCGCATATATGGGTCTGTCAGCATCCAATTCCCACGCCATTCCTATCATCCTTTCTTGTTTCTTATTTTCTGTTTCTTATTACCTGTCACGCATCGTTTCTATCGATGCCTCCCCGGGTCCCTCATTGTCTTGTTGTTTTACTGTATTATTTATTTAATACAATAATACGTTATTTATTTTTATCTGTCAAGCGGATTTTATGCTTGTCCGGGAAAATTGTTGGAATTACACTTGTTACAACATGGTAAATGGGAAGTTACGCGGCTCATTGCTCGCGTAACTTCCCATTTACTACGCATCCGGCTCCGAAATACGTGTCACCCCCACATAAATATCCGAGATTTCAAACCATGTAGGATAATCCACGATTCCGGTCTGAGGAAGATTAAATATCTTCTGGAACGTCCGGACAGCCTCCGCAGTACCGGAGCCATAGATTCCGTCGGGTGTCAACGTAGGAATCGCCGGATAATTTCTGGCGATCCGGTTCAACTGCTGTTGCAGCTGACGGACTTTTTCCCCGGAAGAACCGATAGTCAGATCATACCCCGGCCAGGAAGAAGGCACTCCCGAAATAATATCTGCGGAATTGATATACATATCATTGCCGTAATAATAATGAATGATATCAATAGCGGAATATCCCTGATCCGCCAATGACTTGGAGCCCCACTGGCTCAGCCCCCGGCAGGTAGTCCGATTACCGTCACAATACGATGTGAAAATGGGCTGTCGTACACCGGGCCTTGACAAATAGTTGGTAAAAATGGAATCTACCAGATAGTCGATCTCTTCGAACACATTTCTGCCATAGATCCATTTTTGATCATACGCCGTAGAAGAAGTTATCGTAAAATCGTACCCACGTCCCCTGTACCACTCTGTAAATATACGGTTTAACGTAAATGATTGAATGACCAGAATATTAGCATAAATTGCACTCTCCGGCCAGGTGGAATAAATCTCGCTGGAGGCCACATTTTTAATGTAATCCTTATAGCGCACCCAGTAATTCCGGGCAGTGGGATCCTCCGGAACACCGTCATGTACGATCACATATTCCGGAATCACCACACGGCTCAGTACGATCTCCCCGGTCTCGTTCATAGGTTTGATTTCTTCTTCCGGAATCTTCGGAGGATACTCTCCGAAAAGCGTATGTGCAGGTATTACTACTACTTTTTCTTCCTCCTCTGTTACATTCAGCGGATTCATGCGGATCGGTTGTAGGGAAAATTCGCCTGCCAGAATTTCGGAACCAGATACCAGTACCGGTTCAAAGCCTTCTGCAGTCACCTGAATGTTGTACTCCGAATAGGGCTGTGCCGTAATATCCGGAGATAAAGAAAGCTCTCTCGGCGGCGCATCCAGTGTTATCGTAGGGGTTTGCCCGGATTCGTCAGTAGTCATCGTCTCCAGCGGGGAATCCGGATCCCCGGTATAGGAGACGGTGACGGTCGCGCCGGGTATCGGTGTCATCCTCAGAGCGGAGACAACGCTGATCTGAAGTGTTCCTGTATAAGTAGTGTCCATGGACAGAGGTCCTTTCTGCCTATGCCGTTTTGTCTGTCTTGATCCGGTCAGGCAACAAATGTTCCTTACAGAATATGCAAAGTCAGAAAAATATGTGCATGTTCCCATATACTAAGTAGACTAACTTCTATCCGTTTTGTCTTCATCATACATCTACTTGATTAACAGACGGGTGATATGCATTCACTAAATACTAATTCCGGTACCGGTCTGCATCTGTCCCCGAGCCGCCGTGTAGCCCAAAAAAGGAACCACAAACCGTTCCCAGATTGTGATTCCCTTTGTTTTTAATCCGTCATTTTTATTTGGTCAACAGCATCATAATGTCATTGCTTCTTGCCACGAACTTGGTCATGGCATCGGCGGACAAGGGTGCATGCTGGAGCTTTGCCAGATCGTACAGCTGCTCGCAGATCATTTCTGCGTTCTCGCCGTCCTGGTGCTCGGTGATGTACTGTACCAGAGGATGGTTGGCATTCAGAATCAGGGTCTCGCCCTCACCGCCGAAAGCACTCATATCCATGCCGGGCATGGAGTACATCTTCATCATATCCTGCATACGTCTGCTCTCTTCGGACAGCGTGATCATGGAAGAGATCTTCTTGTTCTTCAGCTTCTCTACCTTGACAGTGATCTTGTCGTTCTTCAGAGCTTTCTTCATCAGCTTGCTGATGCTCTCTGCCTGCTCTTCCATCTCTTTTTCAGCCTTCTTGGAAGTCTTGGACTTCAGGGCATCGGTCACATCCGCATCGATACGCTGGAACTTGATTCCCTCATTCTTCTGCTCCAACTGGGAGATGAAGGGCTGATCGATATTATGGGTCAGGATCACAGCATCCATCTTAGCAGCCTTGAACATATTGATGTACTGGCTCTGCTGCTGTTCATCCGTTACATAGTAAATGATCTTTTCCTTCTTCTCTTCCCCGGCATTCTCCTCAGAAGCCTCCGCTTCAGATTTATCCTCTACGACTTCGGCTTCTACCTTGTTGCCGTTCTCATCTATGGCAGTTTCCTTGTTCTCTTCCTCATCCTGAGGCTTGATCTCCAGGCACTCCGGCAGCGTCAGATATTTGCCGTCCAGATTCTTGAAGAGGATGTAATCGTTCATCTTCTCACAGAACTTGTCATCCTTCAGGCAGCCAAACTTGATGAAAGGACTGATGTCATCCCAGTATTTGTCGTACTCTTCCTTGTCTGTCTTGCACATGCCTGCCAGCTTGTCCGCTACCTTCTTGGTAATGTACTCTGCGATCTTCTTGACAAATCCATCATTCTGCAATGCACTTCTGGATACGTTCAGAGGCAGATCCGGGCAGTCGATGACACCCTTTAACAGCAGCAGGAACTCAGGAATGACTTCCTTGATGTTATCTGCGATAAATACCTGATTGTTGTACAGCTTGATGGTACCTTCGATGGACTCATACTCCATGTTGATCTTCGGGAAGTACAGGATACCTTTCAGATTAAAAGGATAATCCATATTCAGGTGGATCCAGAACAGAGGCTCCTTGTAATCCTGAAATACCTTGCGGTAGAAGTCCAGATACTCTTCCTTCGTGCACTCATTGGGATGCTTGGTCCACAGAGGCTGTGTCTCGTTGATCAATTCAGGACGCTTTCTGATCTTCAGCTTCTTAGGCTCTTCTGTTCCCTCAGCAGCTTCAGCATTTTCACCTTCTGCCGCTTCCTTCTTCTCCGGCTCGATCTCTTCCAGGACTTCATCATCGGGAAGCTTTTCCTCTTCCTTGATGATCTGGGTCTCCTTGGTGTTCGCCTTGGACAGATAGATCTCGGTAGGCATGAAGGAACAATACTTCTTCACGACCTCACGAGCCTTGTACTCATTACAGAACTCCAGACAATCTTCATTTAAAAACAGGGTAATGGTCGTACCGACATCCGTCTTGTCTCCGTCTTCCATGGAGAACTCGGTGCCGCCGTCGCACTCCCAGTGCACTGCCTTGGCGCCGTCCTTGTAGGACAAGGTATCAATGTGTACTTCATCCGCTACCATGAATGCAGAATAGAAGCCCAGTCCAAAATGACCGATGATCTGGTCGGAATTGCTCTTGTCCTTATATTTCTCAATGAAATCCGTTGCGCCGGAAAATGCGATCTGGTTGATGTACTCTTCCACTTCGTCGTCAGTCATGCCCAGACCGTTATCCTTGAAGGTCAGTGTCTTCTTTTCAGGATCCACGATGACATCCACACGTCCCTTATAGCCTTCAGGCAGGGCATATTCTCCCATCATGTCCAGCTTTTTCAGCTTGGTCACGGCATCGCAGCCGTTAGAGATCAACTCTCTGTAGAAAATATCGTGATCGGAATACAACCACTTTTTAATGATCGGAAATATGTTTTCACTGTTAATTGACAAACTGCCGTTTTTTGCTACCATTATTACCACATCCTTTTCTAAAATTGCACAGCCATGGCTGACTGTTTCCTAACTGATTCTAAGTGTAGGACTGTAAAATTAAAAAGTCAAGGCAAATTTAGCACTCATTATAAATGAGTGCTAACAATCAGTCAAAAATCCAGTATTTATCAATATTTCCGTAATTCTAAAATTTTAATAAAGCGTGTAAAAAACCAGAAATTACTCCTCCGGAAAGTACTTTGCATACACATCAAAAAAGTTGTCCGTAGTCACCTGTTCGTCCATGATCAGCGTGATCTCATCCCACAGCTTGTCATTGAGCTGACGCACCAGTGTATTCACAAAGCTGTCATACTCCTGCCCGAAGACTTCCCGTTTCCGCTCTTCTACAATCTTTAATTTATTAGCGTCCGTCTCTTCCCGATCCAACGTATTGATGCATTTGATAATGTAATAGCCTCGTTCACATTTCACAACCTGGCTCACCTCGTCTGTTGCCAAATTGAAAGCCGCTTCCTCATAAGCGCTCTCCGCTTCTCCTTTGCCAAAGGAATAGGTGATCTCGGAATCGTCGCTGTATTTGGATGCCAGTTCCGTGAAATCGTGTTCTCCGTCCACCGCCAGGTCTCTTACCTCGCAGGCTTTCTCATAGGCACTCTGAATGGAGCTTTCCGAATAAGGCTTCAGGTTTCCGTCCATATCCGTGGATGCTGTTGCAAAAAAGATCTGCTGCACCGTAATTTTGCGAGCCTCGTCATCACTGATCTCCGGATTGATGTCCTGTATAATCAACTGATAGACCTTGTCTGCCATGGCATATTCCCGATACAGATTCTCCACAATCTCCTCCGTGGCACCCATAGCCTCGATCTCCGTATCATTTAAGGAAGAATAATACTCCTGTGCCGCCTGAACGACCTTTGCCTCCTCGGCTTCATCCAACGTGACCTCTTTCTCTTTTGCCAGCAGGTACATGGTCTTGATCTGAGCAATCCTTGCCAGCACTGTCTCCTTGACATTATCCTCCAGAGTCACTCCGTTCAGGGAAGTATTCCAGATCTCCGTCCCGTAGACATTCTCATATTGATTCTGGGTCGTGGTCAGGTAGATCATGATCTCCGCCTTAGAGCAGGACTCGTCCCCGATCCGAAATACCTCATTTTTCCCAAATCCTGTGGTAAATACCACTTTTGTGCCGTCACTGCTGCCGCAGGCGGTCAGTCCCGTCACCATACTTATTCCCAGCACTCCCGCCACCAATACCGCGGTGATATGACATCTATTTTTAAAAAACATAACATTTCCTACTTTCTCAAAGTCTCTAAATTCTGATTATACCCTATTTTTTTCTTCTGTGCCACGGTTTCTTGGAAGTTCAGAAAAATCTAAGAATTCTACAGACAAAAAAATGCGTGCGGATATTCTCCACACGCATTTTTAATATTATTCAATTTTGATACCAGATTACTCGATCACATGGATCCAGCCCTTAGGAGCTTCGATCCTGCCCATCTGGATACCGGTCAGAGTCTCATACAGCTTCTTGGTGACAGGTCCCATCTCGGTCATGCCGCTGGGCAGGCAGATCTCTTTACCGTGGTCAACGATCTTGCCAACAGGGGAGATTACTGCTGCGGTACCGCACAGACCAGCCTCTGCGAAGTCTTTTACTTCATCCAGGTATACTTCTCTCTCTTCTACTTCCAGTCCCAGATATTCCTTGGCAACATATACCAGAGAACGACGGGTGATGGAAGGAAGGATACTGTCGGACTTGGGAGTTACGACCTTGTTGTCCTTGGTAACGAACAGGAAGTTCGCACCGCCGGTCTCCTCTACCTTGGTACGGGTAGCAGCATCCAGATACATATTCTCATCGTAGCCTTCCTTGTGAGCGGATACGATTGCATGTAAGCTCATAGCATAGTTCAGGCCAGCCTTGATGTGACCGGTTCCGTGAGGTGCCGCACGGTCAAAGTCGGTGACACGGATGGTCAGAGGCTTAACGCCGCCCTTGAAATAAGGTCCTACAGGGGTGCACAGAATACGGAACTGATACTCATCCGCAGGCTTTACACCGATGACAGGGTTGCTGCCGAACATATAAGGACGGATGTACAGAGTTGCACCGCTGCCGTAAGGAGGTACGAAAGCATCGTTCGCCTTAACCGTCTCGGTAACAGCTTCCACGAAACGCTCCTTGGGGAAAATGGGCATCTCCAGTCTTGCTGCGGAAGACTCCAGACGTTCACCGTTTAAGTCAGGACGGAAGGTTACGATATGTCCGTCTTCTGTGGTGTAGGCCTTCAGGCCCTCGAATACGGTCTGTGCATACTGCAATACACCTGCACACTCATTTAATACGATGTTGGGATCCTGGGTCAGCTGACCGTCATCCCATTTGCCGTCCTTGTAATTGGACACATATCTGTAATCCGTAGGGGTATAACCGAAACCGATGTTACCCCAGTCAATGTTCTTCTTTTCCATTTTGTATTCCTTCTTTCCTCGGTTTACCACTCTGCCTGTTGATTTCTCTTAACAGAATTTATTGATTTTCATTATTATACCATTTGTAATAAAAGTCAATATACACATTTATGCTTTCCAGTGACTTTTTCAGCGAAAATGTGGCTCATTTCTCCTTTTAGCTGAAAACTCAAATTAAATTCACTACAATTATTTTTCTCCGGTAGCTTCCTGATATGCACTGTTCGCTACCACTGACCATCCGGTCTTATCCCCCGCAATGACCTGCAGATCTTCACTGCGGACCGCATAAAACTCCACGATCTGTGCTGCCTCTGTGGACAGATTCTCTTCCGGATTCCGGTACAGCACGAAAATCTCACATTTTCCGTTCTGCGAGGTACGATTGTAGACCAGCGTGTATGCATAGGTCTTTCCCGCCTGCTCCTGTTCTCCCAGCTGCAGATAGAAATTGCCTTTGGCATTGTAGCAGACTTCGAAGGAAAAGCCCTGTTGTTGCAGCACAGCATCATATACTGCCTGTGCGTAAGGCTCTAAGGGATCCTGTACATCTTCCGCGTTTTCCGTCTCCGACGCATAGTATTCCGCAAGCCACTGTTCTTCCATCGCCTGCTTTGCTACCGTTTCTGCATCCTCCGGGTGGGTATTTTCTTCCTTGTCCATCAATTCCGTCAGATAAGTAATGTAATCCTCACCGGCAAGCTCCGTCTCTCTCCGAAACAGCACGCCCTCTGGACGCCAGTAGGAATACCAGTGCCTGTCCGGGAACTCCATCTCTTCCACACTGATCAGATTCTCTGTGAGCCGCGTCTCCGAAGGGATGTCATTTTCAAACCAAATCCAGGCAATTCCGGCAAACGTGACGATCAGGCACAGCACTGCCCACAAAGCAATGCCGATATCCTCCAGCCACTCCCATTTCCCGGGAGTTCCCCACTTGTCCCGTATTTTCCGGTGCAGCCTGATGGGTACTCTCAGATATACATAAAACAGGAGAAGCAGCAGACACAGCAGATCCCCCAGTAACAACACATAACTGCGAAAACTTACGGGACCACCCCACAGAATCATTCTGGCTGCCACATATATTCCTGCCAGAGTAAGCAGTAAAACCGTAACTGCCAAATATATCTTCTTTTTCATCGTTTTCCGCACTCAGGCTTTCTTGCGCTCGTACTTTAAGAACTGATAGGTAATGTCAAAATAGACCTGCTCGTCACTGTCTGCGGTAATCTCCCACTCAGGATCACTGTCCAGATCCGGGAAATAGGCATCCGCCTCGTAGGCATGGTCAATCTTCGTCACATGGGCCACGTCACAGTAAGGCAGCATCTGGCGGTAAATACTCTCTCCGCCGATGATATAGATATTCTCTTCGTCATATTTCTTCAGTTCTTCCAGCAATTCTTCAATAGAGTGTACCACGATCGCATCCTTGACCTGATAATTCGGATCTTTGGACAAAATAATGTTGATGCGGTTCTTTAAAGGCATGCCCTGCGGGAAAGTCTCCAAAGTCTTGCGTCCCAGAACCACTACCTTACCTGTCGTCTCTTCGCGGAAATGCTTGTGATCGTTGGGGATGCGGATCAGCAGTTCGTTCTTGCTGCCGATGGCCCAGTTGTTGTCTACTGCTACAATTAAATTCATGGTGTACCTCGTTTCTGTTTGTTTCTATGATAATAACCGGTTTCTCCGTTCTTCGCACTCACGAAACCGTACTGATATTCGTATTCCGGGCTACCGCCCTACTTACTCATGTCAGATTGCAATCGGAATATCCCTGATCTGCTCCCCGGTCTGGTAACCCTCCAGCTTCACATCATCCGGTGTGAACTGATAGAAGTCCCTGATCTCCGGGTTCAGCCAGAACTTCGGCGCCGGGAAGGGGTCTCTGCTGATGAGCTCCTTAATGGCATCCACGTGGCGGTCATAGATATGGGCATCCGCAATGACATGCACCAGCTCGCCCACGTTCATATCGCAGACCTGTGCCAGCATATGCACCAGCACCGCATACTGTACCACATTCCAGTTGTTGGCTGCCAGTACGTCCTGGGAACGCTGGTTTAAAATGGCATTCAGGGTCAGCCTGTCCTCTCCCTTTTTCTGCGTCACATTAAAGGTCATACCGTAAGCACAGGGATACAGATTCATCTCGTGCAGATCCTGATGCACATAGATATTGGTCATGATCCGGCGGCTGAAGGGATTGTTCTTCAGATCGTAGATCACGCGGTCCACCTGATCCATCATGCCTTCCTTATACTGATGCTTCACCTGCATCTGATAGCCGTATGCCTTACCGATCGAGCCGTTTTCATCTGCCCACTCATCCCAGACGTGGCTGTTTAAATCATGAATGTTGTTGGACTTGCGCTGCCAGATCCACAGCATCTCATCTGTGGCGGATTTTAATGCCGTCCGGCGCAAGGTCAGGATCGGGAACTCCTTCGACAGATCGTACCGGTTCACTACTCCGAATTTCTTAATAGTGTAGGCAGGGGTACCATCCGGCCAGTGGGGGCGCACTTTCTCGCCCTCCGTGCTGGTACCGTTGGTTAAAATGTCATTGCACATATCGATAAAAATATGATCCGCTAAACTCATGTTGTCTCCTTATTCTGATTCCAATATAATATATAAACGATTTCTCCGTGCTTCGCACTCTCGAAATCGTCCCCCCTTCGTATTCCGGACTATCGTCCTACATACTCAGGGTTGTTTGTGCCTATGGATGCACTTATATCTCCCACTTGTCACATAGGGAATTGATCTGGTCCGCGAACTTCGCCATATCCTTGTTGGTCATGACGCCCTCGCTCTTCGTAACCAGTGCCAGTAAGCGTCTCGCAGAGGCAAGCAGTCGTTCGAAGACTCCGGTAGCAGGCTTCGTCTTTTTCTGCACGGCAACAGGTGCTGCCTCATAGGTGAACTTATTGCCTGCCAGATCGAACTCCGTACCGCTGTAAGGAGCGTAGGCTCTCTGCCCGTACTCGATCTTCAGGCACTCAGCAAATCCGGTACATACGCTGTCCTCTCCATGTACCACGAACACCTTCTTCGGTTTTTCTTCAAAGGCCCGGATCCAGTCGATCAGGCCTTCCTTATCCGCATGACCGCTCAGTCCCGTCATTTTCCGGATCTCGGCGCGCACTGAAACCGTCTCACCGAACAGCTTCACCTCATCAGCACCCTCTACCAGTGCCCGGCCCAGTGTTCCCACCGACTGATAGCCGACGAACAGGATCGTACACTCCGGTCTCCACAGATTATGCTTCAGATGATGCCGGATACGTCCTGCGTCACACATACCGGATGCGGAGATAATGACCTTGGGTGTCTCGTCGAAGTTGATGGCTTTGGATTCCTCACTGGTGATGGACAGCTTTAATCCCGAAAAAGCAATGGGATTAATGCCTTCTTTTACGAATTCCATGGCCTCATCATCGAAGCATTCCCACCTGTTCTCCTGGAATACGCCGGTAGCCTCTACCGCCATGGGACTGTCCACATACACCGGGAAATCTTCATGACCCTTTACCAGGCGCCCTACCTTGATCTTCCGCAGGAAATACAGGATCTCCTGGGTACGGCCCACAGCAAAAGACGGGATCACCACGTTACCACCCCGGTCTAAGGTCTCCTGCAGCACCTTGGTCAGTTCTGCCACATAATCCAGCTTATCCTTCGGATGCAGTCTGTCACCGTAGGTAGACTCCATCACGACATAATCCGCTTCCTTCGTAGGTGTCGGATCCTTAAGTAACGGCTGGTGCTTGTTGCCGATATCGCCGGAAAATACGATTTTTTTCGTATTGCCGTCCTCCGTCAGCCAGACTTCGATGCTGGCAGAGCCCAGCAGATGTCCGATATCCGTAAAACGGATTTTTACTCCCTCGCATACTTCCACGATCGTATTGTAATGACAGGGAACGAACCGGCGGATCACACCATCTGCATCCTCCATGGTATACAGCGGCTCCACCACTGCATTATTCGCAGAACGTTTTGCCTTACGATTCTTCCATTCCGCTTCGGCACTCTGGATATGTGCACAGTCACGCAGCATAATGCTACACAGATCCGCTGTAGCATCCGTGGAATAGATCTGTCCTCTGAAGCCTCTGGCATACAGAAGCGGCAGAAGACCCGAATGATCCACATGAGCATGAGTCAGGAATACATAATCAATCATGGATTCCGCCACCGGCAGCGGCACATTTTCAAATACATTGACACCCTGCTCCATACCGTAGTCCACTAAAATATGTTTCCCGGCAACCTCCAGATAATGACAGCTTCCGGTTACTTCATGGTCTGCCCCCACAAACACAAGTTTCATAGCTCTACCTCCGTTTTTGTAATGTTATTTCAAAGCATTGGCTGTTTCATAGAACTGATAATAGATCCCTTTTTGTTCCATGAGCTGGTCGTGATTGCCTTCCTCCACAATGCCGTCATCCGTCAGCACCAGGATCCTGTCGGAATTGCGGATACTGGAAAGTCTGTGGGCGATAGTCAGAGTAGTACGCCCCTCCGACAATTCTCCCAGAGATTTTGCCACGGCGAACTCACTCTCATTGTCCAGTGCGGAAGTGGCCTCATCCAGAATGATGATGGGCGGATTTTTCAGAAATACTCTGGCAATACTGATCCGCTGTTTCTGTCCGCCGGACAGCTTTACACCCCGTTCTCCCACATAAGTATCATAACCGTCCTTCAGTCCCATGATGAATTCATGAGCCCCGGCACGCTTTGCCGCATTGATCACATCTTCTTTCGAAGCCCCGGGACGTCCATAAGCGATATTTTCATAGATCGTACCGGAGAAAAGATACACATCCTGCTGTACGATACCGATATTGCCCCGCAGACTCTTTAACGTAAAATGCTTAATGTCCTGGCCGTCCAACAGGATCCTGCCTTCTGAGACATCATAAAATCTCGGGATCAGATTGCACAGCGTTGTCTTACCACCACCGGAAGGACCGACGATGGCCACCTTTTCTCCCGCGTGGATCTGCAGGTTCAGATCAGTGAATACCTTGTTATGGTCATCCGGATATTCAAAGCTTACTTTTTCAAAAGAGATTTCTCCCTTCGGGTCCTTCAGTTCTATGGCATCTGGCTCATCGAAGATCTCGATATCCGCATCCACGATCTGTAAAAAGCGCTCGATACCGGTCATGCCCCGCTGGAACTGTTCGGCAAATTCGATGATACGCCGGATTGTTGCGATCAGGGTGGATACATACAGCATATATGCCACCAGGTCACCAGCGGCGATCCGTCCGTTTACCATAAAAATACCGCCTGCCACCAATACCACCAGATACATCAATCCGTCAAACAGCTTCACTGTGGTATTGAATGCCGCCATGTAACGGTAGGTCAGCTTCTTAATATCCAGAAAAGTGCCGTTATCTTTCTCAAACTTGACATTTTCCACCTCTTCATTGGTAAATGCCTTGACCACCTTATGGCCCAGCAGACTATCCTCGATCCGGGCGTTCAGCTCTCCGATCTGGTTACGCTGCTTGCGAAAGGCACTTCGCATCCGGAAATTCAGGATCATGCACACACCGCACATCAGCGGCACGCACAGAAAGATCATCAATGTCAGCGGCAGATTGATATTTGCCAGAATGATAAAAGAGATTACGGTCTTGATTCCGGCGATGAAAAATTCTTCTGGGCAATGATGGGCGAATTCCGTCACATCAAACAGATCATTGGTGATCCGCCCCATGATCTGACCGACTTTGGTATTGTTATAATAAGTATTGGACAGCTTCTGCAAATGGTTGTATGCATCTCTGCGCATGTCCGTCTCGATCTTCGCGCCCATGACGTGTCCCATATCGGACATATAGTAACTGGCGATGCAATCCACGATACGAAGTCCGAAATACAGAACTCCCAGTGAAAGTATGGTCTTCACCGACAGGGACGCAAGATCCCACAGCCCTTCATTGGTAATGTAGCGCATAATTAACGGCAACACCAGTTCACAGACCGTGGTCAGTGCTGCACAGAACAGATCCATCCACAAGGTAAAACGGTATTTTTTAAAATAAGGTGCAAACCTGCGAAACAATTCGCGGGTGGAATATTGCTTGTTATCCATTGTTGTGTTCCTTTATTTTGGTTTCAGAGCTATAGGTATTGTCCTTCTCCCACATAGAAGCGTACTTTTCCTTTTTGCTCATTTTTCTGGTCATAAAGTGTTTTGTCCGCAGCCGACAGGAAATCCCACACTCGGTTTGGTTCCTTCGGAATAGCACAGACACCACCCACGGAAATCGTAAGCCAGGGTTCCACAGAAGAGTCTTCATTGGGAATCTCACATTCCCGGATGCCCATACATAGCTGTCTTGCATGTTCCTCTGCATACTCCCTGTCACGTCCCGTCATGACCACCAGGAATTCATCTCCGCCGTAACGCGCCACATAGTCCTCCGGAAAACATTTTTTCAGAGTATCCGCTACCGCGCAGATTCCTTCATCTCCCCTTCCATGTCCATAGCGATCATTCAACTGTTTGAAATGGTCAATATCCAGGAACAGAATGCCCAGTTCCTTCTCATTCAGAAGACAGTCTTCAAACACATCCTCCAGATAACGATTCAGGCTTCTCTTATTATAGAGTCCTGTCAGCTCGTCATGGTCTGCCTGATACAACAGCCGGTTTCTCTTACGTTCCTGTTCCTTCTGCTCCTCTTCTGCCGCCTGTAATCGCTTTCTAAGCTCCATCATATACATGACCTGACTGTTTTCTGTCAGCTCCCAGCTGTCTTTCAAGTGGAAGAAGGTGTCTGCGCTCTGTTTGAATTCTTCCGGAGTCATTCTGGAACTGCAATAACGCATCCGCAGAGACAAAAGCTGCAACAGCAGACTTTTATTCTGTTCAATGGCAGCTTTGGGTTCCAGACAGTTCAATACTTCCTCTATCTGTTCCGTCTTGCCTATCTTTTCCACATATTGCAGCAGATTCTGAATACTGTCGTATTCGGAAGAGACCTGTGTCATATCCTCTAATGCCATTACCGCTGTACGTACATGCTCTTCTGCCTTCTTCCTGTCTCCGTTTCGCTCCGCCAGATAAGCCAGAAATACATTGACACCCAGCCTTGTCTCACGTATGACCTCCTTGCTCTGCCCGGTCTCTTCCAGTTTACACAGTACCTTTTCCGCCTCGTCATCCATATGCAGATGCAGCAGGCAGCATCCGTACTCTGCCAGCATTTTCCGGAAATTAATCCTGCTGTATGTACTGTTGTCATCCGCCTGTTCAAATTCGCGGATACATTCCGCATGGCACTGCACAGCTCTTTCATAAGCTCCTATGAGATAATACGCATCCGACATATTGCTCAGTACAATGCTGTGCACCATCTTATCATCGTATTTTTCCGTATAATCCAATGCTTTATCGTACTGTTCCATGGCCAGCGACAGGTTGTTCTGCATATGTGCCACAATACCGATCATATTGTACACTCTGGCTACATGATGCTCCTGATCCGTTCCCAGAAGACACCTGACGCTCTCATCCAGATAATGCAGGCAGCCCTCCTGATTCCCTGTTGTCAGTTGATAAAAGGCAGCAAAATAGCAGATCCATCCGTGGATTCCCTTATCATCCTGTTCTGTCACAGAGGTAAGTGCCTGTTCCAGAGTCTCCCAGGTAAAAGGAATTCCGTCTGTCATCTGCTGATTCAGGTGTTCTGCTGTCTCTAACATCTGCTGTCTCGTTGCGCTCATATCTATATCCATACCGTCCTGTTATTCTCTGCCAGTTCCGCAAATTGCGGTTCGCCGGTTCCTATGCCCAGCCCGTTGGGCATAATCTATATTCACTTATTATTGTATTATTTTATATCGCAGTACGCAAGTTTTTTTCCTGAATAAAATGTTTCCCAATCTCCCGCAAAAATGTTAAAATGGAGTTATATTTCGTAAACTAGTACAAAAAGGCATGGTTATTTCTATGGAAAATATAACAGTTAATAAAGAGTTTCATGAACTGCATTTTGACAGCATCCAGGCTTTACGCGGTCTGGCTGCTCTTTTTGTGGTATTTCAGCATGTCCGTTTTCTGAACTTTGGAGCTTTCGGTGTGGACATCTTTTTTTGTATCAGCGGATTCATGATCATGTTTACCACGGAAAAAAGTACCAAATATTTCTTCCGCAAACGCCTGGTCCGGATTCTTCCGCTTTACTACCTGATGACACTGGGAACCTATCTGTCGCTGTTGTTGTTTCCTTCCATGTTCCAACAGACCAGACACGATTTTTCCTATCTTGTCAAAAGTCTGCTGTTTATTCCTTTTGATATCGGCAGCGGAGCGATCCAGCCTTTGGTACGGATCGGCTGGACCATCAACTGTGAAATGCTGTTCTATCTGCTGTTTTTCATTGCCTTTCACATCAGCATGAAATACCGCGGTCTGATCTGCAGCGCATTTCTGGTGATTCTGGTGGGAATGGTACAGATATTTGCTCCGGCGATCTCATCCTGGCAGTCTCCTATAGGTAATGTACTTTCTCCTTTCCTCATTTTTTACGGAGATCCTGTCATGTTGGAATTTCTCTTCGGAATTCTGGCTTACTATCTGCTGCGGTATTTGTATCGCAGGCATACCCTTCATCCGGTTTCGCGGACAGTAAGCCTCGTATCCGCGGTATGTATCCCGGTAATCTTTTGTCTGCTTGCTTACTTTACGCCCCGGATCAATGTGATTGGGTTCCTCAGGCTTCCCCAGTGGGGGCTCCCGGCTCTGCTATTGTTAATCCTTGCTTTTCTCGCAGGCCTGCAGCTTTCCATGCCCCGCTTTTTTGTGCAGTTGGGAAATATCAGCTATTCCCTGTATCTGGTACACTACTATCCGGTTATGTTTCTGGACCGTGTGGTATTTGACTTTTCCACCCTATCCGTATTGTCTGTTGTCGGACTGATCGTAAGCGTTGTAATAAGCATTGTTCTGGCTTATCTGTGCTGGATCCTGATAGAGCGGAAATTCACCGGATGGCTGCGTAGAATACTGCTGCGTTAATTGTATATGCAATTTGCAAAAAAGATGCACACTTTTTTTATTGACATTTCCGGAGCCCTATAGTATATTATAACTTGTCCGTAAGATATGCGCGAGTGGCTCAGCGGTGGAGCACCTCCTTGCCAAGGAGGGGGTCGCGGGTTCGATCCCCGTCTCGCGCTTGAAAAAAGAACGATACCAAATCGGTATCGTTCTTTTTTTTCGAGCCCTGCCAGGGCTCGAAAGTTCGATGTCTACGCTCCGCTCCGGTCTGCGCAGTCCGAGGTCCCCCGGACCTCGTGCGCCGTCTCGCGCTTCTTTTATTTGCATCGGAAGCCTTGATTTTACAGGGTTTCCACTCTTTTTGTGTCTGCATGAAATTGTAGACAGCTGATTCTACAACGAATGTGGTTAAAACTAAAAAAGCCACCACAAAATGGTGACTCAATAACATAAGCAAGAAACCATCCGGCAGGCGTCGCCTCTCCTGCATCTCTTTTGACCCATAGGGTGCGTGGTTGCAACGAAATTTACCACCTCGGATAGTTCCTCTCTTATTGTATATAGATTATACCCTGTTTATTCCCTACTGTAAAGAATTTCTTTATTTCGCAAGTAATTCTGCAATCTTCTCTCACTAATTTTCCAGCATGAAATCACAGAATTTTTATATCCATGTTCATCCCCCGAAGTACATAATCTTAATACAATCTGTAAAAATCTTTCTTCCGTTTGTATTCTTTTAATAATCAGTCCCGTATATGCATGCTTATCCCTAATAATATAATCCGGGGTACTTATTGCCTCCTGTATATTTTTCAATACTTTATTATATGCCTCTGGATGTCTGTCCTTAATATGTTGAATCTGATTGTCTGTGATAATAACCTCTTCGGTAATAATATCCTCTGTTATACATTTATATATTTTTTGATTTATTTTTCCTATGCTATACACTTCACTCTTTTCACCACCTTCATTTTAACTTCATGTTTCTTTCTTCCATTCACGTCTCTGGGAAAACGACTATAGATCGCTAGTCAACGATATGAGAATTTGTAAGAGAAATATTGCTCTTATTGCTAAGATAACATGAACGGCCATTTTTTACAAGAAAAAAGACGACTGCACTCACATGCAATCGTCTTCTATCTTCTTTACTGTTCCAGTTTATCCGCATATTTGATACGGTAGATTCTCCGCAGGGAATCATTGATGCGTTCCTCGGAAATGGTGCCGTTCTGTACAGCCTCCAATACTCCGTTGTATGCCGTCTCAAAATTCTCCGGTGCATAGATCATATCACAGCCTGCGCGAAGTGCCAGTACCGCAGCTTCATCTGCTCCATAGTAATTGGAGATTGCAGCCTCATTCATGGCTCCGGACACGATCACACCGCGGAAATTCAGTTCATTTCTTAAAATATCCGTTACCACCGCGCTGGAGAACGTGCAGGGGGTATTGTCTCCGGTCAGGGAAGATGACGCCATATTACTGATGCGGATCATTTTGGTCATGCCATTGTCGATACAAGTCTGGAAAACCACAAATTCATTGGCCCTGAAATCTTCCGCACTTCTGTCTGTAGATGCCATGCCGTCCTTCGTGCTCTGGGTACTGCTGCCGATACCAGGGAACTGTCCGATACATGCGGTCACCTTCTGCTCCTGTAATCCTGCCTGCATATATCCTACAAAGGATGCCACATTGTCCGCTTCCGATCCGTAAGAACTGCTGCCTGCCGCATTTCCATCCACTACACTGAGATCTGCAGAAGGTGCGAAATCAAGATTAAATCCCAACTCTGCCAGATAAGTTCCCACCGTGGTTCCCGCTAGGTACGCATTATTGGTATCTCCGGCAGCCCCGATGCTCTGGGGTGTGTCCACTTTAGTGCCAAGGCCTGCCGCAGCTACCGCATCTGTATCGCTTCCCTCTCCGTCAATGGCAATAAACAGGGGATAGCTGGTATATAATTTGGTATTATCGATCATCTGCTTCAGCTGATCTGCAGACTGGATGTTTTTCGCAGCGTATACGATTCCACCTACCGGGTATTGGGATAACGCATCCTTGGTACCGTCTCCCGCCTGTACTGCCGCAGACACACCGGTGATCGATTCCGGCGTCGTAATGAATAATCCGGCTACCTTATCTTCCAGAGGCATGTTCTGGATGATTGCCTCATTAATAATGGTATCCAGCTTCTGCTCATCCGTGAGTTCCACCACTGTCTCCTGGCTTTCCGTCGGCGCCTGGATTGTCTCCTCATCCGAAAGGATCTCATCCACCTTGTTCTGCTGTTCTTCCTGATTACGACTCATGCTGGTAATCTTGCTTACAGCAAAAGCAATTCCCACCGCCAGCAACAGGATCATAATACCTACGGCCGTATATGCAATGATCTGATTTCTCTGTCTTCTCTTATGTCTGAGTTCTCTTTTGTCCTGCTGATTCTGTTCGTTTGTGTCCATTTTCATAACTCCTCTATCTGTACTATTCTTCTATTGTACATGATATCGGTAGGTTTTTCCACTGGAAAATTGTACAACTATTCAGAACCTCATTCGCAAAATAAAAAATCCAATATGGACTTACAAATGCAAGCATTTGACGACCATCTTGATTTTTTACTTGGCTCTGAATAGTTATACAACATTAAGAGAGCGTACCGATCATTCTTTCAATCAGTACGCCCTCTCAGACTACAGGCTCCAATGGCTTGCCCTCTCTTTCTTAAATTTGATCTTCCATTTTGTCTTTTGTTCTCTTTCCACTTTTCTTTTGTACGTATGTACTGTAATGTGAGATAATTCTTATCTTCTGTTGTTCATTACTTTTTCTTCTGTGTACTTGATGTTCTCTATGTAAATTGGTTCTCTTTGGTAGTTCTATTCAGTTGTACATCATGGAAGACTGTGGTAGGACTTTACTTGTTAGGTGGACTATACCTCTCTTTCTATAGATTCTTTTGTACTTCTCTCCCAACCTTCTTTGTTGGGTTGTTCCGTTTCTCTTTTGTTAAGTCTAATATAATACATGCTTGTACATTTGTCAACACATTTCTCGAAATATTTTAATTTATTTTCAATATTTTTATTGCGCTGGTATATTTTTACAATTTTTGATATTTTTCGACATATTTTCTGTCTTTTCGGAAAAGAACAGGGCAAAGGGTGTGCCGCTGACGGGGGTACGTGTAACGAGCCATGCCAGCATCCGCAAAAAGCCCTGGCGGGCTTTCGGCGGATGACGGCTGTCGCCGTATAAAGTCAAAAAAACTACCACTCCCTGGTGAGCAAGCTCCCCATTGAGTGGTAGTTTCCTTGCCTTTGCATGTCTCGTTACACGGCAAACTGGCTATTATACAGATTCGCGTAGAAACCGCCCTTTGCCAGCAGGGTCTCATGGTTGCCCTGTTCGATGATGTTTCCGTCTTTCATTACCAGGATGACATCAGCGCTCTGGATGGTGGAAAGTCTGTGGGCTACGATGAAGCTGGTGCGGCCTTCCATCATTTTGGCGAATGCGTTCTGGATCTTGATCTCGGTACGGGTATCGATGGAGGAGGTTGCCTCATCGAGGATCAGCATGGGAGGCAGGCACAGCATGACTCTGGTGATACACAGAAGCTGTTTCTGTCCCTGGGACAGGCTGCCGCCGTCTTCGGTGATCACGGTGTCATACCCTTGGGGCAGTCGCTTGATAAAGCTATGGGCATGGGATGCCTTGGCTGCTGCGATGATCTCTTCCTCGGTAGCGTCCGGTTTACCCATGCAGATGTTGTCACGGATAGTGCCGGAACGTAACCAGGTCTCCTGCAGCACCATACCGTAATTGGTACGGAGACTTCCTCTGGTGATATCCCGGATGTCGGTACCATCCACCTGAATGGAGCCGGAGTTCACATCGTAAAAACGCATCAACAAATTGATCACGGTGGTCTTACCGCATCCGGTAGGGCCTACGATGGCAACTCTCTGCCCGGGTTTTACCTGCAGGTTAAAGTTCTGGATCAGCTTCTTCTCCGGTACATACTGGAAATATACATCCTTCAGATCTACGTTGCCCTGAGCCTCTTCTAATACTCTTGCATCCGCAGCATCGGGCACCTGAGGCTCCTCGTCGATCAGTTCGAAGATACGTCCGGCACAGACAAAAGCATTCTGCAATTCTGTTACCACGCCGGAGATCTCGTTGAAGGGCTTGGTGTACTGGTTCGCATAGCTTAAAAAGCAGGACAGACGGCCTACGCTGATACCGCCCTTGATCGCTACGAGCGCACCGAACACACCGACACCGGCATATACCAGACTGTTAACGAAACGGGTCGCCGGGTTCGTAATGGAGGAGAAAAAGATAGCTTTCAGAGAGCATTTCTGCAATCTGCCGTTGATCTCTCCAAACTTGCTCTTCACCGCTTCTCCTCTGGAAAAGGTATTTACGATCTTCTGGTTGTCGATCATTTCCTCAATCAGGGAAGTCTGCTCGCCTCTGGTCTCGGACTGCTCCTTGAACATGGAGTAGGTCTTGGTTGCAATGAATTTTGCCACCAGGAAGGATACCGGAGTGATACATACTACTACCAATGTGATGGGCACATTGGTCACCAACATGAAGCCCAGCGTACACAGGATCGTCAGTACACCGGTGAACAGCTGGGTAAATCCCATCAGCAGACCGTCCGCGAAAGTATCCACGTCCGCAATAACACGGCTCACGATATCACCGTAAGCATGGGCATCCAGATATTTTAAGGGCAGGATCTCCAGCTTTGCAAAAGCATCCGTACGGATATCCCGGATCACATGATAGGTAATATAGTTGTTGCAGGTGTTCATGACCCACTGGCCGACTGCTGTGATGATCATTGCGATGGCAATTTTTTTCATAATAGAAAAAATACCCGGCATATCTACCTGTCCCTTGCCGATGATCAGATCCACCGCATTACCGGTGAGGATAGGGATATATAAGGTCAATAACACGGTCAGGCCTGCTAACAGCAGGGAGAGTACCAGTGCCGGTGTATATTTCCGGATATATTTCAGCACACGCTTCATGGTTGCTTTATTATTTGTCTTCTGCATTACCGAACACCTCCTCTCTGCTCAGGATACTGGGAATAATAAATCTCCTGATATACCGTACAATCCTTCAACAATTCATCATGGGTTCCCACACCTGCGATCTCACCGTCATCCAGTACGATGATCTTGTCCGCATGGCGGATAGTGGAAGCTCGCTGGGATACGATAAAGGTCGTGGTCTTATCTTCCAGGGTACGCAGTGCCGCACGCAGTTTTGCGTCGGTGGCATAATCCAGTGCGGAGGCACTGTCATCCAGGATCAGGATCTCAGGCTCTCTGACCAAGGCTCTTGCGATCGTCAGACGCTGTCTCTGTCCACCGGAGAAGTTCTTACCGTTCTG
Source organism: Clostridium sp. AF34-10BH (assembly GCF_003478095.1). NCBI lineage: Bacteria > Bacillati > Bacillota > Clostridia > Eubacteriales > Clostridiaceae > Clostridium > Clostridium sp. AF34-10BH. The sequence goes on from NZ_QUEC01000002.1 coordinate 238,274, forward strand.
TGCCACAGTTGCATCTAACTTTCCGGGCTTACCGTCTACCACTTCCGATGCCTGTGCCAGTTCCAGTGCTTTCCACATCTCCTCTTCGGTAGCGTCTGGCTTGCCCCACTGGAGGTTGCTGCGGATCGTTCCCTTGAACAGGACTGCCTTCTGCGGTACGACGCCGATACGTCCGCGCAGTTCCTCATCACTCATGGTCCGGATATCTCTGCCTTCCAACAGGATCTCACCTTCTGTCGCCGGATAGAAACCTGGGATCAGATTCACCAGGGAGGTCTTACCGGAACCGGTACCTCCGATGATACCTACGGTATCGCCACGGTTTACGGTGAAGTTCATATCCTGCAAAGTAGGTGCTCCGGCTCCCTGATAAGTCAGGGATACATGTTTGAAGTCTAAGAAAGGTGCGCTCTTATCTACCTTATCCGCTAGTTTCTGATTCTGCGCTCCCACATATGCAGCATCTGCGCCGATATCGAAAACGGAAGCTACACGTTCTGCACAGGCCAAAGCCTTGGTCATGGTCACGATCAGGTTTGCCAGCTTCACCAGCTCTACCAGTATCTGGTTCATATAGTTGATGATCGCTACCACCTCACCCTGGCTTAAGTTACCGATATTGACCTGTACCGCACCGGTATAGATTAGGGCAATGATAGCACCGTTTACGATGACATAGGTCACAGGATTCATGCAGGCACTGATCTTACCTACGAAGATCTGCATGGCGGACAATGCCTCATTGTTCTCCCGGAATCGCTCTTCTTCCTTCGCTTCCTGATGGAATGCACGGATGACACGGACACCGGTCAGATTCTCTCTGGTGATGCCCAATACCTGATCCAGCCTGGACTGCACCTTTTTGTACATAGGGATTGTGGATAAAATAATACCGAATACCACAATGGACAACAAAGGAATCGCCACTACAAAGATCAGGGCACATTTCACATCAATGGTGAATGCCATGATCATGGCACCAAAGACAATGATCGGGGAACGTAAGAACAGACGCAGTGTCATGTTGATACCGGACTGCACTTGGTTCACATCACTGGTCATACGGGTGATCATGGTGGAAGTTCCCGCCTTATCAATATCCGTAAAGCTCAGATCCTCAATATGATCAAACAATGCCTGACGCAGCTTGGTAGAAAATCCCACTGCCGCCTTGGCTGCGAAAAACTGCGCCGTAATGGAGGAAGCCAGTCCTACTACGCCGAGCAGGAGCAGAACCAGCCCCATTTTGCCAATATAACCCATATTTCGATTGAAAATACCATAGTCAATGATATTTGCCATTACCAGAGGAACCATCAGTTCGAAAAATGCTTCCAGCAGTTTGAACAGTGGTGCCAGTATGGACTCTTTCTTATAATCTTTCAGATACATCATTAATCTTTTCATAAAGTCCTCATTTCTTCGCGCTTTCCATGTAAGGCGCATCCGCTTTTCATGCTTCCTATCCCTGTACAGCTTTCTCGTTCCCTATCTTTTACGCTTCTGCTGTTCCGTAACAGACCGCCAGCGAATAGCTATCCTCCAGAACCCGTTCCCGGAAACATATCTGCTTTTCCTGCCAGTTCTGTTCGTCGGAGAAATCTTCTCCCACTGCACTGCCGATCCCCTGGCCGGTGTATTTGCCATAGGCTTCTTTTCTGCTCCACAATCGGTAAAACAGTTCCGTGCGCTGTGACGCAGGCAGTTCCTGCAGCAGTTTCCATTCCGTTGGCGCAAAAAAACGCTCTGCCGTCCGTTCCTTATAGGGAACCCATTTCTGAATGTCCGCTCCCACTTCTCCGTCTCCTACCGCGCAGACCACATAGTCTCCGGAATGAGACAGATTGAATTTTTTCGGGATATTCACGATCTGTGGCTTCCCCAGTTCTCCATATTCGTAGGAAAAGGATAACGCCCCCGCCTTGTCCCGGTGCATCCGCTCCTGTAACACCGCAAGCAGCTCATCCTCTTCCAGAAACAGGATTCCGGTATTCTCCGTACCGTCTATCAGATCCAGAGCCATCTTCTGCAACAGCATTCCCGCGCCGAGACTGGCTGCCTTTGCTCCGGTGCTTTTCAGCCGTTGTACCTTCTTACACCGCACCGGATCCACATATTCTGCAGCTTCCCGCAGGAATGTCCGCCTGATTTCTTCCTCACCTGGGTGCAGATGCAATACATAAATTCCTACAGACATATTCTTCTCCTGACAAATTGCCATATATACCCAACATAAAGGCTGTCACACAGAAATCGTGCGACAGCCTCATTATTATTCTTCCGGCTTGGCGGTGATGGCCAGATGCAGTTCATCCAACTGCTTCTGCTCTACCGTACCCGGTGCTCCCATCATAATGTCCATGGCATTCTTGTTCATGGGGAAAGGAATGATCTCACGGATGCTTTCCTCACCACAGATCAACATGATCATACGGTCTACGCCGGGAGCGATTCCTGCATGAGGGGGTGCTCCGTAACAGAATGCATTGTACATGGCAGGGAACTTTGCCTTCACATCGGCTTCGCCTAAGCCTACCAGTTCGAATGCCTTGATCATAATCTCAGGATCATGGTTTCTCACTGCGCCGGAGGACAGCTCTACGCCGTTGCAGACCAGATCGTACTGGTATGCCAGAATCTCCAGAGGATCCTGATTGTTCAGCGCATCCATACCGCCCTGGGGCATGGAGAACGGATTATGACAGAATTCCAGTTCGCCGGACTCTTCACCGATCTCATACATCGGGAAATCCACAATCCAGCAGAACTCGTAGCAATCCTTCTTCATATGTTTCTCGCTGGCTGCACCCAGCAGCTTTCTGTATACACCTGCTGTCTTCTGCGCTTCCAGCTTCTTGCCTGCGGCAAGCCCTACAAAGTCACCGTTCTTAAGGCCGAGAGCCTTGATGACTTCTTCCTTGCGATCCTGCAAGAACTTGGAGATACCGCCTACGAACTCTCCGTTCTCGTCTACACGGAACCAGAATCCCTTGCGTGCGGTCTGTACTTCTACCTCTGCGCAGATAGCATCGATCTGCTTACGGGTAGCGGTGAAGCCATCCACCACGATAGCCTTTACCGTCTGACCTTCGAAAGCAGCAAAGCCACAGCCCTGCATTACCTCGGTGGCATCGGTCAGCACCAGATCGATACGCAGATCCGGCTTATCGGAGCCGTACTTATCCATAGCCTCCAAATAAGGGATGCGTACGAAAGGCGCCTTGGAAGCTTCTTTATAAATGCCATACTTTTCAAATACGGGAGGCAGCACCTGCTCTACGATGGAAAATACATCTTCCTGGGAAGCGAATGCCATCTCCATATCCAGCTGATAGAATTCTCCGGGAGAACGGTCTGCTCTCGCATCCTCATCACGGAAGCAGGGAGCGATCTGGAAATAACGGTCAAAACCGGAAGCCATCAGGATCTGCTTGAACTGCTGGGGTGCCTGGGGCAAAGCGTAGAACTTGCCGGGATGATTTCTGGCAGGAACCAGATAATCTCTCGCACCTTCCGGGGAAGAACAGGTCAGAATAGGGGTGGTGATCTCCATGAAGTTCAGAGCATACATTCTCTGACGCAGCTCTGCCACGATCTGACTTCTCATCACGATATTCTTCTTCATGTTCGGATTTCTCAGATCCAGATAACGGTATTTCAGACGGGCATTCTCGTCTGCATCCTTGGACTGATTGATCTCAAAAGGAAGTGCATTGTAGATACACTTACCTAAAATCTCGATCTTGTCAGGCACTACTTCGATCTCTCCGGTAGGCAGATTGGCATTCTTGCTGGAACGCTCTCTTACCACACCTTCCACGGAGATGGTGGACTCCTTGTTGATGCCATCCATCACGTTCATCATCTCTTCGGTCTCTACTACCAGCTGAGTGGTTCCGTAGAAATCACGCAAAATGACAAATCCGAGATTCTTGCTGACTTTTCTCATGTTCTCGAACCAGCCGACCAGTGTGACTCTCTCACCGACATTGCCGATCCGAAGTTCATTACAATTATGGGTTCTGGACTGAATCATTGCTTTTGCTCCTTCGTCTGTTGCTTTTTATCTCTTTAATTCTTCTTTATAGAATTCCACGAATTCTTCGTAGCCTTCCTTGTTCAGCTGTTCTTTCTGGAATTTCTTATTCTTGTTCATGCGGGCTACCAGTACCTGAGTACCGTCCTTACGGGCTTCCTGGGCCTGTGCGATCACCTCACACAGTCTTTCACCACTGACACCCTTCTCGATCAGATATGCTACCTGCTTCGGTCTCGTAGGAACTTTGAATCCTCTCTCCATGAGCAACATGATGATACGCTCGAAGCCGATGGAGAATCCGCAGGCGGGCACATCATTGCCGGTAAACTTGCCGACCATCTTGTCGTAACGTCCGCCGCCACCGCAGCTGCCACCGAATTCCGGCATAGCGATCTCGAAAATGGTTCCGGTATAATAAGACATACCTCTTACCAGCGTAGCATCGAACACGATCTCGAAATCGGAAGCCTTCGTCGCTCTGACGCTGTCCATGATCTCTCTGAGGCTCTGGGCGATCTCGGGCTCTAAGAATCCTTCCAGGGTATCCGCCAGATAAGCCACACCATCCTCTGCACTCTCCAGACCCTTGAACAGTTCCAGATACTTGTCTACACATGCCTTATCAAAACCGTTCTCCAAAAGCTCAGCTTCCACGCCTTCCAGACCGATCTTGTCCATTTTGTCCAAAGTGATGAATACACTGTCATAGGACTCTTCGGGGAATCCGCTGTAAGCAGCCATTGCCTTCAGAATACGGCGTTCATTGATACGGATCTGGAAATTTTTAAATCCAAGCCTGCCCAGTGTGGTGGTGGTCGCCAGGATCAGTTCGATCTCCGCTAAGTTAGACGGCTCACCGAGAATATCGATATCACACTGCATGAACTGACGATATCTTCCTCTCTGAGGTCTGTCCGCTCTCCATACATTGCCCATCTGCAATGCCTTAAAAGGAGAAGGCAGGGATGCCGCATTATTGGAATAATAACGTACCAGCGGTACCGTCAGGTCATAACGCAGCCCACTGTCGACTACCTCTTCCTCGGTGGTCGCAGCTGCTACATTCAGTTTCTCGCCGCGCTTTAAGATTTTGAAGATCAGCTTCTCATTATCACCGCCCTGCTTACTGCTTAAGTTTGCAATATTTTCCACACAGGGAGTCTCAATGGAAGTAAAACCGAATTTGCCGTAGGTGTCCTTGATGACGCTGATCACGTAATCACGGATCTGCATCTCCTCCGGCAGGATATCTTTCATGCCCGTTGTAGGCTTCTTGCTAAGTGCCATGGTTTTCTACCCTTCCGCTCGTATATTTTATATCTGCAAATTGCCTTTCCCGCAATTTTAGCTCAATATCTTATATATGATACTTTTTTTCCCGATAACTGTCAACCCTCCCGTGCCCCGCTTCTGCCAGAAATTCAAGCATTTTTCTATAGAAAAACAGGACAGTGATCTCTCACTGTCCCGCCTTCTCTTTCATCTTCCTCAAATAGGCATCTTTCAATGCACATTTTTCCTCTAACTGACGGATCTGCTTCTTCAGATCCTCCAGATATTCCGCGGTGACTTTCACGCCTCCGCGGACCGCTACATCTTCATGTCTGCTCATATCCTCCAGCCATTGTCTGATGGAGTTTTCCCGCAGATCATTATACGTATTGTCTTCCTGTTGTTGCCACATAATTTCCCTCCAAACTTACTCAGACACGGAACTGCCGCATATTCTGCTGAAGTTTGCCGATGCTCTGTAATACGCCCTTGGTCTCTGTAGACATATTTTCACTGGAATAGGTGATCCCCTGAAGGTTCTTATTCACTCCGGCCACCGCATCCGCCAGTTCCGCCTGCGCTCTGTTGATGTCACCTAATATGCCATTGATAGTATGAATGGACTCGCTGACACCGGAAGCATTCTGCCCCAGACTGCTGCTGACTTCCGCATAATATCCGGCATCGTTTTTATAATCCTTCGCCAGATTCACTTCCAGATAATCCATGATCTGATCTGTATCCTTCGTGTTCATAAATGCCACACCGTTGCGGATCGTGTGCACAATGTTTCCATCTTCTACCAGCCATTCATTCACTACATTGGCATTGGTTCCGGCCTGTGCCTCCACGAAATTTCTGGCCTGTGTCGTCATATTGTTCTGTAAAGTGCTCACACTGAGCAGTTCGCAGAGCAGGATCGCCAGAACCAGTGAGATCACCGTCTGCATCGCAATTTACCTTTTGATCGTTTTCCCCATAGTGCACCATCCCTTTTATCCTTATTTTGTTTTGCGTACCGTATAGTACTTTTGTCTTAATTGTACTTTTTCTCATACAATGTGTCAAGAAATCACTGCGTCAAATCGCCAAAGTTTTTAGTTGCAGAAAAGCTGCTACCCACGATCGGATAACAGCTTTCTGACTGCCTGTTATGATTTTCAGACTATTTTTTAATATTTGATCTCTTTGCCTTCCAGTCTCCACTGTCTGAACTCTGCGGATGCGGACAGTAACAGGTCGGAGGAAGAATTCAGTGCGGTCTCCACAGAATCCTGGATGACACCGATGATGAAGCCGACACCTACGATCTGCATGGCAATGTCGTTGGAGATTCCAAACAACGAACATGCCATAGGAATCAGTAACAGGGATCCTCCTGCCACGCCGGATGCACCGCAGGCTGCCAGGGTTGCCAGAATACTCAGCACGATACCGCTTAAGAAGTCTACGTGAATCCCCAGAGTATTTGCCGCTGCCAGTGTCATTACGGTAATGGTGATGGCTGCACCGTCCATGTTAATGGTAGCTCCCAGCGGGATGGTTACGGAATAGGTATCCTTATCCATTCCCCACTCTTCACAGGCCTTCATATTCACAGGAATATTGGCTGCGGAGCTTCTGGTGAAGAACGCAGTAATGGCACTCTTCTTCAGGCACTTGAAGATCAGCGGGTACGGGTTCTTGCGGATACACCAGAACACGATGATCGGGTTGGTCACAAAGTAGATAAACAGCATGGAACCTACCAGTACTAACAGAAGTTTTCCGTATTCGGAGAAGATCTCCAGTCCGTTGGAAGAAATGGAGCTGAATACCAGACCTAAGATTCCGAAGGGAGCCATACTGATGATCCAGCTGACTACCTGGGACAGACCGTTGGAAATGTCATCCAGTACTTTCTTGGTGGTATCATTGGCTGCTCTCATACCGACACCGATGACCACACCCCAGGTCAGAACACCAATATAGTTGGCATTTAACAGAGAGGATACCGGATTGGCTACCATATTCATTAACAGAGTCTTCAGTACTTCCACGATACCGTCCGGCGCTGCCATATCGGTGGCTGCGTCTGCCAGTGTCAGTGTCACGGGGAATAACCGGCTGGCGATCACGGCTACCAGCGCTGCCAGAAAGGTACTGAACATGTACATAATAATAACGGTCTTAATGATGCCGCCATGGCTCTTCCCTGCATGACACAAGGCACTGATCAGCAGGAAGAATACCAACAAAGGCGCAATGGCCTTCAGGGCACCTACAAAAACATCTCCCAGAATGGCAATACCGGTTGCCTGCGGCACGACCAGTCCCAGGATCACACCAATGACCAGACCACATACGATACGCAGGATCAGGCTGATGCTGTTCCACTTTTCAAATAGTTTTTTCATACTTACACTCTTCTTTCCCTTTTTTCTGATGTATACATGTACTTCATTGCACACATTATGTGCTATTATATAGTATTTCTTATATAAAGACAAGTGTATTTTTCCCGCGGACATTTTGAGGCTATTTGTTTTTCGATTTTTAGAACAGAAAAAAACGGATCCGCAAAAAGCAGATCCGCTTTCCTCATTTTCCTATTACATTACAAAACATTTGTCATTGCGGAGATTCCCACCTTCATGACACCCGCCAGTACCATGACCCAGATGGGATTCAGTTTCGTCTTTCGAAGCAGCAACACACAGATTCCGAAGATCACCACCATACTCCACTCAGTTCCCGTCAGGGAGATGCTCTCCGCACTTCCCCAGAATGCATTTTTGAGGATCAGGATCCCTGCCGATGCGATCATTGCCACCACTGCAGGCCGCAGAGATTTCAGCACTCCCTGCAGCAGATCCAGATTACGATACTTCAGGTATAGTCTTGCGAGGATCGTCACAATGATACAGGACGGCAGAATACATCCGGCCGTCGCCACCACGGCTCCGGGAATCCCGGCAATCTTCAGTCCCACGAAGGTGGCGGAATTCACTGCAATGGGGCCCGGTGTTATCTGTGATATCGTGATCAGATCCGTGAATTCCGACATGGTCAGCCATCCGTGAGTCGTGACTACTTGTCCTTGGATCAGAGGCATGGCCGCATAGCCGCCCCCGAAGCTGAACATTCCTATTTGCAGAAAACTTAAAAATAATTGCAGATAGATCATTTTCCGGACCTCCTTTTGGAAAGAAGTGTCCGGACCAAACCAATCAGTCCGCAGACGATCACAATGTAGACCACATTGATCTCCAGAATACATGCTGCCAAAAAAGCTCCCAGCATAATGACAAGTGACATAGGATCTTTTTCTTTTACGATAGGTGCACCCATATCATACGTCACGGAAGCGATCACCGCTCCCACTCCTGCCTGCATCCCAGACAGCATCTGCGCCACGAAGAAGTTACTGCGGAACACATTGTAGCAGACAGATATTGCCGCTATAATCACAAAGGGCGGCAGGATCGTTCCAAGGATCGCCACCAGTGCCCCCGGGATCCCGGCCAGCTTGTACCCCACCACGATGGCTCCGTTGACTGCGATCGCGCCGGGCGAAGACTGGGCGATGGCCACCAGATCCAGCATTTCGTCTTCTCCGATCCAATGGTATTCATCCACGAATTTCTTCTTCATCAGCGTAACGATGACATAACCGCCCCCGAACGTGAATGCACTCAGATACAGTGTGGACAGGAATATTTTCCACAATATTTTTCCCTGGGATTCTTTTTCTTCCCTACTTTCCATGCTACTTTTCTCCATTCTTTTTGACAGTGCCTTCCCGCATCCTTGCTGTTCTGTCTGTCAACTGTAAAACTGCACCGCATTTTTCAATGCTCCACACACACAACAGTATCTGGACGTAACCGAAAAACACCGCTGGAGTCCCGATCAGCGTTACCAGCCCCAGTGCCCAGCTTCCCATTCTCTGTACAAAATCCCACGGGAAATACCGCAGAGACATTACAGTGAGCAATGCCGCCGCTCCCAGCCAGATATGATCATTTTTGGCGCATATCTTTTTTCCTTTTACAAAGCTTTGATAGAGCAAAAACAACAGACAGCCAAGCAGCAGAATTCCCATTCCGGGGTGTCCGTTCCTATAAAAATAAGTACTGAACAGACCGCCGATACTGTATCCCTGCTCCATGATGCTGGTATATTCCAATCCGCTCTCCGCAAAGGACCCGTCGAACAGCCAGTGTTTCCACGTCATATAGGTGGGGTATGCCATGGCAACTCCCAGAATTCCGATCACCGGATATTGCCATTGTCTCCGGCAGATACCACCCACGCAGATCAGGAACAAAAGCGTCAACGCGGCTACGCCATCCAGTCTTCCGATAATCCCCAGGGCCAGTACTGCGGTCAATCCGTAGCCTGTCTTCCAGAACATTTTCTCCGTATCCGACATTTTTACCAGAGACGCTGCCAGGATCGGCACCACCATCCATATCAGAATCTGTGACCGATCCACACTTTCCGTTACCACATATACATGATAAGGCAGCAACAGATACCCCAATGCCCCCACCAGTGAAAACCAGTCTTTCTTTTTTCTCTTTAAAACGCAATGGAACATACTCCATGCGGTTCCAAAGGTAATAATCTGGGTCAATATGATAAAAGTACTTTCCATCTGTTATTCTCCTGTCATGAAAGGTTCTTCATTGTACCAGTACTGAACATCCGATTGCAGTATAATGGTATTTTCATAATATACCACCTGTAAAACAAGTATTAACAGTACCGCAAACACGATCCAAGGGGAAATTTTGTTCTGGCTTTTTCTTTTTTGAAGAAGTATCCATACCACACTGCCCAGTACTGCATATCCCAACACACAGACAACAAACTTTCCGGGATTTCCCATTACATATAAGGTCTTCACCGCCAGAGGATTCCATATACCAAAAGCTGCTGCCGCCAACACCAGTCGCGCATCCTTTCCCCATTTGGAAAACAGGAAATAAAGCAATGCAAGTGCAGCTCCGGATAAAAATGCTATCATGATCTTATAAGATGTTGCGACCGGAAATCCAATCCACCGCATTCCTGCCGGAATCCATAAATATAGTAAATGGGCTGCCGGAATCCTTCCCCATTCTCCCTGAAACATATACTCTGTTTCTCTCAGGCACTGTACACTGTCAGTCCCCAGAACAAGATAATCCACCAGCAAGGGGATACAGGCTATCATCCAGATTCCCACCATTGCACAGTTGATCCATTTTTTCTGTCCGCTCACTTCTTTACACAATACTTTTCTGCGGAATATCGCAATTCCATCCAGACAGGCAAAAAGAACCAGCACTATTACAAAAAGGATCCTTCTTCCGGCGGTTGTCTTCTCTACTTTCAACTCATAGGAAACATTTCCTCCCTCCGAAAATGGCTGTATCTGCAGATGTGCTGCATCAACCGTATCTGCCACATAATAGGTAATCCTTTTATGCTCCGTATCTGCAGGCAAAGTTGCCCGGTTGCCCCTGATCGCACGAAAAGTGGTCTCCTCCGCTTCCAGACTGATCTCCATTCCGCTTCCGATTCCGCCATTTGCAATATCCGACTCTACTATGATGCGATATACTCCCGGGTTCAATGCAAAATCTTTGCTGACGATCCCCCCTGTTTCTTCCACCCGATACAATTGCTGATGATCTGCCTCGAATACAATATCCGATCCCCCAAAAGACAGCACGAACAGAACCGCTAAGAGAAGCCCTTCCGCTAATAAAATCCATTTCTTTTTCATCTCTGTCTCCTCTTCCGAATCCCGAAAAACACAATACCCGCTGCTGTGATCAAAGTAACCAGTTCCGCCGTTCTCCAATACCACGGTTCCACGAATCGCACACTGACTGTTCCGGCATATCCACCCGGAATGCACACTTGCAAAATATGTCCACCGTCGTCTGTGATCTCCAATACTTCTCCTTTGTCATCCCTGGCTGCATATCCCTTATACATGAGAACCGGAAGTGTTACTATTTCCTCCCGGGCCGAATCATTCCTGCAGAAAAAGCTTATATTTAAACCTCTCTTTTCATAGTCTGCGATCTGAATATTCTCATTGGCTTCCGGTCTTGCAAAAGTCAGCTTTGTGCTGTCCGTTCCATAGATCAGATACTCTTCTCCGGAGATGTAACCAAATCCCATACTTTCCTGATTATATAATGTAACGTCCCTCTCCTGTACTCCCGAATCCATCATAAACAGATAGGATGCAGACAAAGACACTACTGCCGTGATCAGACTCATCTGATAGAAGATTTTCCGGTTGTTCTGAAAATATCGAATCACATATCCCGTTACCGTCACCAACAGAACCGTACCCCATCCCAGAAAACGATTGGGGAACTGCAGACTGCTCACCAGTGTCGCTGCAATGCCGGAAATTTTCTGAATGTTATCCCATGGAAAGGAATTTGTGGACATCCATAATGCAAGGCATCCGAATCCTGCTGCCTTTATCGCAAAGCTCTTCTCAGCCTCTTTTTGTTTTTGCAAATCTCCCAAAAATAACAGCAGCCAGAAAATCATCATTCCTATTACCAGAAACAATCCTACCCCAATAGGATTCAGTAAATCCCCTGCCTTGCCTTCCATGGATTCCGGAATTCTGCTGAACCAGAACTGCTGTAATATTTGCGCAAAAATGGTTCCTCTGTCCTGGATAGTTCTCGCCGATGCATGGCGTATCCTGACATCCTGTGTCAAATAATAGTCAACAAACGGTACCAGATACCACAAGCTTAATCCCAGCGCAAAAAATGCTCCACATGCAAGCTGCCGAAATCTCTGCCATGCAAATACTCTGCGGATATAAATCAGACAGAACAGCACTGTGAACAATGCCGTAATCTCACAGGTCAGTACATGGGTCTGGATCAATCCGGCATATCCCAGTCCCAAAATGATCCAGCTTTTATGAAACTCTCTGTCTTCCACATCTTTTTCAAAGACAAGATAAATTCCGTATACCACCAGCGGCAGAAACGTATAGGCGCTTCCCTCTCCTACAGCTCCTACCATTACCAGCTTAAAAAATCTGAATATCGATAAAGTATACAATGCGCTGCAGACCAGGCCTATGATCCGGTCTTTGAATATTCCACTAAAGCAGTACCAGGCTATCGCTGCCGTAGCAATATTAAGTCCTATGCAATAGAAAGCATAGCTTTCTGTCATCGTAAAGCCTGCCATGCGCAGAAGTGCCGGAAAATACAATAACAGATTGCAATAGAAAATACCATTGGCGTATCCGTGGTCAAATACCCATCTGGGTTCCAGCCGTACCGGGAACTGTCCGGTCAGAAGTCCATCCTTTACACCTTCAATACGGTGCAAATGATAGGTCAGATCCGCTCCGGACACCATGCCGTCATAAAAATAGGGGATGGAGGCAAAAAAGGCGATCACACCGATTCCAAACAGGATCTGACGTCTCTGCTCATTTCTGCCTTTTACCACCTCCCAACGCTCCAGCCACATGGTCGCAAGAACCAACAGTGCTGCTGCCGCAAGGATCACAAGATATCTTGTCCACAGAAGATTCGTCTCCACGATCCGCAGATTCCCGGTGGTCAGCTTTTCCCGTCCGGAATAATCGATTGTCACCGTCAGTTCTTCTGTGGGCTCATAAAGCCAGAAATCATAGGAAGTATGCCCCAGTGCACTGTACAGATGCTCGCCGTTGCACAACAGGCCTCCCTGATACACAGTGCCGTCTTTCACATTACAGACCGCGATGGCATCCCCGGTGCATTCGTAGGACAGCTCCACCCGGTATACTCCTGTCCCTAGAGAAATATGCTCAAATACCGGCTCTTCTGTATAAGATTCCCCTTCCGCAAAAGTATAGCTTCCGGTATAGTTCCATTCCCGGTTGGGCATGGCAATACGGATGATACAACCCACCATCAATGTAGCCAGAATCCCCAGAATCACATATCTGATATAAGGTTTTTTCTTCACCTTTCCCATTCTCCTTTGGTCACATGTTGTAAATCATTTGAAATAAAACGCAAAAATCCATAATGAGTATAGCACAAAAAAAAGATAATGAAAACTCTCTTCATTATCTTTTTCCTGTATTTATGCGATTCCTATGCCTGTTTTGTATGATGTTCCACATGTTCGAAGGTGAATACATTCAGGAACTGTTTTGCTCTCTCTGTCTCCGGATGTTCGAAAAATTTATCGGGAGCGGCCTCCTCCACGATCTTACCCTGGTCGATGAAAATAACTTTGTCCGCTACCGCCTTTGCAAACTGCATCTCATGGGTGACAATGAGCATGGTCTTGCCCTGTTTTGCCAGATCCAGCATAACATCCAGCACTTCTCTTACCATCTCCGGATCCAGTGCCGCGGTCACTTCATCGAACAGCAGGATCTCCGGATGCATGCACAATGCCCGGACGATGGCTACACGCTGCTTCTGTCCACCGGACAACTGTCTGGGATAACTCTTTGCCTTATCTGCCAGTCCCACGCGCGCCAGAAGCTCCATGGCCTCCTTCTGTGCCTCTGCCTTATCGCGCTTCTGTACCTTGACCGGTGCCAGCGTAATATTGTCCAGTACCGTCAGATGCGGGAACAGTTCATAGCTCTGGAATACCATACCGATCTTCTGACGCAGGGTGGTGATATTTTTACTGCCCTTGCGGATATCCATGCCCTGCAGCTTTATCGTACCGCCCTGAATAGGTTCCAGTGCATTAATACACCGAAGCAGCGTACTCTTACCACAGCCGCTGGGACCTACCACTACCAGAACATCTCCCTGTTTTACTTCCAGATTGATGCCGTCCAGGATCTTCTGGCCTTCATATTCTTTTGTCAGATTTTCTATCTTCAACAATGTCTCTGCCATGTTTTCACTCCATTCTCATTCCGACTCCGGTTCCATTTCTAATTCCACTTTTTCTCCAGCACTCTGGCCAGAACACTGAAGGGCCAGCAGGCGAAGAAATACAGAACAAATACCACAAGGAATACTCCGAACGCAGCATTGGGACTGCTCATACGATTGGCCTCAATGATCTGCTGTGCCACCTTCAGCATTTCCACCACGCCGATCATGAGCACCAGGCTGGTGGTCTTGATCATACGGGTGATCAGGTTGATGGACAGCGGAATCAGTCTCCGCACAGTCTGCGGAATAATGATATACAGATACGTCTGTATTTTACTGAATCCCAGTGCTTCACTGCTTTCGTACTGATGCTTCGGAATACTGATCAGCGCTCCACGCACCAGATCTCCCATCTCTGCGGTGCCCCACAGGACGAAGACGATGACGGATGCCACCTCTCCGGACAGATTCCAGCCCAGTGCTCTGGTAGATCCGAAATATACGATAAATAAAAGCACCAGCTGCGGCATGATACGGATGAATTCCAGATAGACCCGGAAGATAGCTTTGACGAACCGGTTCTTCACCGTCATCAACGCTCCCACCAGAATACCTAACGGCATACTGATCAGAATAGATACGATACTGATCTTCATGGCTACCCATAATCCCTGCAGCAGACGGAGCATGTTCGTGCCTTTGAATAATACATCAATCCCCAAATCCGGCATAACGCATCCTCCTCTCCACCAGAGATCCCACGATCGATACCGGCAGCAGGATCAACAGATAAAATACCACCAGAAGGAAAAGGCTCTCGGTAGTCTTATAATACAGGCCGATCAGATCCTTTGCCGTAAACATCAGATCCATCAGACTGATGGCACTGAATACACTGGTCTCCTTCAACAGGAAAATAATATTCGCCACAAATGCCGGGATACTGGTAGACATGGCCTGGGGCAGGATCACATATCTTAGTACCTGTCCGGAGTTCATTCCCAGGCTGATGGCACTTTCATTCTGGATCGGTTCCACGGCCTCCAGACCGCTGCGGAATGCCTCCGCCATATAACTGCCACCTAAAAATGCCAGTCCTACCACACCGCAGACCTCTGCTGACATCCGGATCCCAATCTTCGGAAATCCGTAATAAATAAAAAACAGCTGTACCAGAAGCGGTGTATTACGGCTCAGTTCCACGTAGACCGCTACGATCCACCGAAGCACCGGTACTTTATAATATTGTATCGCCGCACATACCAGTCCCAGCAGAATCGCAAACAGGATTCCGATGACACCGATCTTCACGGTGAGCAACGCTGCCTTTTCATACATAGGCAGATATTTTCCTATAAATTCCCAGTTCATGTATTTCTTTCCTTTCAGGAAGCTTTTCAACAATCGTGACTATTCAGAATAGTTACACACAACTTTTTAGATTATAACAAAAGAAGTAGCCAGATGCAAGAAAAGACTGCGGCGGCAACATACGTGCCCCGCAGTCCCCTCTCTATCATTCTATTCCGATCCGTACTTATTGTGCGGTTACCTTGCCGCCTTCTACTACCAGGCTGTCCTCATAATCCAGGCCATAGGTATCTGCCAGAGTTGCCTCGTAATCTGCATGGAAGAAGTTCTCTTCACCAAGGCTTGCGATCTCATCATTGATCCAGTCAAGCAGAGTAGTATTGCCCTTAGATACTGCGGGAGCGATGGTATCAGCGCTGCCCAGGGAAGGAATACCTACGGTATAGCCTTCATTCTGCAGAGCAAATGCGATGACCTCAGTGTTGTCGTTTGCCCATGCTACGGAAGTACCGTTTTCAAAAGCTTCCTTAGCGGTTGCATAGGAATCGAACTTCTGTAAAGGAATGTCCGGATAATTAGCAATCAGATAGGTCTCTGCGGTGGTTCCGGAGATCACAATAATAGAATCATCTGCATTCCAGTTATCCAGAGTGGTGATTACATTGTCATCCTTGGATACTACGCCAAGTGCTACATTCATATAAGGAACAGCGAAATCAACTTCCTCTGCTCTCTCGGGAGTTACGGTGAAGTTAGCCAGGATCACGTCTACCTTACCGGTCTGCAGATACTCGATACGGTTGGCCGCCTCGGTAGATACGAAGTTCACATCGACACCCAGATCCTCACCGAGTCTTCTTGCATAATATACATCATATCCCTGATACTCGCCGTTCTCATCCACATAACCAAACGGATTCTTATCAGAAAATACACCGATATTGATGGTACCGCTTTCCTTGATCTCATCCAGAGTGCGGTATACAGCCTTGCTTCCAGCATCGTTGCTGCCGGTAGCTGCTGCGCCGTTATCGTTGCTGCCGCATGCGGTCAGTCCCAGTGCCAATACTCCTGTTAATGCCAGTGCCAAAACGCTCTTCCACTCAAACTTCTTCATAATCCTTTTCCTCCTCTTCGATGTCTCATTTAAGTATCGAATCAACTTATGGGTAGGATTATATCTCCTATTTCATACTATGTCAATAGGAAAACAGTAATTTGTTTCTACTTTTTGCGAAAAAATAAAATCAATGCTATAATATTATTGTTACTTTTGATTGTAAACAGACCTTGTAACCGGAATTCCGTAAGAGATAATAAAGGAGAACAAAAGAATAATATATGAAAAAACCGATTTCACGTTTCTATCTGCTGTTGGTTCTCGTTCCGTTACTGTTACTGGCGAGCATGGGCGGCTATTACTTTCTGGAAGAAACTGCTGCAGGCAGCGATGTTGTTGTCGTTCCACAGACCCCTGCACCGCCTTCTGCCACACCGGTTCCCGTCCCTACTCCGGAGCCGACCCCCACTCCCTTCCCGGAGCATGACATTACGCTCATGGCTGTCGGGGACAACCTGATGCATCTGGGAATCGTGGCCAGTGGAAAACAGGAGGACGGAACTTATGATTTCTCCATGCTGTTTCAGGGGATTTCACCCTTCTTAAACGCGGCAGACATCCGGATCATCAATCAGGAAACTGTCATGGGCGGCAATTCCCGGGGATTTTCCGGTTTTCCCTATTTTAATTCTCCTACCGAAGTTGGGGATGCGATTGCGGATGCCGGATTCAACGTGGTTCTGCAGGCATCCAATCATACCGCGGATCAGAAGCTGGACGGCCTGTTGTACTGTGCGGATTTCTGGAAAAACAAGCACCCGGAGGTACTGGTAACCGGTATTCACGAAGACGCTTCACAGGCAGATGACATTCCGTTACTTACCATCGATGATGTCACTTTCGCCATCTTAAATTATACCTACGGTGCCAATACCGAGACACTCCCCTTAGATCTGCTGGGGCATCTGAATCTTCTGTGTGCCGTAAATGAGAAAAACGGACAGATGGACTTCACCACGCTGAACCCGCAGGTCTTAGAGGATATCTCCCGGGCAAAAGAACTGGCAGACATCGTCATCGTCTGTCCTCACTGGGGGACTGAGTATTCCTCCAAAATCTCAAGCTATCAGGAGAAATGGGCACTGGAGATGACAGAAGCCGGTGCCGATGTCATTATCGGAACCCATCCCCATGTGGTAGAGCCTGTGGAATGGATCACCGCAGAAAACGGCAATGAGTCTCTGTGCTATTATTCGCTGGGCAATTATGTGTCCACCCAGAAAAATGCTCTCAGCATGTTAGAGGGTATGGCCTGGCTGACTTTTCACGTTGCAGAGGACGGTGTCTCCATCGAGCGGAAGACCACCGGTGTGATCCCACTGGTCTGTCAGTACACCTCCGGACCGGTACGGTTTGAAAATGTCTATCTGCTGGAAGAATATACCGAAGAGCTGGCGGCCTCCCACGGCATCCGCAATTATGCCGGTGTGGTCCTTCATCTGGAAGACCTGCAAAAATGGAGCGACGAGATCCTCGGTGATTTCGTACTCACCAAAGATCAGGCGCTCCATAATTTCAAAACCGATTCTATTAATCAATAACGTTTCGCATACCGATGATGGGACTGTAGTCCACAGCACTGATAATGACACCTTTCCGTGAATTGGCGGAATGGATGATCTGTCCGTCACCGATATACAGTCCTACATGGGTACAGCTCTTCCCTCCATTGGAACTATAACATACAATATCTCCTGGCTGAAGTTCTTCAGAACTGATACTGCGTCCGGCACCGGAATACTGTCCTCCCGGTGTACGGCTGATAGAATATCCGAACTCCGCATAGATAAAGCAGGTAAATCCCGAACAATCTGTACCTCCTGACAGACTGGAACCTCCGTGTACATACCGGTTGCCCAGATACTGCATGGCATACTCAATGATTCCCTGTCTGAGTTCCGCATTGGAGGTATAAGTAGTTGCGGGAAGTGTGATGCTCGTGATCACCTCCGGGGCATCCTGCTCGGCAGTCTGTTCTCTTGCCTGCAATGCCTTCTGTGCGGCAATTTCCGCCTGTTCCTCTTCTATTGTCTTCGCATAGATAAATTCTTCCGAGATCGTAACATATTCCGCAGAGACATAGCCTTCCTTGCTGTCGGTGTACTGTACCTTCAGCCAGTCTCCGTCATTCTCCAGAATTTTTACCTTTTCTCCATTGTCAATGTAACCAATTCTTTTTGCATCTGTGGCAGGATCCTGTCTCACATTCAGACGGTCTGCGATAACCACAGCATATCTGGTCACATAATTGTCTACAACCTCAGCTGCTGCATCTCCGTAAATAAAAAACTCTGCCTTGATATAGCCCTCCACATTACCGGAGATGATCCGGAACCAGTCCTGATCCTCTCCTGCCACATCCAGGATCTGTGCCACCGCTCCATCATAGATTTTGCCCACTACAGCACTGTCTGTGTTCGGTTCTGTCCGGACATTGACGTAATTCGTCACATTGGCGATCGCTAACGACGCATATTCATCTGCGGTCGTATCCTCTACGGAAGCTTCGTCTACCGGAACATCCTCCGGATCCGACACCCCTTCCAGTGCTCTGGGATCTTCCGTCTCGCCACCCTGTACCGCCAGCAGATCCTCTATGGTAATCTGTCCGGTAGCCGGGATCGGCTCGACACCGATCTGATGTATTTCTGCCGCATGTACTTTCTGTACCGAGGTTTCACTCTGTATTTTCAGTTCTCCGTTTCCTGCTGCCACCACCATACTGACTCCGGTGAGAGCGACCGCCAGTGCCATGAACATTCTTTTTTTCATTATAATCCCTGTTACTTCCTACAATTACTGTTTTCTGATGACATTCTGCATAATAGCACATAAAGCAGCACCCGTCCACGAATGTCTCCAAATATCTCAAACTACTTAAAATACTGCATCAACTCTTCCAGATCCGTGGATACTGACAGATGCCCGGATCAGAGTGGTCACTTCACGGATCACAGATTTCACTTCAAGATTGCCTGACAGATTACCATTGGCAATTTGGTCAATATATTCTGCGGTCGTCAGTAATGGTTTTCGTATTTTGAATGACAGATAAACCATGACAGCAATAAAAAGAACATTCAGACATACTGAGCGCAGAACCAGACTTCTTAACATGTCGGATATTGCATCCTGAACTATGCTCTCCCGTTCTCCGGCAAAAGCCATTCCCAGAATCTCTCCGTCATCGGAACATACCGGCATATAATAGACATAATATTCTTCTCCCTGAATCTCTACTCCATCAGTTTCATAATCGTTACCGGCTCTGACCGTCTCCCATATCTGTGGATCAGCCTTGGTTCCTTCTGCCCTGTTCCCATCCTTGTCCACAATGGAAGTAATAAATCTCTCATCCTCCATGAAAAGCGTCTGTTCAATATGCTCATCCTGCAAAGAATCTATAAACTGATAACTGATATCATCCTTTTCCAGAATATCCTCACGGATATCCCATGTGAAATACTGCTCCACTGATGTAGCACATGCTTTCAGCCGCAGATAGGTACTGTCGACCAGTTCATCTTTCATTTTGCCCGATGCATATACAGTCAGAGCAACCATCGTTGCAAGCATCGGAATGCAGCCGATCATTAAAATCACCTGCAAATACCCCATTTTCTTCTTCATTTCAGCACCCTCCTCGTTTTCTGATATAAACTTTTTCCTGCTGTTACCCATCCCCGTACGGGCATGATGAAACATCCGCAAGTTGATCTAATTGAAAAATATCATAGCATATTTTATCAGGATCCACAACACTTCGACATTCTTGAGTTTCCGCAGTTTTATCCACAACTGCCTGTTTTTTCAGATACTATTATAAACAACTTTCAAATATCCGGCAGATTGGTGCTTTAGAAGAAGTTTGGCTATTGGAATTTGGCTACCTGTTCTAATTTCTTTTATAAAAAGAACCGTTCTTTGCTCTCTCCTTTCTTTAATTGCAGTCTCCTTATATTTCACTACAGTATCCACATCCGAATGCGCCTGAAAAGCAGCTCCGGTAATCCTACCGCCCTTCCTCCTGTGTTTTCTCACCACATTTTGTCTGAAATTTTTAAAAATAAAGAATGCTTACGCCATGTAACATCGTGGTATTTCTCCAGTTCTCCGTTCCCAACGATCCGGTGTGCCAGATCAGTAGTCCGGTGTTTTCGGCATTTTCTCTTCTGCCTACTTCTGCCGTAAGCTCCACTCCCCGGGCATAGCCCCTTTCCTGCTGTACCACCGTAGGTTCCGTAACCGTCCATGCTTTTGCCGATAATATTCCGTTCTCATACCGCACCCAAATTCTGCATCCCGTTACAAAGCAGTTTGTCACGACCTCGCGGGAAATGCACTGCGCCTGTCCACGCACATACTGTATCAGATACATGGATACCGCATCGGAATGGGCCGCCGTACGGATGATCCGAAGTCCATAACCGTCCAGAGTGTCCGTGTCCGTCTTGATGCAGACATCCAGATACTGTCCGGCGCTGCCAAAACCCTGTCCGGCAGACTTTGCCGGATCGACTTCCAACAAGACTTCCATATTCCGTTTGGTTTCCGTTCCCATCTCCGGTGCCGTGGTCGGCGTATAGCGGATCCTGGCCCCCTGCATTCTTGTCATCAACCAGACCGGACAGCAGGATACCGCTTGCCTTTTTCACACTTCTAATAAACCACTGCTGCCAGAATGATATATACCAGAATCGACACCATACAGTACATAGAATTGGTTGTTGATACATAGGCACTGCCCTCTTCCTTTTTCAGAAAAGTCTGCATGCTGAAAGTGGCCGGCGCCGACATATAGGAAATGATGGCAAGATTCAACAGCATGTTATCTCCTATCCACAAATGCACTGCCCACAGCACTCCAATTGCCATAAGTGTCTGTAGCAGAACTCTCATCAGGATTGTCTTCAGGCATGGCCGGATCAGTTCCTTTGTCAGTTCCATGCTATATCCCACAACGATCAGAATGATTGCTGTCACGGATGTGGTAAGGATCCCTTCCACCGCCAGATATGCACCGCCGAAGGGACTGTCGATCAGGCAAATCACCACCTTGGACAGTCCTGCCAGGATTCCAAGCACACTTGCAATAAATGCCGGTGTGTGGAATGCACTCATACATAGTTTCTTTGCATTGATCTTCTCTCCGTTTTCCACCTGTCCCAGCATCCCCATATAGATGCTGAATCCAAACAAAAGTCCTGCAATATCCAGTACTGCGATCTGTGAGAGATTTTCCTGCCCGCACAGGCTGGTATACAAAGGATACGCCATGAGGCCACCCTCATATACACTGACCATAAACGGCAGGTACTTGCGGTATTCTCCGTTCATAAGCGGCTTCAACAGAAATCCTACTCCGAAAGATACCACCAGCATAACGAACATAATCCCCACCAGTTTCCAGGTCTTCACACTGTAATCCGCTGTGGCCAGTGCATGAAAGATTGCCACCGGAAGCATGATATTGGTTACCAGCAGTTTCATATTATCTATTCCGCTTTTGGTAAGTAACTTTAATTTTCTGCATGCCATACCGAGAACCAGCATGACAAGTACCGGCAATATAATTTCTAATATTCTCATTTGTTATCCCTTTCCGAGGTATCCTATACTTTTTTATTTATTATACTTCGATTTTCCTATCCTGTATATTATGTATCCCGGAAGTTTTGTAGAAATGTTTTAGAATTGATGCAGAAATGTTAATGCCAGAATTCGGTCTCCATTTCAGATATGCAAAAAGGCACTGTATCTCAATTTTTTTGAAATACAATGCCTTTTTTACAACACAATCTTACCCAAAGAAATTATACTTGTTAGCCTCAAAAACTTCCATATAGGTTGCCCCATTGGAACCATACCGGTTGGATGCGCTGACCACATTTTCGGAAGCATTCTTATTGATGTGCTCACCGAGAAATCCTATTTTGGAGGCGATGCCCTTCTCTCCTCCCAGTACCTTCTGTAAGGTATCCGCATCCGCATTCCGGAATACTTTCTCGTCCACGATCAGGCTTCCGTCCTTTGCCTGACTGATTCCTATACTTTCCAGTGATTCTTTACTGCCCGCTGGAATGTTTTTTAACTGTTGCTGGTAAAATTCATTCATGATTCCGCCGGTGGTCTTAAGCTGCTTCATGGTAGCATTGTACGCTTCCACCATTTTGTTCACGTCACTCAGGATGTCCGTGGTGTCTCCGCTCTCTTTTGCCTTGTCGTAGATGGAATCCTTATCGCTGCCTGCAAGCTTTGACGCAGATTGGCTCAACTTCTCCGACAGATCCTCCAGCTTTGCATAATTATTTTTCCTCAGAATGTCCGTGGCACCGGTACTTGTGGTGTTCATGCTCTTCCCGATGGTTCCCAGCAGGTTCTGGGATGACTTGTTATTGATAATGTCCAAGAGCGACGTTCTCTGAATGGGAATCCCGCTTTTTGCTGCGGAATTTGCCAGCATTTGGGTTGTGATCCTCATTTTGCGACCTCCTTTGATCTGCAATTTTTTCTCTCTGTCTTCTATATCGCCGCTTTTCTTTCACCCTTAATATGTCTTGTAACGAACCGATCTTTTCATGTAACGAAACATCAAAAAATCAGCAGGCCCATCACCCGCTGATTCCTTTCTGAAGCATCACCGCTTACACTTTTCTCAGATACTTCATGTATGCGGTGACAAAGTCATTGTATTTCTGTTTTGCTAAAAATACGCTCTCACCGTTTTTCAATTCTATGTTGCTGTTGTCATACCGGGCCACCTCCTGCAGATTCACAAGAAATCCCCGATGGGAGCGGAAAAAGCGATCTCCCAGCTTCTGTTCCAGCACTTCCATTTTTTCATAAAAACAGTAGGGCTCCTTCTTTGACTTGGTGTGCAGCATAATTTTTCTGGCCTGGTTCTCGGCATAGAGGATATCATCCACAGGAATCCTGACATAGTTGCCGCCTACTTTTATAACCAGCGGTTCAACATTCTTTTTACTCCGGATCTGGCAGATTGCCCTGTCCATGACTTCTGTGAACTTCTGCTCATCGATAGGCTTCAAAAGATAATGAAATGCCCCCACATCATAGCCTTCAAACACATATTCACGTAAGGCCGTCACGAAGATAATCAGTGCATCCGACCTTTCCCGGATCTTTCTGGCCGTCTCCATACCGTCCGGTTCCACCGCATTCTGCTCCCGGTTCAGGGAAATATCTAACAGGATCAGGTCAAACGCCGTCGGATCCGCCAACAGTTCTCCGCCGTCGGCAAACAGTCGGATTTCCCCCTCCGTACATTTCTTTACCAGCCTTTTCAGGTATTCTCTTATGGGCTGTTCATCGTCACATATTGCTATTTTCAGCATTCGTCTTCTACTCCCCCGGATCTTATTCCATTCAAACATTTCCTTTTTTATATCGCCACTTTTCCTTTGAAATTCAATCCTATGTAACGAAATGCGATTTTTGTGTAACGAAAAAATCAGCGGGTATATAGCATCCCAAAAGCTCTGCTCAATAGTCACCCGAGTTTCCCGTTTTGTAAACGAGTTTCACATTTTGAA